>CACWQW010000019.1 GCA_902763085.1 Dongibacter bovis
GTTCGTCGGCTCGTCGAGCACGAGGAAATTCGCGCCCGTGAGCATGAGCTTGAGGAACGCGACGCGCGACTGCTCGCCGCCGGAAAGATCGCCGATGCGGCGCAGCACGTCATCGCCGTGGAAAAGGAACGCGCCGAGGTATTTCCTCGCCTGCTCCTCCTCGATGCCGAACTCGTAGAGCAGCTCGTCGAGGATCGAGCGCTCCATGTGCAGTCCCTCATGCTGCTGCGAGAAATAGCCGAGCTTCACGCGGCTGCCGAGCTTCACACGTCCCGTCGGCGACGTGAGCTCGCCGACGAGCACGCGCAGCAGCGTCGTCTTGCCCGCGCCGTTCGGCCCGACGAGCGCCACGCCGTCCCCGCGGCGGATGAGCAGGTCGACGTGGGAGAAGATCGTATGCTCCCCGTACCGCCACGAGACATCCTCGAGCTCCGCCACGCGCTCCGCGCACTCCGGCGGCTTGTGGAACGCAAAATAGTTGAAGCTCGCGTCCTCCGGCGGCAGCACGATGCGCTCGAGCCGGTCGAGCTGGCTCTGCCGGCCGCGCGCCTGCTTGCTCTTGATGCCCGCCTTGTAGCGGCGGATGTACTCCTCCGTCTTCTTGATGTGCGCCTGCTGCTTCTCGTAGGCGGAGGCGAGCGCCGCGCGGCGGTCGTGCTTCACGCGCAGGAAATAGCTGTAGTTCCCCTCGTAGTCCGTGACCGTCTTGTGGTCGAGCTCGAGGATGCGCGTCGCGACGCGGTCGAGGAAATAGCGGTCATGGCTGATGAGCAGCACGCCGCCCCGATAGTCGCGCAGGAACGACTCGAGCCACTCCGTCATGCCGATATCGAGATGGTTCGTCGGCTCGTCGAGGAAGAGGAAATCCGGCTCGCGCATGAGCGCCTTCGCGAGGCAGATGCGCGTCTTCTGTCCGCCGGAAAAATGCTCGACGTCTTTCTTGAAATCCTCCTCCGTGAAGCCGAGGCCGAACGCGACGCGGCGCAGGCGGCTCTCGTAGTCGTAGCCGCCGAGGCTCTCGAAGCGGTTGAGCGTACGGCTGTACGCCGCGAGCGTCTCCTCGTCCTGCACGCGCTTCAGCTCCTGCTCGAGCGCCGCCTTTTTCGCGCCGAGCGCGATGATGTCGTCGAACGCCGAGCGAAACTCCTCGTAGAGCGTGCCGCCGTGGAACGCCGCCGTCTGCTCGACGTAGCCGATCGTGTCGTTCGTATCCCAGCGGATCTCCCCCGCGTCGACCTCCTCCTGCCCCATGAGGCAGCGCATGAGCGTCGACTTGCCCGCGCCGTTCGCGCCGACGAAGCCGACCTTGTCCCCGCGCGTGACCTCGAAGCTCACATCCTTGAACAGCTCGTCGATGCCAAACGATTTCGCGAGCCCTGTCACCTTTAGCGTTCCCAAAAGTCTTCTCTCCTATAAAAGCAAGCGCGCGGCGCCCATGCCGCGTCCCTCCACGCAAAACGGGCAGCGGCGCCCTTTGTCCGCTGCCCGCACAAGAGGGAAGAGGCGCCCGCGCGCATCATTTCTTCTTGTAATCGCGGCCGATGTTCACGACCGCCTGGTTCGAACTGCCGCCGTCCATGATGATGCACGGGAACGGCATGCCGTAGAACACGTCCGTATTGCGCGCCGACGTCGTGATGCTCGTCTTCTCCTTCGCGTCCGTGCGCCCCGTCTCGACGCTCGAGATGCGGAAGCCCTTGCGCTTGAGGATGTCGGCGACCTGCGCGCCCGCGCCGTTGATGCCGCTCGAGTTGATGACCATGACGGTGATCTCCTGCGGCTTCATCGGCGCGTCCTCGCCGCCCGTATCCGTCGTCGCCTTCTTCTGCTCGCCGCCCGCGACCGTGAGCCCCTTCGGCAGCGCCGCCTTGTACTCCGCAGCCGCCGCCTCCGCCGCCGCGCGCAACTCCGGCGTGAACTCGATGCCGAGCTCGTCTGCGAGCATCTGCCGCGTCGCGACGATATCGGGGATCCAATAGCTGATGTCCTCGTAGTACGCGGGCTTCCCGGGCACCATGTCGGCGCTGAGCCCCGCGTCGTGGATGGCCTTCAGACGCTTCGCGAAATCGAGCATCTCCGGGAGGCTCATGTCCGTCTTGACAGCGGAGCTGACCTCCTCGACGAGCTTCGGCAGGCGCGGCAGGATCTCCGGCGAGATGACCTTCTCGAGCACGGCCTTCATGAACTTCTGCTGCCGCCCGATGCGGCCGATATCGCCCTCGCCGTCGCGGTAGCGCACGTACTGGATCGCCTTCTTGCCATCCATGTGCTGCTCGCCCGGATAGAGGTCGATGACGAGGCCGCCGTTGTCATCCCACGGGTCCTCGTAGTGCATGCGCTTCTCCACGTCGATATCGACGCCGCCGATCGCATCGATGATGCGCTCGAACGCGCTCGTGTTCACGATGATGTAATGATCCATCGGCACGCCGAGGAGCTTCTCCACCGCCGACTGGCTCAGCGCATGCCCGCCGAACGCATAGGCATGGTTCGCCTTGTCGTAGCCGTGCCCCTCGATGGCGAGGCGCGTGTCGCGCGGCACGGAGAGCAGCGAGCCCTTGCCGCTCTCTGTATCAAGCGTCGCGACCATGAGCGTGTCACTTCTGCCGACATCGTCCGCGCGCTGATCGACACCGAGGATCATGACATGGACCGTATGATCCCCCGCCATCATCCCCGGCGCACTGCCGCGCCCGCCCCGCCCATGCAGGCCGCCAAAGCCCCAGAAGAGACCGATGCCCACGAGCACGAGCAGGAAGAACGCCAGCCACTTGACCCGGCGATAACTGCGCTTCGGACGGCGCGTACGTCTCATTTCGACACTCCTCCAAGAAAACCATAGTGTTTAACTTCCTAAGTATATCATGAATCACTCCTTGGCGCTAGGAAATTCCCCTCACATCCTCTTTTATAGTTAGAAAAGCCGTCACTCCATCAGAATGTGTGGGGAAGGGGCAAGCAGTGATGACTTCTGATTGATGGAAAAGACGGCTTCAAGATCATCGCAGGGCAAAAAAATAGAACCGACATCCCCCTGTCGATCCCAAGCCTTACCTGATTCACACTTCGCCGCGCAGGTGAGCAAGTTCTGCCTGCTGCTCCCGGTAGTACCACCTGATGGATTTGCCGATGGCGCAGCGGACGGCGTCGAGCTTGCCCTGCTGCGCGAGTTTCTTCAGCCGCGCCACATCGAGTCCTGAGACGGACAGATAGCTGGCTGACAGGAATCCTCCTCTTTTCAAGAGTTTGCGATAGCATGCGCTGTCGCGTCGGTCCATTTCCACAGTCTTGATTGCCATAAATAATCCCCTCCGTACATGAAGTATTCGTGAAGTATTATTTATCTGACCACCTTGCGGCGTCTACATTATACCACGGTTGTGTAACGTTGTAAAGTACAGATGTCCATGGATGATATGAGAAAAGCTGCTGCCCGGCACCGATCTGGTGCTGAGCAGCAGCTTCTTTCATGCATCTGCCGCCGCCTTCATGGAGGCGGCGTTTTCCCTGGCGGTCTTCGCGCCGTCGAAGGCAGCGAGGGCCTTTTTCGCCTGGTCTTCGCTCTCCGTGAGCACGAGCTCGACGCGGCCGCCGAGCAGGCGGCGCGCCTGCTCGAAGACGAGACGATAGTCGCGGCTCGCGGCGACGAGGACGTACGCGTCGGCGAGATCGCTGTGCGCGGCGTTCACGAGCTCCGAGACCGAGGGGCATGCCGCAGGGCTGCCCGCGACGACGATCGTAGCGCCGGCGCGCTGCCACGCGCGCGCCGCGTCCTCCCCGTCCGCCACGGCGACAGTCGCGACGGGCATCACGGCGTCCTGCGGCGTGAGTGCGTGCGTCTCGCTCATGTTCGTCACGCGCATGTCTCGGAGCGGCCCCCAGCCGACGGCCTGCTCGAGGACGGCGCCGGGGTGGTCCGTGTGCAGGTGGATCGCGACGCCACCGTGCTGGCGCGTGAGCTGGACGAAGTCCGCGAGCTCCTTGAGCTGACGGCGCAGGGCGTCGGTGTCGGTGTTCGCGTTCTTCACGCGGAACTGCAGGCAGTAGGGCGCGACCTTGTCCGCGCGCGGATCGGGCATGCCCGACTGCGCCTCGAGCCCGAGGGAGAGGCTCATACCCGGCGAGACAAAATTGCCGTCGAGTCCTTTCATGCAGCCGCTCAAGAATGAGAACATGATGCGCGCGCCCGCGTCCTCCCTGCCGATGCGCATGAGCGCGTCCTCGCCCGCGTCGATGGCAGCAGCGAGGATCTCCGTGATGGGGACGTTCGCGCGCACGGCGTGATAGGCGCCCTTGGCGACCGCCTTGGCGACCGTGATGATCGGCCGCTCCTGCTCGTCGGGGAGCACGCGCTGCGCGTAGAGGATGCCGTACTGGAACGCCTTGCCGAACTCAGAGCTCGTCGCGTTGTACTTGCCGAGGAGTCCTTTGCCGATGCCGCGGAAGAGCTGTGCGAGCACGACGCCCGACGCGCCGCGTGCGCCGAAGACCGCCGCCGACGCCACGCGCCGCGAGAGGCCGCCGATACCGTCGTCTTTCGTGTCCGCGAGCGGCTGAACCGCCGCTCCCATCGTGCGCAGGATATGGGTACCGGGGAGCGTGCCGCCGCCCTTGAGTGCGTTGATGTTCTCGTATTCGAGCAGGAACTCGCTGTACGCGCCCATGACCATGCGCTTGAAGTCGCTGCCCGTGATGACTTCTTTATTGCCTGACATACCCATCACCCATTCCGCTGTATTTGTTCTTCTTTTTTCCTTTTACAAACAGGATTCTATAGAAGTATTCGCGAAATAAATACAATAACCTTTTTTCTACGAGAAAATTCTTGCAGCATAGAATCGCAATAAAGGAGCATGCCTCATGCCAGAGATCAACGAAACGAATCCTACGGTGACGCCGACTGCGGCGCCGAAGCGCGCGCGTTCCAAGAAAGCGAGCACGACGAAACGGCGCCGCACGGCGAAGAAGACGACCGCGCGCCCGTCGAAGCCGCGCACGCAGCGCAAGGACCTGCTGTTCGCGCTCGACATCGGCACGCGCAGCGTCATCGGCATCGCCGCGCTCAAGCAGAAGGACGACACGCTGAAGATCGTCGCGACGGAGCGGCAGGAGCACGCCACGCGCGCCATGCTCGACGGGCAGATTCACGATGTGCCGCAGGTCGCCGCTGTCATCCGCGCCGTCAAGGAGAAGCTCGAGAAGGACGTCGGCCCGCTGAGGAGCGCGGCGGTCGCCGCCGCTGGCCGCGCGCTCTACACGATGACCGCGACGGCGGAAAAGCAGATCGCGGGCGTCATCAGCGCCGCGGACGAGCGCGACCTCGACTTCGCCGGCGTGCAGGCGGCGCAGGCGAAACTCGCCGCCTCGCACACCGTCGACGATCCGACACACTACTACTGCGTCGGCTACAGCACGATCCGCTACGAACTCGACGGCAGTGAGCTGAAAAGCCTCGTCGGCCAGCGCGGCGACCTCGCGCGCGCCGAGGTCATCGCGACGTTCCTGCCGCGGCAGGTCATCGACTCCATGCAGTCGGCGCTCGAGGCGACGGGGCTCGCCATGCAGGCGCTCACGCTCGAGCCGATCGCCGCGATCAACGTGCTCATCCCTCCCACGATGCGCCACCTGAACCTCGTGCTCGTCGACATCGGCGCCGGCACGAGCGATATCGCCATCACGAAGGACGGCTCCGTCATCGCCTACGGCATGGTGCCGAAGGCGGGCGATGAGATCACGGAGGCGATCAGCCGCAATTTCCTGCTCGATTTCAACGTCGCGGAGACGATCAAGCGGCAGGCGTCGTCCGGCGAGGGCGCGTCCTTTACCGACATCCTCGGCGCCGAGTACAACCTCTCGCCCCAGGAGGTCCTCAAGCCGATCCTGCCCCAGATCCGCGACCTCGCGGGCTCCATCGCCTCCGAGATCACGCGGCTCAACGGGCAGGCGCCGCAGGCGGTCATGCTCGTCGGCGGCGGCGCCCTCACGCCCATGCTGCGCGACTACGTCGCCGAGGCGCTCGAGCTGCCGGAAAACCGCGTCGCCGTGCGCCAGCCGCAGGACGTCTCAGGGCTCGAGGACATCCCGGAGGTTCTCCACTCCCCGGACGCCGTCACGCCGCTCGGCATCCTCAAGATCGCCTCGCTCAACACGCTCCATTTCCTGCGCGTGACCGTCAACGGCGAGGAGCAGAACCTCTTCAATTTCCGCACGCTCACGGTCTCCGACGCCCTCCTCAATGCCGGCATCCGCCTGCGCAAATGGAACGGCCGCCCCGGCCTCGCGCTCATGGTGACCATAGACGGCAAGACGCGCTCGTTCCCCGGCACGCTCGGCACGCTCGCGCACCTGCGCATCGACGGGGAGGACGCGACGCTCGACACGGAGATCAAGAGCGGCAGCAGCGTCACCGTCGAGCGCGGCGAGGACGGCACCTCGCCGACCGTGCGCCTCGCAGACGTCACGGGCGATCTCCCCGCGCTCCACATCACCGTGAACGGCACGCAAAAGGAGCTCACGGCGCGCCTCCTCGTCAACGAGCAGGACGCCGCGCCGGAGCAGCTCCTGAAAGACGGCGACGCCATCACGAGCCGCATGCCCGCGAGCGTCGGCGAGGCACTGCGCGCCTGCGGCCTGCCGCCGCAGGGACGCCGCCTCCGCTATCACCTGAACGGCGAGGAGACGTCCTACCTCAGCACGCCCGTCCTGCGCGCGAACGACCTCCCCGCCTCGCTCTCCCTGCCCATCCACGAGGGCGACCGTCTGACGTACGAGGAGGGCGCGGCGCCCACGCTCGGCGACGCACTCGGGATCAATGAACTCGACGCGGCGCTCGTCATCTACTACGAGGGCATGGAGCACAAGATCCCCTCCGCCGCGCTCAGGCTCAAGCTGGACGGCGCGCCCGCGACGCCCGACACGCCGCTCCACGAAGGCGCCGACGTCCTCTATGAGAAATCGGAGCGCACGGCGACGACCGTGAGCGACGCACTCGCCGCCGTCGGCTTCGAGCCGCCCGCCGCCACGAGCCGCGTGAGCGCGCAGATCCTCGTCAACGGCGCCCCCGCCGACTTCACCGCACCGCTCAAGAACGGCGACTCCCTCGCCGTCAAGCTCACGCCGCTCGCCTCCTCCGGGGCGGCTGGGGACGCGCTCGCCGCGGCAGGGGGATCCGCACCCGCCACCGCCACCGAGACGGCAGGGACAGGCACCAGAGGCGCGGGCGCGACTCCCCGGGAGGCGGAAGCAGCCGCGAGCGCTGCGGGCGCAGCCGCCCCGGGCACCGGGACGAGCGCGAACCCCGCGGGCGCAGGGGACACCGCGGCCACGGGTGCATCGACCGCCGCCCCGCGCTACAAGAGCCTCAGCGAGGCGCTCGGCCTCACGCCGCCGCCCGCGGAGCCCGCCCAGGGCGCCGTACAGCCAAAGCCCTCCATCTCCATCGCCGACCTCATGCGAAACGACTAACGCGGCATGGACACAGGCACGTTCCCCGCATCACTTCGTGCGCGCGTGCCGCCTCTGTCCACGCCCTATCCACGCGTCGGCGACCGCTGCCCAAAGGAGACCCCCATGACCCCAAGCGACCTTCCCCCCTTCCTGCGCGCCCACGCCCGCCCCCTCGCACTCGCCGCCTGCCTGCTCCTCGTCTGGTACATCTCTGACCTCCGGGCGGAGACCACCACGCCGCCCGCGCGCACGAAGGCGGCACCAGCCGCCGCGACCAAGCCAACCCGCGCCCCCGTGACGAAGATTATCGGCGCCGATGCCGCCCGCTCGGACCAGCCGCTCACGGACCCCTTCTCCAGTGTGCACGAGACGCGCACGGACCTCAGCGCACCGCCGCCCGCAGAGGCATCATCGAGCGGCACCGCGACACCGCCCGCCTCGCGCACCGCGCAGGCGCGCGCACCAGGCGAAGCGACACCCGCCCCGCCCCCAGCGCCCGCCCTCACGCTCAAGGGCATCACGCAGGGCCCTGGCACCGCCGCCGCCACCATCGACGACGGCACGCAGACGCACCTCGTCTTCGTCGGGGCCCCCGTCGGCGACGCGACCGTCACTACCATCGGCGACCATACCGTCACGCTCACGGACGCGCACGGCACGCGCGCCCTCTCCCTGCCGGGCTACTAACCCCCGCACGCGCTTCCCCATCGCCTCCCCTTTCCGCGCCTCCCCCAAAGAGAAAGGAGCTCCCATGCGAACCGCCCTCCGCCGCGTGTCCCTCCTCGCCGCCCTCACCCTCGCGCTCGCCCTGCCGCTGCCCGCCGCCGCGGCGCCTGTCACGCTCCGCTTCGTCGACGCCGACCTCGCCGACGCCCTGCACGCTGCCGCGCGCCTCGGCGGCTATGGCCTCGTGCTCGACAGCGCTGTCACAGGCCGCGTCACCATCGACACCACGCTCGAGCCCGACCTCTTCCTCGAAAAGATGGCGGAGATGTACGGCCTCACGCTCGAGCGCCAGGGGGACACCTTCTTCATCGCCGCTGCAAGCGCGCCTCCCAGCGCCCTCCGGCGCACCTACGTCTTCCCCATCCGCTACGGATCGCCTGCGCGCCTCGCCGCTGCCGTAAATTTATCTCTCCCCCAGGCAGGAATCCCGGAAAAAAAAGAGAATAGTACTCATGGTGAAAAAGAAACCGCCCCTTCAACCATTTCGCATGAAGCAGGAGCACAGTCGAGCGAAAGCTTGACCGCGAGCGCCGCGCGCGTCACCTGCGTCGCCGACAGCCAATCCCTCATCCTCTACGGCACCGCAGCGGAGGCGCAGGCCGTGCGCGCGCTCCTCAAGACGCTCGACGTCCCCGCGCCGCAGGTCTCCCTCGAGGCGAAGATCGTCGCCCTCTCGCGCGCCGCCTCGAAAGAGCTCGGCGTCGAGTGGGACTGGTCGGCACTGCCGCAGACGCCCGAGGTCGACGAGACCTGGGAGACACGCCGCCACACCATCACGACGGAGAGCGGCAAGCGCACGACGGAGTACGAAGACGTGCCGCGCACAAAGATCCACCGCTCCTGGAAGGACGGCTCGAGCGTCCCCGGCGTCCTGCGCTTCGGGCGCAGCCCGGCCGGCGTTCCCTTTGAATTCTACTACGAGGCGAAAATCAACGCCCTCGTCACGGACGGCAAGGCAAAACTCCTCTCCCGCCCGAACATCACGACGCTCACGGGGCAGGAAGCCGTCATCAACATCGGCGGCAAAGTCCCCGTCCCAACGACGGAGACGACAGACCGCTCGACGACGACCTCCTTTACCTACCGCAACGCGGGCATCATTCTCCGCTGCACCCCCTGGGTCAGCGATGACGGCACCATCACGGCCGCCGTCCACACGGAGGTCAGCTCCCCGCTCTACGTCGCCGACCTCAAAGCCTACCGCTTCCAAGAGCGCAGTGCCCACACCACCGTGCGCCTCCGAGACGGCGAGACCATGGTCATCGGCGGCCTCATCGGCAGCGAGGAGGCGCGGAGCCTCAGCAAGATCCCCTTTCTCGGGGACCTCCCCATCCTCGGCGCCTTCTTCAAGAGCGAGCGGAAAAGCAAGTCGGACTCAGAAATCATCATGTTCTTAACAGCACACGTCCTCAAAGAGGATGGAATCAATAGGGGGAAATAGAAGTATGGCGATCAAGATACTCATTGCAGACGACCACGCCCTGCTGCGACAGGGAATCAAGCGGGTCCTGAACTTCGAGGACGACCTCGAAGTCGTGGGAGAAGCCGAAGACGGCCAGGAAACACTTGCGCGCACGCTCGTCCTGCAGCCGGATATCCTGCTCCTCGACCTCAACCTGCCGGGCCTCAGCGGTCTCGAGGTCACGAAGCAGTTGCAGGCGGCGAAATGCAAGACGAAGATCATCGCACTTACGATCCACGACAGCGACAACTACGTGCTCGAGATGCTCAAAAACGGCGCGCTCGGCTACCTGCTCAAAGACGTCGAGCCGAGCGTCCTCATCAAGGCCATCCACGTCGTCAACGAGGGCAACGCCTTCGTCTACCCGAAGCTCTGCGAGCGCCTCTTCGGCGGCGTCGGCGAGGGCGAGGACCTCACGGAGAAAGCGCGGGAAATGTGGCGCGAGAGCCGCAGCGAGCGCCTCACGACGCGCGAGATGGACGTTCTCGCCTGCATCGCGAAAGGCTTCTCCAACCAGGACATCGCCCAGGCGCTCTGCGTGAGCGAGAAGACCGTCAAGAACCACCTCACGAACATCTTCCGCAAGCTCAACGTGAGCGACCGCACGCAGGCGCTCGTCTACGTGCTCAAGCACAAGATCATCTCGCTCGAGTGACGCGCGGGCAGAGGTCGAAAGACAATCGCCGATCAAGCATAGAAAGACCGGCAGGCATCAAGGTTCCAGGAACCAAGGTGCCTGCCGGTCTTTTTACTCTCTCCGCCCCATCGCCATAGCCCCGCCTAAGGCACAGGGGCACAGGAGAAAGACGCGCGTCGCCGCTGCCATATACCATAGGAGCCGGGCCGCCGCCCTCTGAGCGCCGCGCCTCACGGGCAGGGCCGCACGGGACCCACGCACGCCTCGTAGAGGCGCCGCGTCGATGCAGGACGCAGGAGCCGCACATCCTCCGTCCGCGCAAGCGCGCCTAGCAGCCGCTCGACGAACTCCTGCATGGCGGGCGTCATCGCGACGCCGTTCTTCCGTTTCCGCTGCCACCACGCGTACTCGCTCGCGAACGTAAACGACGACCGCCCGTAGGCGCGCCCGGCGGCGAGGAAATCGCAGATCATCTCCACGGCGTAGCGGTACGGCATATCGACGGGATGCGCGCCGTGGTCGAAATCATCCTGCCACGCTTCATAGTGGTGCAGGTTGCGCCCGTGATGGTGAATCCACGCGTAGGAAAAGCCGTGGTTCCGCTTCTTGCAGAGCCAGATCGGCGAGCAGATGCCGTTGTAGTAGCGCACGCTCTCGACGAACTCCATGTGCGAGAACTTCGACCAATCGTGCAGGAAGCCCTGCCACGGGATGCCCGCGATGCACGCGTAGCGAAATACCCAGTACTTGTGCCGGAGGATCATCCACGTGTGGCCGCAGAGCCGCGCGAAAAGCGACAGTTGCTGATTCCGCGTCCATGCCTCCTCCTCACGCACCTGCCCCGCATGCACCATCACTGCCACCCCTGCAGCGTCCAATAATCCTCGACGCCCTTGACGACGGGATAGAAGATCTCCTCCGCGTTCTCGACCCGCGTGAGCTCGTAGTGCCCGTCACCCTCCTGCCGCAGCAGCAAGCGCAGCGTCAGCTGCGGCACGAGACGGCCGTAGTCGCTCTCATCGCCCGTGACCGTCACCTGCGCGATCGCCTCGCCCTGCCGCTGCTCGATCGCATCGACATGCGCCGTATAGTGTGCGAGGAACTTCCCGCACTCCGTCGCGAGCCAGTGCGCCTGCCCGTCCGCGCGGCTCACGGGCGTCGCCTCCGGGCGCATGTAGAAAGAGACCACGCGCGAGAGCAGCGCGAGATCGTCCGCGCGCCGACCCCGGAGATACGATGTCATGAACTCCGTATCGTGCCGGAAGAACCAATCGTCCGGGTAGAGCGTCGCGAGCTTCTCCACATCGCGTGCGAGCAGCGCCGTCCCCTCGTCATAGCTCGACGTGAGCAGCACGTCCTCCGCCACATAGCGGTCGAGCGCCTCCGCGTCGCGGCTCTCAAGCGCGTGCGCGATCTCCCGGAGCGCATACTCCGGCGTCTGCTGCGCCTGCTGCGCGCACACGATGCCGCCGACCATCAGCACGAGCGCCCCGAGTACCATCCCGAGCACCATCCGCCCCGGCCACCAGCCAGCCTCTCTCCCGTTCCCCATGGAATTGCTCCCCTTTCTTTCGCTCACATACAAAAAATGTGCTACAGATGATTCCCTGCTTGCCTGCGTTGGAATCATTGTAGCACACTTGGGCGAAAATTGCCCGGAAAGAAATGTGGGAGACAATACTCCGCCGGAGCTGCGGGGTGCAGCTCCGGCGGAGTGTGGAGTGATCGGAACTATGGGATCGATGAGGCGTTCATCTCATCTCATCTCTGCTCATCTCAGTCGAGCAGCATCATCGCCTGCGTGTCGCCGAGCGGGAGCGTGAGGATGCCGGCCTTGACGGTGAACGATTTGCCCGAGAGCTGATCCTTGAAGACCGTGCCGTCCGGGGCGCTCACGGGGAGGGCGGTGACGGCGGCTTTGCCGCGGTTGAGGACGACGATGCCGACCTTGCCGCTGCCGTCGACGGCCGTGCGCGCGAAGGCGTAGATGTCGCCTTCCGCCTTGAGCGTCAAAACGTCGCCGAGCGCGAAGACGTTCTTATGGTCGTTGCGCACGGAGATGACTTTCTGATAGTACTTCAGGAGGTCTTTGTCCTCCTTGCCCCACGGGTAGGTGCGGCGGCAGTCGGGGTCGGCGCTGCCGTACTGTCCGGCCTCGTCGCCGTAGTAGATCGTCGGCATGCCGGGGTAGCCCATGAGGAACGCTGCGGCGAGCTTGAGGCGCGCCTTGCCGAGCTTGTAGTCGAAGTCCTTGAGCGTCGCCTGCGGCACGCTGTCGTTGCCGCCGCCGAACACATAGATGGCACGCGCCGTGTCGTGGCTGTCGACGATGTTCATGAGGTCGTAGAGCGCTTCCTTCGGATAGTTCTGACGCAGGCGCGTGAGCTCGTCATCGCAGGCTTTCGCGTCGCCGTTCTTGAGAAAGTGCGTGCCGATCGCGTAGGAGAGCTTGTAGTTCATCACGGAGTCGAACGTGTCGCCCGTGAGGAACTGCGTGCCGTCCTGCCAGATCTCGCCGAGCAGGAGCGGGGTGTCGCCGCCCTGCGTCTTGATGGACTTGACTTCCTTGCGGACGTTCTGCCAGAATCCCGGCGGGACTTCCTTCGCGACGTCGAGGCGCCAGCCGGAGAGGCCGTAGTCGAACCATTTCATGATGACGCCCTTCTCGCCGCCCTTGCCGTAGAGCAGGTAGTCGCCGAGATCGGAGACTTTCGTGCCCTCATTCGATCCCGGGTAGTCCGCGTCCTTGAACGGTACGAGGCTGTCGTAGCCCTGCCAGTCGTGGTAGGCGTACTTCGCGCCCATCATGTCTTTCGTCTTCTGGTTCTTGATCTCGAACCAGTTCTCCCAGTGCCACGGGCTGAATTTCTGCCCCTCAGCCGTGAGCTCCTTCTTCGCCTCGTCCATCGCGTCGGCGAGCTTCATCTGCTTGCCGTTCATGAGGTCGTAGATGCGGCTCCAGTACTCGTAGGCGCCGACCGTGTCGTATTTGCCGTAGCGGTCGAAATAGATGGAGTCGTCACCGACGTGGTTGTAGACGCCGTCCATGATGAGGTGCATGCCGCGCTTCGTCATCTCCGTGACGAGCGTCTCGAGGTTCTGGAAGTCGCCGAGGAACGGGTCGATGGCGCCGTAGTCGCGCGCGTCGTAGCGATGGTTCGACGAGGCCGCGTAGATCGGATTGACGTAGATCGCCGTGACGCCGAGCTTCTGCAGGTAGTCGAGCTTCTGCGTGATGCCCGCGAGGTCGCCGCCGAAGAAGTCGTTGCACTCCCAGGTGTCGCCGTCCTTGTCCGGCGTCTTGCTGTAGTTCGCCGGCAGGTCTGTCCAGGCACGGTGCTGCACCGGCTGCGGGCCGCGCGCCGTGTCGCGCGCATTATCGTTCGCCTTGTCGCCGTCGTAGAAGCGATCGGGGAAGATCTGGTAGCAGACCGCCGTCTTCGCCCAGTCCGGCGTCGTAAAGCCCGGCGCGTAGACCGTGAGCTGGTAGGGCTTGACGCCGCGCAGCTTCAGTTCGCCCGTCGCGCCCGGTTTCGCGTCGTCGCCGTACTCCTTCGTGTCGTTGAGCAGGAACTTGTAGCCGTAGATGCCGACGTCTTTCGGCGTGACGGTGATGCTCCAGAGGTCTTCGCCGTCCTTCGTGCCGACTTTCGTCATCGGCAGGACTTCGCGCGTGCCCGCGCTGTAGTCCGGATTGTACTCGTCGCCGGCGTTGACGACGATCTTTGCCTTCTCAAGGATGAGCTTCGCATCCTTGACGTCGCCGGCGCCCGTCGCGAGCGAGAGCTTGACGCTCTTCCCCGCCTCGATCGCCTCAAACGGCGCGCGGTAGGCGGTGCTCCAGCTGTCGTGGACGACCTTGTCCGCGCGGATGCCGCCGTCGTCGGCGATGATGTGGCCCGCCTTGCTGTCGTAGTAGAACGTGACCTTGCCCGTCTTCGCGATATTCACGCGCTGCGTGACGGGCGCGGCCCCCGGCTGCGTGACGGTCACGTCATACGTGCCCGCGGGGACGTCCGCCGTGAGCTGATAGAACTGCTCGAGGAGCTCATCGCGCATCACATCATCCGCGAGCCCCTCGATGCCCGAGAGCCTCGGCAGCGCCTCATCGGCGAGCATCGTATAGCTCGTCGAGTCCGCGATGCGGTGCGTCGTGTCGTTGTAGTAGAACGTCACCGTCGTCGGCTTGTCGACGTTCACGGGGATATTCGCGCCGTCCGGCAGTCCGCCGAGGCCGTAGTTCTCCGCCCAGCTGCCGTTGACGGAAATCTTATACTGATAGTTGCCCGCGGGCAGCTTCTCCGTGTAGCTGTAGAAATTATGCCCCAGGGGCTTCATGCGCGTCGTCATGTCGCCGGGGTCCCAGTCCTTCGCGGCGCCTGCCTTCGTCTGCACCGTGCCCGTCACGACGATGGCGCGGCCCTCAGCGGCGAACGCCTGCTGCTCCGCCTCCATGCCCTCGTAGGCGACCGTGACCTTGTGCGTCGCCTCGTCGTAGGTAAAGGTCACGTCGTGGTCCGCCGCGAGGCGCAGCGCCGTATTGGCGCCGCCCGCCTCGCCGTCCTTGCCGTAGTTGACATCCCAACTGCCGCCGACCGCGACCTTGAAGTCGTAGTTGCCCTTCTTGAGGTGGCCGACGTAGACGCGGTGTCCCTTGCCGTCCGGCTTCATGATCGTCGTGCCGTCCGCGGGGTCCCAGTCCTTCGCCGCGCCGAGCGCCGACTGCAGCGAGCCGACGAGCACGACATCATCCTGCGCGACCGCCGCGGCCGCCTGTGCGACCGGCGCGGAGAACGCCGGCAACTCCACCTGCGGCGCTGCGTACGGCGCAGCAAAAAGCCCGAGCGTCAGAGAAAGCCCGATGGCACGGCGCAAAGCCTTGTTCCGATTCATATCATCCATCCCTCCAATATCCGGGGAACATCCCCCGACATCTCACAACTTACCTGCACAAGCGTCCACTTTGTGGACATGGTGCATCACCCTGAAAGTATTTCCAGCCAATCGCGCTGCGCCTGCGGCTTGCGTTCTTGGGGATTTACAAAAAAGAATATTATGACATATCAGTATAAGAAAGAGGCGCCCCCGCCGCTCGTATGTGCTGGAAACAGAACGCATACTGCACGGCAGGAACACCTCTTTCATTGCCCACAAAGCACAGGATGGGAAACTCTCAGCAAGCAATCGCCAGCGGAGAGCATGCCTCCCTTGTATGGAATTGATTAGAAATGGAAGTCCATCTGCGTGCGGAAGAGATTGCGGCTCCAATCGCTGTCGGAAATGGTCTTCTCATGCGCATAGAGCGTCTCCCACTCGATGTTCTGCCAGGGGACATACTTGACACCGAAGAACCATCCCTTGAGTCCTCCATTAACAGACGGAATGGAGTTCCACTCATCATCGCCGTTAATATGTCCATTCTCACCTTTATAGATGTACCGCGTATAAAGCTGATAGGAGCCCGGTTTGGAGAGATCCGTATTGCGGTAGTTCAAACGATAGAAGATACCGTGGTTCCGAACGTTCGCATTCGTCTTCGTGTAGTCCACCTTGAACTCGACGTTCTTCACGACATTCCACCAACCGGAGAGCACATACGCATTGTCAAACGCAGGCGTCTTGTCCTTCTGGCCAGACTTCGCATATGCGAGGTTAATGCCGACATTATGGCCGATGTTACCCCACGTACCAACGCCGTACCAGTTCGGCACATCCCAGTCACCCGTCGCCTGCGTCATGTAGAACGCCGACCCCGTCAGATGCGTGCCCGGGATGGGAACGCCTGCCTGGACACCGTCGGTCTCAATGCCGAGGAACATATTCTGCGCACCAAGGCCACGCCATGCACGACCAATGGAAATCCATGCACCGGAATGCGGATTATAGCCCTCGACCCAGATACGCTGGATGTTGCCGTCATGACCAGACCAGCCCTTGTACCCAGTATATGTTTCGGGCAGACCTGTCTCATTCCTGTTGTATTGGCTATGTGCATTATGCTCATACGTCGTATTCTTCTCGATCTGGAATTTTGCTTTCCAGTGGTCGTTGACTTTATACGCACCATTCAGATTGAAGTAGAAGCGACGATTCTGAGGATCTAATTCATTCGTATGTTCATCTTTATCATGGTCATACTGGACGCGCACCATGCCGTCGAAGCTGAAGCGGCCAACGCCGTTCTTGAGGTCATTGATGTCCTTCGTATTCTGATTGACCTGGTTCTTGAGCGCTGCAAGCTCCGTGCCGTACTCTTTCTCGAGCTTCTCAAGGACCGCCTGGTCGCCGACGCCGAGGCCGCCTTTCTGCATGGCCTTCGCGACGATGGACGCCATCTCATAGCGCGTCATCGTGCGGTTGCCCTGGAACGTGCCATCGCCCATGCCGTCGATCACGCCGTCTTTGGCGAGATAGTCGAGCGCGTCATACGCCCAGTGCCCCTGCGGCACGTCGCTGAAGCTGTCTGCGCCATCCGCGGCGAACGCGGTTCCGGAGAGACCGAGTGTCAGACCGAGCAGGAGTGCCGTTGCCTTCTTGTTAAGTTTCATAGGACTTCTTCCTTTCTCCCAACAGATAAAGCCGTCTTCTGAAGCAGGGCACCGCTGCGTTGTCTCTCCATGTTCCGACAGGCAGGACGTTTGCTCTTGCTTCTTATTGAAGTATAGCATTCGCCCGCGTGGATATGGGGAAAAGAGATGAACCATAGTACACCGCGCGTATTTCGTTCCAAACGCGCGGCAAAGGCAAAAAAACCGGCGGCAAGTGCTCACTTGCCACCGGCATCCGTCCGGTCGTATGTCACGTGTCTTCGCGCAGCATGTAGTTAAAAAAGGCCGCCTCGCTCTCCTTCCGCCGCCTCCAGCTGATGGGGACGCGTGCTCCGCCCGCGAGCTGGAAGTCGCCCTCGTCCGTGATCTTCTCGACCTGCGCGAGGTTCACGACGAGGTGGCTGCTGCACGTAGAAGCGCGGTGAATTTGTTGAGCGAAACAACATTGCAGCTGCTTTTTGTGCTGTTGATATTAGTTGTCGCAAAACAAAAATAACCGCCCTAGCTACCAACTTGGCGGTTATTTTTGCTAATCAGTAAAGTAACCATCGAGCGAGGAGTGAACCGTCTATCGGTGGCCTTTTTCTGTGTTTATTACAGCATAGCGGCTCCTCAGTTTCCACAGGAAATTCAGCGAGCCTTTGACATCATTGTTTATTATGTGCGAGGTTGAAGAGCTCCGTCGACGTCTGCGAGAGCCCCATGAGGTCGCTCGCGCACTCCTCGATCGCTTTCGCCTGCTGGCTCACGATCTCCGACGTGCCCTCGCCCTTCTCGACGGTCTTGTCGACGGACTGGCTGATCTGTCCTGTGAAGTTCTGGATCTCGGCGACAGCGCTCTTGGAGTTCTCCGCGAGCTTCCGGATCTCCTCCGCGACGACGCTGAAGCCCGCGCCCGCCGCACCGGCGCGCGCCGCCTCGATCGAGGCGTTAAGCCCGAGCAGCTGCGTCTGCTTCGCGATGTCCTCGATGAGCCGCGTGAACTCCGTGATCTTGCCCGCGACCTCGCTGACCGTCTTGATCTCCTCGCTCAGCGCCTTCTGGTTGGAATCCACGTCACGCGCCGAGGCAGCGAGCTGCTCCATCGCCGCCGAGACATGCATCGTCGTATCATTGATGCTCTCCGACATCTGCTTGAGGCGATGCTGATAGTAGCCCATCTTCGAAAAGGCGCCCGCGAAGAGATAGAGCGTCTGCGCGGCATGGTCGAGGCGCGCCTTGTCGACGACCTGCACCTTGCGCGCCGCCGCGACGTATGCCTCGGGATCGACACCGATCTCGCGGGCGACGCGCCGATACTTCTCCTCATCGAGCGGCTGCGTGAGCACCTGCCCGCCGAGGATCGAGCCGACCTGCTTGCCGTTGAGCATGATGGGCGCCGCGAAATCCATGAGCCCCGCGTGGCACTCATAGACCTGCGGCTTGCCCTCGCGCGCCGCCTTCGCGCCATTATCGGCATCGCACTTCTCGCAGCGCGCCTTCCCCTTCGGGCAGCCGCGCGTGTACTTCATGCAAAAGTCCGTCCAATCTGTCGGATGCGTGACCGGCGTGCCATCGAGATCGACTGTCACTGCCGTCATGCCGACCGCCCGCGCGAACTCATCCTGGAAATGCTGGATGAAGTCCATGTCGAAAATATCCTGCAGGCGTACTTCCTGCTCTGCCATATAACCAACCTCCTACAAATACACTTTTCTCCCCCGTTACTCCCATTGGCTGCTTCCAGTATAACAAAGGAGCTTTCTCCTGTCCATCTCCAGTACTTCCGAAATGCCTGTCCCTATCGACTAAAATCGCCTCTATCTTCTTTTGTACGAATCATCCTGCTGTATTGTTCGTTTCGATCGCCAAAAGTTGCTGAAGCCAACCAAAAAGAATCATGCATAAACAAAGAATAATATGTTGACTTCCCTGGGGTTTCGCGCGATGATAAGCGCATAAACAAAATGCAACAGAATAAAACAAAACCAATCATCCTGCGAATCCAGATAAATCCCGGCGATGGCATCCAATCGCTCGTGTCATCGTCTTTTTGCTTGTCCCCGTTTTTTCTCATGTCCCGCCGCTCATTTCGGCAGTTTCCGCTTGCCCGTCATTTCCTCGACCTCGAGCGCATAGACCGCCGTGCGCGGGATGGCCGCGGGATTGTACCAGGCGTGCTGCCCCGGATGGTAGTGGTCCATGAGGACGTCGAGGGCGGCGGCTTTCTCTTCCTCGGCGAGCAGGCGCAGGCGCCCGCGGCCGAGCACGCTCTCGTAGGCGTAGGTGCAGTAGCCCTTCTCCTCGAAGTATTGGAGCTGGTGCTTCGTGTCCACCGCGAAGGCCGCTCGGCTGTCGCGGGCGAGCAGGTCGAGCTTTTTCCCCGTGAGCGCGCTGTGAAAATAGAGCACGACGCGTCCGTCCCGCTCCTCCATGCCGAAGTTGAGCGGCAGCACGTACGGGTAGCCGTCCGCATCATTGAGCGCGAGGTGGCAGACCTCAGCGCGCCGCATGACCGCGAGCATCTCCTCAAGCTCCTTGATTTCTCTGTCTTTTCTTCTCATAAATCGATCCTCCTTGCATCCATCTGCCCCTGCCAACGCTCTGCAATATCTTCCTGAGAGCGCAGGGCAGAGCTGCGCCGCTTCCTCAAGCCCTATCAGACGCTTGCCGCGGACCATAGTGGCGGCGGCATCTTTCACTCACAGCAGAACTACGCCATTTCATCAGCAGCCCCTAAGCCCGCCTTCAGCGTTTTCTTCTTGACATGATCCCTTACAATGAGGGTATCAAGGGATCGCTCCTGACTGCGGGAGGATCTCGCAACAGAAAGGAAGTTTGCCATGAAAACTCTGCTCTTGTCCGCTGCTGCTCTGGCAGCGGCCTGCTGTCTCCTCCCCGGCGCGCGGGGATGGGCCGCCTCGCCTCAGATCACAGGCGCAGAGGCGATCGCGGAGGTCGCGGGCGACGGCGAGCATGTGAGCCGCGTCGTTCTCGCCTACGATGCCCCCATCGATGCCGCCTCCGTGACGCCGGACGACTACGAGGTCACAGGCCGGACCATCACGCGCGCCTACCCCGTCGAGGGACAGGATCCCGCCACGGCTGCACCCAAAACCGGCTCCTATGTCGTGCTCGAGCTCGCGCCGCTCCCGCTCGTCGACTCCTCCGTCGACGCCCATCCCGAGGACGGCCCCATCGAGCAGCGAAACGCCATGGGACATCAGGGGCCGACGCTCGGCAGCCACGGCAATCCGCAGCCGCTCCCCGTCATGGAGGCTCAGGTGGCGCAGACAGGCTTCGTCAAGACGACGGCAGGGCTTCTCTGCGCACCGTCCGCCCCGCGGAAAACGGCTGGCGTGCGCGAGCTCGTCGTCGAGGATTTCCAGCAGACGACGTTCTATGATCCCGCGCAGAACGGCGCGGCGCTCGCCTACAATCTCTACATCCCCAAGGACTACAACCCGGAGAAACGCTATCCGCTCGTCCTCTTCATGCACGATGCCGGCGCCGTCTCGCCCGATGTGAAAACGACACTCGTCCAGGGACTCGGCGCGATCACGTTCGCCTCGCCGGAGTGGCAGGCTGAGCATCCCTGCTTCGTCCTCGCCCCGCAGTACGATACCGTCATCGTCAACGATCTCTACCAGTACGGGCCGGAACTGGAGCGCACGATGCACCTCGTGGCGTCGATCGCACAGCAGTACGCCATCGATACGGACCGCATCTACAACACAGGCCAGTCCATGGGCGGCATGACCTCCATCGCGATGGATACCGCCTATCCGGATGTATTCGCGGGCTCGTACCTCGTCGCCTGCAAATGGGCGGAGGCGTCCGCTGCGGCGCTTGCGCATCAGCATCTCTGGATCGTCTCATCGGAGGGCGACGCCGGTGCCATGCCGAGCATGCGCGCCATCCTCGACGACATCGAGGCGAGCGGCGTCAGCGTCCGCCGCCAGACCATCAGCGCGGATCGTCCGGAAGCCGACATCAGCCGGGATGCCGCCTCCCTCATCACACCGGATTGCAG
Organism: Dongibacter bovis; assembly: GCA_902763085.1. Taxonomy (GTDB): domain Bacteria; phylum Bacillota; class Negativicutes; order Selenomonadales; family Selenomonadaceae; genus Selenomonas_C. The sequence continues at coordinate 20,832 of CACWQW010000019.1, forward strand.
CATCTATCAGACCATCTACGAGGGCGGCAGCCACCGCTCCACCTGGCAGCACGCCTACCGCATGATGCCGGTGCTCGCCTGGCTGTTCACCCAGGAACGGACGCACTGAGGTCCGTTCCCCTTCCGCGCATTCTCCGTCCTGTCAGGGAACGGCTTCGGATGTTCTGCTGAGGAACTGGCAGGAACATCCTACCCATGACAGAAGCACCGGAGGCGCCGCCCAGCAGGCGACGCCTCCGATGCGGGGCTGTCGCACGCAGGGATTTCCCCATCTCCAGCGGCAGGAGAGTGTTCTCTCCGCCGGGGATGGCCGTGAAATCACTCCGTGCGGCAGCCCTTTTTATATGCTTCCCTGCATGGCGCCGCCATGGCGGCGGGAGCCCTTGCCCGCCGCGACGTAGCGGCCGAGCGCCTTGATGCGCCCGCCCATACAGGCGCGGCAGTCCGCGGGCGTGTCGGCGACGCAGATCTTGCCGGGGTAGAGCGCGTATTTCCGGCGGTAGTCGCCCTCCGTGACATTGGGCATCACGACGTTCGCGCCCGAGGTCAGGATGATCTCACGCCCGCGCGGCACCATCGTCTCCATCGCCGTCGTCGCAGGGATGTTCGCCTCGGGCAGCAACAGCCGCAGCAGCGACACCATGCGCCGCGTGAGATGGAAATCCCCGGGCGCGGCCTTGCCGAGCGGCGTGTCGCCGTTCGGGATCAGCGGCCCGATGCCGACCATGTCCGCGTCGATCTCCTGATAAAAAAGGATATCGCGCGCCAGCGACCGCGCGTCCTGTCCCGGCAGCCCGACGAGCGTGCCCGTGCCGACCTCGTACCCGAGCGCGCGCAGATCGCGCAGACAACGCAGGCGGCTTGCATGCGACATACCGGGGTCGAACCGCTCATAGAGCGCCGCATCCGTTGTCTCGATGCGCAGCAGATAGCGGTCGGCACCCGCCGCGCGCCAGAGCGCGTAGGTCTCGCGGCTGCGCTCGCCGACCGAGAGCGTCACCGCGAGATCGAGCGCCTTGATGCGGCGCACGATGGCGGCGAGACGTTCCGCCGTGAACCAGGCATCCTCGCCCGATTGCAGCACAACCGTCTGATAGCCGTAGCCCTTCGCCTTGCGCGCGAGCGCGACAATGGCCTGCCGGCAGATGTTCGAGAACTCGATGAGCCCGCGCAGGTGCACGCCGTCGCCGACATAGCGCCGCCGCACCGCGTCCGCCGCGCGCGCGAGCGGCTCCTCCGCCTCAGGCGCTGCGAGGAGCGCCGTGAGCTCCTCCTCCGTCAGGCAGTGCGTCCGCGCCGCCCGCTCGATGAGACGCTCCATACTCTCCCTCCTCAGCTGCCGCCGCTGCATCGAGACGGCTCAGCCCTCATCCTTCTGCTCGCTTGCAGCCGCCTCGGCCGCCTTTTTCTCTGTCCGCGCGCGCAGCTCCGCCGCATGCTTCTCCGCGTACTCGATGATCGCGCGGTAGAAGCATGCATCCACATCCTTCTCCGAGAGCTCCGAGAGCTCCACGACCACCGGCTCCCTCTCCTCGCGGATGACCCCCCAATCGCCGTCGAGGTCGTCATGCTCCGTGATCGTGACCGTCTGCGCCGCGAGATCGATCCGAAGATACTCCGCCGCACCCGCGAGCGCGTCGTAGCCCGTCAGATCCTCGAGCTTCCAGCGGCGCTTTGCGATGACATCCTGGATCTGCACATCATCATACGTCCGCAGCGTCGGCACGATGAGCACATGCTCATCCACCGTCCCATCCGCGCGAATCTCATAGCACATCTGCTGTTTATTGAAATAATAATTCTGCCGTGCCGTCGACTGTACCCACTGATAGATATCCTCCGGCACCGCAGGCGGCTCGGCAAACGCCGGCGCAGCCGAGAGCGGCAGGACGGCCAGCAGACCCGCCGCGACGAGCCCGGCCAGCTTTCCTTTCCATTGACTCATGAGACTTCCCCCCCAATCATTTTCGCGGCGCCCCGAAAAGCAGCAGCCCCTGCCCTTGCAAGCACCACAGATTCCATTACACATGGAACCAAACGCATTCATTATATCATACGAATCTGAAAAAAGTGCGACATGTGTCCCATGCCGCACGGGAAAAGTCTCATGCGCAACGCCCGCGCTCAATCGTCCCTGTCATTGCAGATGGCATCGAGCTCGTACGGCGTCTCCTGATAGACATAGTAATTGAGCCAGTTCGCAAAAAGCAGATGCGCGACGCTGCGCCAGCGAACGACCGGCTTCTGCGTCGGATCGTCGTTCGGATAATAGTTTACAGGAATCTGCGGATGCAGGCCCGCCTTTTCGTCGCGGTCGTACTCCTGCTTCAGCGTATTCGGGTCATACTCCGCGTGTCCTGTGATGAAAAACTGCCGCTTCTCGAGATTCGCGATGGCATAGACGCCCGCCGGCTCCTCTGCCTCCGCGAGGATCGTGAGCTCCGGCACCTTGAGAATATCCTCCTTGTGCTCCTCCGTGTGACGCGAATGCGGCACGTAGAACTCGTCGTCAAAGCCGCGCAGGAGCTTCTCATGCTCGACGCAGAGATGATGCCTGAACACGCCGAAAATCTTCTCCGGCACCTCGTACTTCGGGATGCCGTAGTGATAGTAAAGCCCCGCCTGCGCCCCCCAGCAGATATGGAACGTCGAATACACATGCGACTTGCTCCACTCCATGATCTCCGTGATCTCGTCCCAGTACGCGACCTCCTCGAACGCCATATTCTCGACCGGCGCGCCCGTGATGATCATCCCGTCATACTTCTTGTGGCGCACCTCATCGAACGTCCCGTAAAACTGCGCGAGATAGTCCATCGGCGTATGGCTCGGCGTGTAGCTCTCCGTGTAGATGAAATCCACCTCGACCTGCAGCGCGCTGTTGCCGAGCAGCCGCAAAAGCTGCGTCTCCGTGATGTACTTGATCGGCATGAGATTCAATATGAGAATCTTGAGCGGACGGATGTCCTGTGCATACGCCCTGTCCGCGTCCATGACGAAGATATTCTCCCCCTCGAGAATATGCGCGGCCGGCAGGGCATTCGGTATCTTGATTGGCATAAAAAAAGTGCCTCCTTGTCACGATGATATACTGACATCATTATACCATGGAAGACACGCGATATCGCAAGTTTTTCTCTCGCCTTGCGCCGTCCCCCTCCCTCTGCGCTACAATGAGCACAGAACACGCAAAGAGAAAGGAACGGAAAGCGATGGATCGACAAAAGCGCGGGAGCTCTACCCGGACAGCAGCCTCGCCGGCCTCTACAACGAAGTCCTCATGCCGAAAGAACTGCGCGAGGCTCACCGCGCCAACGACCGCGCCGTCATGCGCGCCTACGGCTTCCCGCTCAAGATGACCGCGCCCGACTGCGTCGCCGCGCTCATGCAGAGATACGAAGCGCTCACCGCAGGGAAATCGTGATCGCCCCGCCGCTTGCCATCTCCTCACAAAAAAAGCCGCCCGCAGGCGGCTTTTCTTCTGAGGAGATACTACGCGCGAAGGAGCCTCTCTTATCGGAGGTCTGCAACCTTCTTGAATGCTTCCTCCGACATCCCCGCTGCAGCCGCAGCGTCTTTCAGGCTCAGGAGCTTCGACACCACCAGCGACTTCAGCGCTTCCATGCGCCCTTCCATACGCCCTTCCATACGCCCTTCCATGCGGCCCTCCTTGCGTCCTTCCATACGACCTTTTTCCATACCCTTTTCCATACCGCGTTCTTCGCTTCTGCGCAGTTCCATGTAGTAGGTCATATACTCCACCTTCATTTCCTTGTTTTCTTTCGCTACTTCCACAGCATCGGCAATGGTTTCTGTGAATTTCCCTTTCGGCGCTTTGCCCTCGATGTAGTCGAGGAAGGCCGCGAGGTCGCTGTCAATACCCTCGCGCCTGCCCTTGCTGTTCAAGAAAATTTTCGTCGTCTCGTCGCCCATCGCCAGCGTCGCGTCCTCCGCGCAGGTCTCGCGGAAGGTGTACTGGCTGAGGGGTAGGATTTAAAAATTTATTTTTATAAATAATAATTCTTTGTTGTTGATTTCCTTATTTCCTTACAAAAGAGCCCTATAATAGCCATAGTGTTCATTTATATGCTGCTTTCTACAGCCCGCACAGGCCGTCCGTCGTCGGCAAGGCGGCTGTCCGTGCGCGCTGCAAACTGCCAAAGGAGGTTTTTCCATGGCCGCTGATCTGAAAGAATTACAGGCACTCCACGTCATTGACTCGCTCTCGGAGGTCTGCCTTGGAAAGGACTACTGCGGATCGTGCGAACCGGGCACATGTCTCATCCGCTACGCGCAGGACGGGCTCCGCAAATGCCTGAAGGAGAAGATCCTCTACGTCTCGGACGGGACGAAGAACATTCCGCACGGAGATTCGAAACTCTACCGCGAGGAGGCGCTCATAAATGGCATCGCCAACATCCTCGTCAGCTGTCGATCCTGCCAATACGAACACTTCGAAGACTGCATCGTCAGCGTCATCCGCAACTGCTACGAGATCGCGCTCTTCGGTGATGTGCGCCCCTACGACGGCAGCAATTTCCACTACCTGACAAGGCTGGCCAGCGATGACATGCCTCAGGCTGACGAGATTCTCGCAAGATTTCAGCAGATCAAAAAGGCACGTGACGAAGAGCTCGCCAAAAAGTGAGCCGCCCTCCCTGCCCGGAGATGTCTTCCACGAAATCGATTTCCATAAAAGACGGCATTGCAATCAGCCTGCGATGCCGTCTTTTGCTTTCTCAATCAATCTTGTCGAAGGTCTGCAACCTTCTTGAATGCTTCCTCCGACATCCCCGCTGCGGCCGCAGCGTCTTTCAGGCTCAGGAGCTTAGACACCACCAGCGACTTCAGCGCTTCCATACGCCCTTCCATGCGGCCTTCCATACGCCCTTCTTCCCGGCCTTTTTCCATACCGCGTTCTTCGCTTCTGCGCAGTTCCATGTAGTAGGTCATATACTCCACCTTCATTTCCTTGTTTTCTTTCGCCACTTCCACGGCAAATGGTTTCCGTGAATTTCCCTTTCGGCGCTTTGCCTTCGATGTAGTCGAGGAAGGCGGCGAGGTCGCTGTCGATGCCCTCACGCCTGCCCTTGCTGCTTAGAAAGATCTTCGTCGTCTCGTCGCCCATCTCCAGCGTCGCGTCCTCCGCACAGGTCTCGCGGAAGGTGTACTGGCTGAGGTCCCTGTCGAACGGGTCGAACGTACAAATGAAGATGATGTAGGTCTTCCGCAGCTTCGTGTAGAACTCGCCTTTGTTGAGCACGTCCATGTCCATCATGGCCTGATAGTAGCGCGTGCGCTTCGGAAGCTCCGCGGGATCGGCGTAGTCCGTCGTCTGCATTTCGATGTCGTAGAGCGTGCCCTTGTCGTCCTCGACGTAGACGTCGAGGCGCACACTTTTACTGTCGCGGCGGATGTTGATGCCTTTTTCCGTTTCCGGGAACATGATCTTCCGGATCTTGATGCGCAGAATCTGCTCAATGAGCCGCTTGCAGAGACGTTTCTTACGCATGACCTTCTGAAAGATGAAGTTGTCCGCAATGGTCAGGTTTTCCCAGATCTTGTTGACCTCGCGCTTCGTCATTTCCTCCATGGACGTCACTCCTTTCTAGCTCAATTATACGCTGAGGGAAACGGCACTGGCAAGAACATTCACTGCGCAGCATCCGTATGGAAACGGCTGATGAAATGTTGTCTCTTCATTCGTATTTCTCTGAGCGCAAGCTAGCAAAACACCGCGAACCAGCAGCCTCTTGACGAGGCATTGATCCGCGGTGTTTTGCTAGCTTGTGACTAATCAGTCGTTGCCCTCAAATGCTTTTTTCGTCGCATAGGAGTCCTGTGTGCCAGGCTTTGTGACGCTGTCGGCCGCGTAGCGAGAGGCGCGCCGCATGGATGCGAGGATGTCGCCCGTGCGGCTCCAAGTCTCGGCAAAGCAGCCGATGTAACTGTCCCCCGCGCCCGTGCTGTCGACCGCCCTGACCTTCGCCGTCGGCACGAACTCCGTGCGCTCCTTCGTGAGCCAGAGGGAGCCGCGCGCGCCCATCGTGACGATGACGTTCTTGAGCCCGCGCGCGAGCAGCTCCGCTGCCGCCGTCTTGATTTCCTCAACCGTCGTCGTCGGCTTGCCCGTGAGGATCGAGAGCTCCGTCTCGTTCGGCACGAAGAACTCGCAGGCGCAGACTTTCTCGATATCGAGGTCGGCGCGCGCCGGCGCCGGATTCAGCAGGACGGGGATCTGATGCGCGACGCCCATATCAATGGCGGCATAGACCGTCTCAATGGGGATCTCGAGCTGCAGGATGATGAGTCCGCAGGCGGCGATAGCCTGCTCCGCCTCCTTGAGCTTTGCAGGTGTCAGCGCGTCGTTGGCTCCCTTGTTGATGAGGATGCGATTCTGTCCGTCCTCCTCAACAATAATGGTAGCGACGCCATTGGAAACGCCCTTGGGCGCCATGACATAGCGCGTGTCAATGGCCTCCCGTTCATAATTCATGCGGCACTGGTCACCGAACATATCGTCGCCGATGCAGCTCACGAAGAGCACGTCAGCGCCGAGCCGAGCCGCCGCGACCGCCTGATTGGCACCCTTGCCGCCGCCCGCGGTATGGAAATCCCGCACCGCGCGTGTCTCGCCCGCCGCAGGGAGCTTGTCTGTATAGGAAACGATGTCCATCATCGTAGAGCCAACCACTGCAATCTTCATACTAATCCTCCTCCGGAGGCATGGCGACGCTGCCGCGCAGGACGAGCTCGTTGATGAGCTGGATGCGCTGGACGGGCTGTCCTGGATCGTGCACAAGCTCGATGAGCCGCCGCACCGCCGCCTGTCCCAGTTCCTTTTTATGAACGCGAATCGTCGTGAGCCCCGGCGAAAAGCTCTGACTGAACACGATGTCGTCAAAGCCCACGATCGAGATATCCTGCGGGATCCGGAAACCGTGCGCCTGCAGTGTCTGCATCGCGCCGAGCGCCATCATATCGTTGTCTGCAAAGAAGGCCGTCGGCATCTCCCGTCCCGCCTCAAGCAGTTCCGCAAAGACCCTGTGCGCCCCCTGCGTCGAAGGCGGCACCTCGATGAGGAAACGCTCCTCCGGCGCGATGTCGTGCGCCGCGAGTGCGCGGAAAAACCCGCGCGCGCGGTGCTCGAAATTCTGGATGCGCACGTTGCTCTTGATGTAGCCAATGGCGCGATGCCCCTGCCGAATCAGATACTCCACCGCCTCCATGACGCTGTCCTCATTTTCCATGAGCACAGCGTTCATCGGCACGCGCGGCAGCCAGCAATCGACAACCACGAGCGGCATCTGCGCCTCTTGAAAGACGCGTGCCGTCTCCTCTTTGAGCTCTGTGCCGATGAGGATGATGCCGGACTCCCGGTCCGCGAGCAGCGCTTCGACCTGCTCCTTATAATCCTCATGGCGGCAGTAAAGATTGATGATGGCCGTCTCATAGCCCTGTGCGCGGCATTCGTTCTCGATGCCCTCAAGCAACGCCGAGAAAAACGGTGAGTCGGAAAAGACCTCGCCGCTGTCCCGGTAAGTCACGACGCGGATGCGCCGCACATGTTTCTCCATAGTATAGCCGTGCTCGCGCGCGATGCGCAAGATTTTCTCGGCGGTTTCCCTGCCTACCCTGCGCTTCCCCGTGAGCGCATTGGAAACTGTCGCTTGAGAAAACCCAGAAAGTTCGCTGATTTTCTTGACGCTGATTTTCATCGGCTCTCTCCTCCTTCCGTTTCCCACGAACGCTCACATTTGCCAAGCACAGCACCACGCTTTTAAGAATCACTGATTCATCCGGCGCTTCCTTAGAACACAACGCCTGCGCGCAGGATCACATTCGGATAAGGCGAGAACTCGCCCGTGCGTATCGCGAATTTGCACTGCGCACTCATTTTTTTCAGATCCTCGTGCGGGATATATGCTGGTGCGATTCCCGGCAGCTTGTCCTTGATATAGGTGTGGAGACGCGGATTGGCCTCCTTGATTTCCTCTGCGAGCGTGTATCCTTCGACGGCCGCCTCGTCGAGCACGGCGGCGAGCACCTGCTCGAACGTCGGCACGCCTGCCGTGAGCGCGAGATCGACGATCTCGACGCCCGGCGGAATCGGCATGCCTGCGTCGCCGATGAGATACGTATCCTTATGCCCGAGTCCGGCGATGAGCCCGGCGAGCTGGGCATGCAAAATGCCATGTTTCTTCATGTCAGTTCCCCTCCGGCGTCTCGTCCTTGCTCTCATTGCGCGCCTGCAGCGCCATCTTCGCTTCCATGTTGCGCTGGAACTGGTCGATGATGACGGCGAGGATGATGACCAGGCCTTTGATGATCATCTGCCAGAACTCCGAGACGCCGCACATGACCATGCCGTCGGAGATGACGCCGATGACGAAAGCACCGACGATCGTGCCGCCGATCGTGCCGATGCCGCCCATCATGGACGTGCCGCCGAGAACGGCCGCCGCGATGGCGTTCATTTCCCAAGTCTCACCGGATGCCGGGTGAGACGCCTCGAGCTGCGAGGCCGTGATGATACCGACGATTGCCGCGCAGACTCCAGAGAAAATATAGACGAGAATCGTTACTTTGTCAACCTTGACGCCGGAAAGTTTCGCCGCCTTGCCGTTGCCGCCGATGGCGAAGATGTGCCAGCCGAACGTCGTCTTCATGAGCAGGAGCGACGAGAGCACAGCGATGACCGCGAGGATGATGGCGCCGACCGGGATGCCGAAGATCCGGCTGCCGAAGAAGTCGAAGCCCGTATTGCCGAGCGCCGCGTTGCCGAGGATATTCGAGTACGTCGCGCCGTTGGAGTGCAGCATCGCGAAGCCGCGCGCGATGTACATCGTGCCGAGTGTCGCGATGAAGGGCGCGACGCCGAACTTCGTGATGATGGTGCCGTTGAGCAAGCCGATGGCCGCGCCGACGAGGATCGTGATAAGCACGACGAGCGGCACGCTGAAGTAGAGCGTGACACCGGCGAACTGGAGTGTGAGGCCGTTCTGGATCAGGCCGCCGGCGATCATGCCGCCAAGGCCGACGACCGCGCCGACGGAAAGGTCAATGCCGCCCGTGATGATGACGTATGTCATACCGATGGCGAGAATACCATAGAGCGCGACATGCTTCGCGAGCAGGAGCATCGTATTGGCCGTAAGGAAATTCGGCGAAGCGAAGCTGAAGAAGACGACGAGGAGCGCGAGCACGATGAGCGTACGTCCCTTGAGGAGTGCCATCGCGAGCGAATGATTTTTCTGTTTCTTATTAAGTTCTAGTGACATGATTACACATCCTTCTTTAAGACGCTTTCTGCGTGGTATGCCCCTTGTAGGACGCGAGCACGAGCTTGTCCTGCGTGACATCCGCCTTGGTGAACTCAGCGGTCTTGATGCCGTTGGAGAGTACGATGATGCGGTCGGCGATGGCCTCGATCTCCTCAAGCTCCGAAGAGATGACGATGAGCGAGAGACCGGCATCCGCGTAGTGGTTCATGATCTCGAAGACCTCGGTCTTCGCGCCGATGTCGATGCCGCGGCTTGGCTCATCGAGCAACAGGATCTTCGGCTGGGTGAGGATTCCTTTACCGATGACGACCTTCTGCTGATTGCCGCCCGAAAGCGAGAGGATGGGCAGGCGCTTGTCCGCCACCTTGATGTGGATATCCTTGATCTCGCCGTCGACTGCCGCGTCCTCGGCCCTCTTGTTGAGGAAGATGCCCTTGGCGTAGCGCTTGAGGCTCGAGAGCGAGATGTTCTTGCCGATGTCCATCGTCTGCACGAGACCCTCGCGCTGCCTGTCCTCAGGCACCATGGCAAAGCCGCGCTCGATCTGCTCCGTGACATTGTGGATCTCGATGGGCTTGCCGTCGAGGATGATGCGCCCCGTATGCTCGGGATGCAGTCCCATGATGCACTCGAAGAGCTCCGTACGCCCGGCGCCCATGAGGCCGTAGATGCCGAGGATCTCGCCCTGCTTGAGCTCGAAGCTCACATGGTTCAGCAGCCAGCCGCCGCCTTTCTTCGGCAGGCAGATATCCTCCGCCCGCATCACAACCTTGCGCGTCGTCCAGTCGACCGCCTCCTTGCGCTGCGGATACGACTTCTTCGTGCCGACCATCTTGCGGACGATCCAGCTGAGCTCGATATCCTCGACCGCCGCGCTCGCGACGAACTTGCCGTCGCGCAGGATCGTGACGAAATCGCCGATCTGCATGATCTCCTCGAGGCGGTGCGAGATGTAGACGATGGAAATGCCCTCCGCCGTCAGCTCGCGCATGATCTTGAAGAGCACCTGCACCTCCTGCTCGGAAAGCGAGGACGTCGGCTCGTCCATGATGAGGATCTTGAGATCATCTTGGATGAGGTTGCGCGCGATCTCGATCATCTGTTGCTGACCGACACGCAGATCGCCGACGATGGTGAGGGGGTCGATCGGATGCTCGAGCTTCTCCATGATGGCCTTCGTGCGGCGGATGTGCGCCGCGTTGTCGAGGCCGACCTTGTGGCGCGTGATCTCGCGCGCCATGAAGATGTTCTGATAGACATTGAGATTCGGGAAAAGCGAGAGCTCCTGATGGATGATGCCGATGCCGTGCGCGCGCGCGGCGCTGACATCCGGGAAATGAACCTCCTCCCCTCCCATCGTCATCGTGCCGCCCGACGGCTGCTCAATGCCTGCGATGATCTTCATCAGCGTGGACTTTCCCGCGCCGTTTTCACCGATGAGCACGTTGACCTTTCCCTTGTAGACATCGAACGACACCTGATCGAGCGCCTTCGTGCCGGGGTAGATCTTATCCATCTTTTCACAGTGAAGCACCGAGGGAATATCCGTATGGATGCGCTCCACGGCCTGCGTTTCTGTTGCCATAGTATCCTCTCCTTACTTCACAGCGGCCGTGACCGGCGTGATGAGGATCTCCTTGTCGCCGCTCACGGTGAAGCAGCCCGTAAAGGTGATGGTCTTGCCCGTGAGATTCGCGATATCGAGCGGAGCGATGACATCCTTGCTGATGACATCGTGGATGGCCTGCGAGACCTTCGCCCAATCGACCTGGTTCTTGTAATCTTCATATTTGATGAAGCTCAGGCAGTCGCGCACGGCTGAGCCCTTGTAGACCGGGCCGACTTGGAGTTTGACGACGACGGGCCCCTCATAGCCGCTGACCTTGAGCGTGGCAAAGCCCGCTTTCTTCGTCTGGTCGACGCCCGTGACGGTCGCCTCGCCCTTGACGATATAGCTGAGCTCGCCCTTGTCCCCCATGGAATAGTGTCCGTACTGCTTCGCGACGGAACTCAATTTGCCATTTGCCTCCGTGAGGAGCTTCGGCAGCTCCACGGCATTCTGCTCGATATCCGGCACGGCCTTCGATGACCAGATGCCCTCGACATTCTCCGCTGCGTTGAACGCCACATTTCCTGTGACCTCATCCTCGTGCCCGATCTGCACGACCTTGACGCAGCCGGTCAGCGCAAACGTCATGACGAAGCACAGCAGGACGCTAATCAGTGCTCTTTTCTTCATAATGTTTTCCTCTCAATAGAAATTCCACTCATATCGACTCATGTTCCGGAAATGGTGGAAAAAAAGAAGGTGGACTGCCACGCCTGCGCGAGCAGTGCAAAACAATCCACCTCTATTTTCCCTATATTCTGGAAACTGGATTACTCTTTGTAGACAAAAGTCTTGAGCTTATCGACATTGTCCTTCGTGATGATGACGCAGTCGACGAGCTGCTTCTCATCAAGGCCGGTCGTGCCCTCCTTGAGGTACTTGTCCGCCTGCTCGATGGCCATCTCCGCGATGAGCGCAGCCTGCTGCAGCGCCGTGCCGGTCATGGAGCCATCCTTGATGGCGGCTGCGGCTTCATCCGAGCCATCTACACCGATGACAGCGATCTTGCCCGCGAGACCGGCGTTCTTGATGGCGGCAATCGCGCCCATCGCCATCGTATCGTTGCCGCAGATGATGCCCTTGATGTTCGGGTTGGACTGGAGGATCGTCTCCGTCTTCTGGTTGGCTTCCGTCTGCTCCCAGTTCGCCGTCTGCTGCGCGACCATCTTCATATCGGGATACTGGTCGATGACCTCATGGAACGCACCGGAGCGGACACCCGCATTCGTGTCGGATTCCTTGCCGAGGAGCTCCGCGTACTCACCTTTCTCCCCCATCTGCTCCACGAACTTCTCCGCAATGCCCTTGGCACCTTGGTAATTGTTCGCTACGATCTGAGAGATCGCGATGCCGGAGCCGTTGATCTCACGATCAATGAGGAACGTCGGGATACCGGCGTCGCGCGCCTTCTGCACCGCCGCGACCGTGGCATCCGCGCCAGCATTGTCGCAGATAATCGCAGCGGCCTTGTCTGAAATCGCGTTATCGAAAAGCTCCGACTGCTTCGTCGCGTCATCATCATGCGAGACGGACTTGACCTCATAGCCGAGGGATTTCGCCTTCGCGGCAGCTGCATCCGCCTCCGTCTTGAAGAATGGATTGGAATGCGACGGCGTGATGATGTAGATGATGTTAGAGCCGCCGCCCTTGAGCGCCTGCTGACTGGATGACGAGGACGAGCTCGTCGTCGCCGCCTTCTGATCCGAGCCGCAGCCGGCGAATACGCCTGCCATGAGGCAGAGGGACGCGCCGATTGCTAAGAGTTTCTTGAACTTTGACATTTCCTTTGTTCCTCCTTTGAATCATGAGACAGAATATGATGGAATCTATGACTCGTCAGGCTGAGCGTGCCAGCCTGCAGAATCCTCTATTGCGGCTTTCGCGTTGCAGAAAGCACTTGCCGGATGGCCGCCCGCCAGCCGGCGATGAGCGCCGCGCGCTTTGCCGCTGACAGTTGCGGGGAGAAGGCTCGCCGCTTGCCGCGCGCGAAGACCTCCCGCCGCTCATAGAGCCCAGCAGCGATGCCGGCGACATAGGCGGCGCCCATCGCGGAGAGTTCCTCGACGTCAGGTACCTCGACCCGCGCGGCGATGATATCCGCCGTTCGCTGCATGAGATACCCATTCTTCGTCGGGCCGCCGTCAACGTAGAGTGCTGGCAGCTGATGGCCGGATTCCTCCTGCATGAGCGAGACGATGTCGTTGATCTGATAGGCGATGGCATCGAGTACGGCGCGCACCATTTCCCTTTTCCCCGTCACGCGCGTGAGACCCGTAAAAAGCCCCGTTGCCCCGCTCTCCCAATAGGGAGCGCCGAGCCCTGTGAACGCGGGCACGAAATAGCTCTTGTCCTCCGGATGCGCGGCTCTTGCGAGCGCCTCGGTCTCACCGGCGCTCGCGATGAGCTTCAAATCGTCCTTGAGCCAGGAAATCGCGGCGCCCGTATAGTTGATGTTGCCCTCGAGAACATATTCCGGCCTGCCGCCAAGGCTCCAGGCGAGCGAGGTCACGAGGCCGTGCGCCGATCGGACGGGCTCCGCGCCGACATTCATCATGACGGATGAGCCGGTGCCGTACGTCGCCTTCGCAAGGCCCGGACGATGGCATCCCTGGCCGAAAAGCGCCGCATGGCTGTCACCCAAGACGCCGCGGATGGGGATCTTTCGGTCGAGCAAACCGTCGAAATCCGTCTCGCCGTAATCGCCGTCAGAGTCCGTGACCAGCGGCAGGGCCGCAGTCTTTATGCCGAACAACCCCGCGACCTCCTCCGACCATTGCAGTTTCTCGATGTCGAACAGCTGCGTGCGCGAAGCATTGGATGCATCCGTCTGGAAACGGCGCCCGCCTGTCATTTTGTAGACAAGCCAACTGTCCATCGTGCCCATCGCGAGCCGTCCCGCCGCCATAAGCGTGCGCGCTCCCTTGACATGCCGCAGGATCCACGCGAGCTTGGCTGCCGAAAAATACGGTGAGAGCGGCAGCCCCGTCACTTGCCTGATGCGGTCTCCGCAGCCCTTCTCCTCAAGCTCCGTGCAGATCTGCGCGCCGCGCGCGCACTGCCAGACAATGGCGTGGTAGATGCTCTTCCCCGTGGCCTTGTCCCACGCGAGCGCCGTTTCACGCTGGTTGCTGATGCCGATGGCCGCGATGTCGCGCGCCGCGGTCCGCGTCTCTTGAAGCAAGCGCTCCACGAGCTCCTTGAGGTTCTCCCAGATTTCCTCCGGGTCGTGCTCCACCCAGCCGCGCGCATCGACGTATTGCCTGTGCGGCTTGTCGAGACGCTTGATGACGTCCCCCCGCGCATCGAAGAGCAAAACCTTCGTCCCCTGTGTACTCTGGTCAATGCCGAGGATGCAACGCCCCATCAGAGAAGCTCCCGCGCGGCCTTCGCGATTCCCTCAGCATCGAGGCCGTAGTGGTGGAAGATCTCCGCTGTCTTGCCCGTGACGACCGGCGCGTCAGGGAGCGTGAGACTCCGTACCTTCGTCGGTGCCTGCGCCGCCGTGACCTGGGCGACGAGCGAGCCGAGGCCGCCGTACTTCGTGTGCTCCTCGACCGTCAGGATGGCCTTTGTCTCCCGCGCCGCCCTGCACACGGCCTCCTCGTCGAGCGGCTTGAGGCAGTACATGTCGAGTACGCGCACCGATCTGCCTTCCTTCTCCAATGCCTCCGCGGCTTTTTTCGCCTCGTAGACAACCTCGCCGCAGGCGATGATCGTGAGATCCGTGCCTTCCTTGACCGTCACGGCCTTGTCCATCGTGAAGCCGACTTTGCCGTCCTCGTAGACGTCCGCGACGGCGTTGCGGCCGATGCGGATGTAGGCGGGCTCCTCGTCCCGCGCGAGCACCTTCATGAGCTCCTTCGCGAGATACTGGTCGCTCGGGAAATAGACGCGCAGTCCCGGGATCGACGCCATGTCCGCGATGTCCGTCGCCGAATGATGCGTCATGCCGAGCGCGCCGTAGCTCACGCCGCCGGAGATGCCGATGAGCTTCACATTCGTATGCGAGTAAGCGACATCAACCTTTACTTGTTCCATGCTGCGCGTCGAGAGGAAGCTCGCCGGCGACACGGCGAATGGGCGCTTGCCGCAGGCCGCGAGCCCCGCGCTGATGCCGACGAGATTCTGCTCGGCGATACCAACCTCGACGAACTGCTCTTTATGCGCCTCAGCATAGGGGCCTAGCCCCCCCGAGCCGCGCGAATCGCTGCAAAGCACGACGATGTCTTTGTTCACGTCGGCTTCTTCCTGCAGGAACTCCGCGATGACCTTCTTGATTGCCTTGCTCATAATGATGCCTCCTTTGCCGCGAGCTCCTCGAGCGCCTTTTGATACTGCTCGTCTGTCGGAACCTTGTGATGCCAAGCGACCTGATTCTCGATAAAGGAGACACCGCAGCCCTTCGTCGTATTCGCGATGATGACCGTGGGCTTTCCCTTGGTGCGTTTCGCGAGGTCGACGGCATCGTCGATGGCCGCGAGATCGTTGCCGGGGATGGAGAGCACATTCCAGCCAAATGCCGCCCAGCGCTCCTCGGCGCTGTCCTGCGTCATGACCTCCTCCGTCGTACCGGAGATCTGCAGGCGGTTGCGATCGACGAACGCCGTGAGATTGTCGAGCTTATAGTGGCCGCCCGCCATCGCCGCCTCCCAGACGGAGCCCTCGGCGCACTCGCCGTCGCCCATGACGACATAGGTGCGGTAGCCGCGCCCGTCCATACGCGCCGCAAGCGCCATGCCGACGCCGACAGAGAGCCCATGTCCGAGCGAACCGCTGTTAACCTCGATGCCGGGGATCTTGTTGTTCGGATGGCCGATGAACTTCGAGCCGTACTGCGCGTACGTTTCAAGCTCCTCCTTCGGGAAATAGCCCTTGTCCGCAAGCACGGCGTAGAGCGCCTCCACACTGTGCCCCTTGCTCAAGATGAAACGGTCGCGCTCCGGATTTTTCTGCTGCTCCGGGCTGACGTTCATCTGCTTGTAGTAGAGATCCACGAGGATGTCCGTCACGCTGAGGTCGCCGCCGATATGGCCAGTTCCCGCCTGATGAATCATCGTCACGATCTCCCTGCGGATCGCGACCGCCTTTTTCTGGAGACTTCTGAGCTCCTGCTGTTCCATCTTCATTCCCCCCTCAGATACGCCTTGACCTCTGCTTCATTCTCATCATAGAGATCCGGCTTGACACCAATATATTTGCATGCCTCATACAGGATGGGCACCACATTCTTATGAATGCCGACACAGTGATGGATGTACGGGCCCTCGACGATCTTCGCCTCAAGGCGTTTGATGTTTTCCACCTCAACCCAGAGATATGTACCCATGCAGGTCGGCCCGTCGACGCCCTTGGCATTGCCAAGGAGCAACGAATACTCGCCGTTATCGCCGTCAAAGCGTGCGAGCGTCACCTCTCCGTGCTTTGCCTCCGCCGTGAGGCTGCCCGGATGCTCAAACGCGAGCGGATAGGTGAGCTTCGCCTTCTCGCGCGCGATGGAGATCGGCCAGGGGCCGCAATGCTGCAGCAGCTCACCGTTCTCGATATCGGGATGACGGATCGTCCAGTCGGCGAAGAACGAGCGCGTTTCGCCCATGCCGGCAGCCTCGACCAGAAGAGCCGTAATCGCGCCATGGATATCTGTCTCGCAGACGATGGGGATGCCCTCCTCATTCAGCATGGCATTCGCTGCGCACGGCATGATGCCGAGCTCTGTCTGCAAAGCATTCCAGCACTGGATCGCACCGGCGTTGCAGTGGTATTTCTTCACAAGGTGCTCCATCGCAACCTTGAGCGCCGCGACGTTTTCGACCTCATCCTCCTTGATTTTGATCTCCATGTGCGTGTGGATATACGCGATGGTCTCCTCGACCTCCGTCCGCTCCGCCTTGGCCGCCTTGACCTCCTCGACGAGTTCCGTCAGCGGCACTGGCGCGAGCTGCACGTTGAACTTCTCGAGAAGCTCGCCCTCATTGCACATCGTCGACCAGAAATCAAAGGGACGCGGCCCCATCTGGAGGATCCGCACATGGCGGAACGTCTTCACGACGTTGCACACCGCGAGGAAATCGCGGATGCCGCGCGCAAACACCGGATCATCAAGGCGACAGTTCGTCATATAGGTGAAGGGAACGCGAAACCGGCGCAGCACCTTGCCTGTCGCGAAGAGTCCACACTGCGTGTCGCGCAGGCGCACGCCGTTTTCATCCGGTCGCTCATCGAGCGGCCCCCAGAGCAGCACCGGCACGCCCAAATCCTTCGCGAGCCGCGCGCACTCATACTCCGTGCCGAAATTGCAGTGCGGCAGAAAGAGACCGTCGATTTTTTCTCTTTTAAATTTTTCAACGATTTTAAGTCGATCGTTCTCATCATAGAGCAGTCCCTCGTCATTGATATCGTCGATATCCACGAACGAGACGCCCAGTTCCTCAAGACGTTTTCTCGTAAGCCCCCGATATTTCACAGCATCCGGTGCGCTAAAAATACTACGACGCGTCGGCGCATAGCCGATCTTGATCTCCGGCATTTCGACTCCCCCATTTCCACGTTCTTGTCTTTCATCCTGCTCAGCGTGCTTTTTTCGACTGATTTCGGCGTGTTCCATCCGTATCACATGCTTATTATAGCATATCGCATAAATATTTCAACAAACTATTTACCCATAATTGCAATTTCCATCAAAAATAATCGGGATGCCACGCTCTAAAAAGCGTGGCATCCCGCGTCAAAAAAGGGCTATTCGCCATTTTCTCTTGTGATTTCTCGGTCTTTTATTTGTGTAGTCTCCTTCTTTTGTCTGTTATTTACGCGTACGCCGCCTCAATCTCACATAAATAAAAATATTTTATTGTAAAAAGCATCCATAATTTATAAAAATTATTTACTTCCTATTCCGAGAATTGGAAACTTTCATGCGTGAAAGAGGGCATATCATTCACTCTATCTTCCTTTTGTCGAAAAAATTTTTATAAATTATTTACATTAATTTTATAAAAAGGGCTGCGAACACGCAAACGCATGTTCGCAGCCCAAAATATTCGGCTGGATGCCTCGATTACTCCAGTTCCTTTTTCAGCTCGTTGAGGCGCGGCCACATGATCTTCTTGTAGGCCTCGACGCCCGGCTGGTTGAACGCATCGACGTCCGCGAGCTCGCCTTCGTAGGCGATGGACATCGCGAGCATGTAGAGGAGCTCGCCGAGATGGTAGGCGTTGAGCTCCGGCAGCGTGAACGTCGCGTTGTAGCGGTGGTTGCCCGTGAGCGCGTCGGCGTTCGACTGGCGCGCCGTCTCGAGGGCGTCGCTCATCGTGACGCCGGCGATGTCGGCGAGCTTCTTCGCCTCGGGGAAGACGTTCGGGATCTTGTAGTCGTGCTTCCAGTTCTTGACCTTGAGGAACTGGATGACTTTGTTGAGGCGGCCCTCCTGATGCTGCTGCGTCATGGAGTGCATGTCGCGCGTGCCGACGGCGACGATCGGCGTGCGGCCGTAGCAGACTTCCTTGCCCTCACGGTTGTACTGCTTGCCGAGGGACTCGGCGAGCAGCTGGATGTACCACATGGAGATGGACTCCATGTAGTCGCCGTAGGGCATCATGACCTCGATGTCGCGGCCGTGCTTTTCGCTCGCGGCGAACTTGAGCGCGGCGTTGAGCATCGCGGGGTTCTGCCAGATATCTTCGTTCTGGCATGCCTGATCCATGTCCTTCGCGCCGTCGAGGAACGCCTTGATGTCGAAGCCGACGCAGGCCGCGAGCGTGAGGCCGACCTCCGAGAAGATGGAGAAGCGGCCGCCGACGCCGTCCGGCACCGCGTACTGCGGCCAGCCCTTTTCGATGGCGAGCTTCTTGAGGAGCGTCTGGTTC
The DNA here is from genome assembly GCA_902763085.1 of Dongibacter bovis. Lineage (GTDB taxonomy): Bacteria > Bacillota > Negativicutes > Selenomonadales > Selenomonadaceae > Selenomonas_C. Next base: position 39,584 of record CACWQW010000019.1, read on the forward strand.
TCCATGTTCGGATCCGTGACGGCGACGACTTCCTGCTCGATGTCCGCG
>CACWQW010000020.1 GCA_902763085.1 Dongibacter bovis
GGCGCAGCTCGCCCGCACGGGGGGCGGCGAGCGGGAGCTCCGGCCCTTTGCCGATATCGATGCGGTGCTGCACGCCGTGGAGGCAGGCGAGGTGGCGTCAGGCTTCGTCCCCGTGGAGAATTCCCTCGAGGGGGCGATCCACGTGACGCTCGACACGCTCGCGCGCAGCGATGGGCTCGCCGTCGCGCGCGAGGTCATCTGGCCCGTGCACAACGAGCTCATGGCGCGCTGTAGCGCGCGCGAGGTGCGCCGCATCTACTCGCACGCGCAGCCCATCAGCCAGTGTCGCGCCTATTTGACGGAGCATTTCCCGGAGGCGGAGATCGTCGAGGTCGCCTCGACGGCGCGCGCGGCGAAGATCGTCGCGGCGGCGCCCCCAGCGGACGGCTGCGCCGCGATCTGCTCGTCGCGCGCCGGCGAGCTCTACGGGCTTACGCCGCTCGCGCACGAGATTCAGGACAGCATGGCGAACTGCACGCGGTTCTTTGAGGTCGTGCCGCGCACGGCACCGCCGGTGCAGCCGCAAGAGAAGGTCCTCATCATCTGCCAGCTCGACGGTTCGCGGGCGGGTTCGCTCGTGAGCGTGCTGCAGGAGTTCGCCGTGCGCGGCATCAATATGACGCGCATCGAGTCGCGCCCCGCGCGCACGCGGCTCGGCGACTACATCTTCTTCTTCGATCTCGAGACGGAGGCAGGGCGCGAGACGATCGAGGCGGCGCTCGCCGCCGTGCGGGCGAAATGCAGCTGGCTCAAGGACCTCGGCGCCTTCCCCGTGCTGCAGGCATGAGGCGGTATCCCTGGAACCAGCAGGTGAGGCGCCATCATTTCCCGTGACGCATCGCCAGCAGTCCCTTTCTATAGATGAAATTTTCAGTGGCAATACAGAGAAAGAGGTAATCTTATGGTCATCATCATGAATCCGGAAGCAACGGCAGAGAACATCAAGTCGGTCATCAGCGTCATCCAGGACGCAGGCCTTGAGGCGAAGGTCATGGACGGCGCCTCGCAGCGCATCGTCGGTGTTATCGGCGACAAGCGTCGGCTTGGCGATGTGACGTTCGAGGCGATGGACGGCGTCGAGAAGACCGTCGCGATCTCCAAGAGTTACAAGCTCGCGAGCCGCGAGTTCCATCCGCGCTCGAGCGTCATCGACGTCGCGGGCGTCAAGATCGGTGACGGCACGCCCGTCGTGATGTCCGGCCCCTGTGCCGTCGAGTCGCGCGAGCAGCTCTTCGAGGCGGCGGACATCGTGAAGAAGGCGGGCGCGCAGTTCCTGCGCGGCGGCGCCTACAAGCCGCGCACGAGCCCGTATTCCTTCCAGGGGCTCGAGGAGCAGGGGCTGAAGTTCCTCGCGGAGGCGCGTGAGCGCACGGGGCTCCGCGTCGTGACGGAGGTCACGACGGTCGAGGCGGTCGACCGCGTGGCGGCGTATGCCGACATGCTCCAGGTCGGCGCGCGCAACATGCAGAATTTCGGCCTCCTCAAAGCCGTCGGCAAGGCGGGAAAGCCCGTGCTGTTGAAGCGTGGCCTCGCGGCGACGCTCGACGAGTGGCTCAACGCGGCGGAGTATATCATGAACGAGGGCAATCCGAGTGTCGTGCTCTGCGAGCGCGGTATCCGCACGTATGAGACGTACACGCGCAACACGCTCGACCTCTCGGCCGTCGCGGCGGTCAAGCACCTCTCGCATCTGCCCATCATCGTCGATCCGAGCCACGGCACGGGCAAATGGCGCATGGTGCAGCCGATGGCGTACGCCGCCATCGCCGCCGGTGCGGACGGCCTCATGATCGAGATGCACCCGAACCCGGCGAAGGCGCTCTCCGACGGCCCGCAGTCCCTCACGCCGGAGCACTTCGAGCGCGTGATGAACGGCGTGCGCAAGCTCTCCGCCTTCCTGCGCGAGGAAGAGCTCGCGCCGATGGAGATCTGAGCGGCGGAAGTTTGTGCGACAGCCCCTGTTCTTGTCACAGAAAAAATCGAGGAGCTCCGCTTCATTTGCGCGCCGCATCGCTTTATGCAAATGCACCTGCCTTTTCTTATGATGTTTTTCCTTATTTCTCTGCGACTGTTGGGGAAATAAGGATTTTTTGTGTTATAATCACCGTAGATTCGACAGGATGTTGAGGGAAAGGGGCATCATTGATGAGTAGGAGTGGGCGTGATAGGCGAAGGCTTCTTTTGGGGCTGGGCATTCTCTGTTTTCTGGCGGGCGGCGCGTTTGGGGCAGCGTCGGCGGGAGTTTGGCTGGCGGCGGGGGCGGCGCAGCAGGTGATCGTGGTCCTCCTGGCGGCCATCGCCGTGGGCGCCATCGGCTTCCTCTGCTACTCTCGCCGCGCCCATCGCGTGCAGACGCGGCTGCAGCGGATCATTGAGCGTGACCGCTACACGGGGTTCTACAATCTGACGAAGTTCGAGCAGGCGGGGCAGGCGCTCGTCGAGACGCGCAGCCGAGAGGAGACGGCGCGCATGGCGGTGGTCGTCGTGCGCGTGACGCAGCCGAGCATCCTCACGGCGACGTACGGCAAGGAGGCGCTCATCACGCTGTTCCGCCGCATGGGGCAGCGCCTCGTCGAGGCACCGTGGACGGTGCTCGCGGGGACGCGCACGAATGCGGCGGGGGCGGTCTGCCTCACGCATCCGCTGGAGGAGGCGGCGCTCCGGGAGATGCTCTCGCGGCTGCTCGGCGAGAACGAGTACCTGCAGGTCGGCCACATGCGCGTGCGCGTGACGCTCGAGGCGGGCGTCTGCTACCTCGGCGCGACCGCCATGCGGGTGGAGACGGCGCTCAACAACGCGGGCCTCGCGGCGCAGGGGGCGCAGCCGCTGCGGTTCTTCAACAGCGCGCTGCAGCGCGAGACGCTGCTCATGAGCCGCATGGAGAGCTTGCAGCAGGCGGCGCTCGACCGCCGCGAGTTCCACATTTGGTATCAGCCGAAATACGACCTCGTGACGCGCCGATGTGTCGGCGCGGAGGCGCTCGTGCGCTGGGAGAGCGCGGAGCTCGGCTTCCTGCCGCCGGGGCGCTTCATCCACCTCTTCGAGCGCAACGGCTTCATCTCACAGCTCGATTTCTACAATTTGCGTCACGTCATGGAGTTCCAGCGGGACTGCCGGGAGAAGGGGCTGCCGGTGCTGCCGATCTCCGTCAATCAGTCCCGTTTCCACATGAAGGAGAAGGGCTACCTCGCGCGCATGCGCTCCCTTGTCGACCGCTTCGGCACGGAGGGAATCGAGCTCGAGCTCACGGAGACGGCCTTCGGGTTCGAGAGCGAGGCGCTGCAGCGCCATTCTCTCGAGGTGGTGAACGCACTGCATGCCATGGGCTTCGCCATCGACATGGACGATTTCGGCAGCGGCTACTCCGATCTCTCGCTGCTCAACCAGCTGCCGCTCGATGTCATGAAGATCGACCGCTCGCTGCTGCTCGCGTCGGAGAGCTCCCAGCGCATGCGCACCGTGCTCGGGCGCATGGTCGAGCTCGGCCACGCGCTCGGCATGCGCGTCATCTGCGAGGGCATCGAGACGGAGGAGCAGGAGGCGCTGCTGCGCGCTGTCGGCTGTGAGTACGGGCAGGGATTCCTCTACGGCCAGCCGATGCAGCGCGCTGATTTCGAGGCGTTCCTGCGCGCGCACGCGTGAGCGCAGGGGGATGAGAAGGATCGATTTTGCGGGCGGCTTTGTTTCTTTCGGAGAGGCAAAGCCGCCCGCTCTATGATATAATGGAGGCAGAGGAGGCGATGCGGGTGCGAGATGCGAAGCGCGTGAAAGGCACGAGGAGAACGTGGGAAGGAGCCGCTGCCAGACAGCGGCCGACCGTTTTTGATGACGTCTACCGCACGATGGTGCAGAAAATGCCGGAGCTTATGATTCCGCTCATCAACGAAGTGTTCCATACGAACTATCCCGAGGATATCGAGAAAGCGCAGCTGCGCAACGAACACCTTGAGATTCAGAAGAAACTCATCACCGATTCCATCCTGAACATCGCAGGGAATACGTATCATATCGAATGCCAGAGTACGCCGGACGGTCAGATGGCGCTGCGCATGTTTGAGTACGGCGCGGCCATCGCGCTTGAGAACGCACATCGGCAACATTCTGTGGACATCGTGCCGCCGCGCGTCCGCTTCCCGTTCGCAGCGGTACTCTACCTGCGGAGCGCTGAGCAGACGCCGGACGCGCTCACGGTCATCATCAATTTGCCAGACGGGCGAGAGATTCCCTATCATGTCCCGCTCATCAAGGTGCAGGCGTTTTCGCTCGACGAGATTTTTCAGAAGCGACTGTTCCTCTTCCTGCCATTCTATATCCTGCGTTACGAAAAAGACTGTGCCGTTATCGAACAGGACGGGGTGCGGCTCGGAAAACTGCTCGATGAATATAAGCGCATGAGTGAGACGCTCAACGAGGTATTGAGTGCGGAAGACCATGAGGATCGCTACGGGGATCTCACGAGGCTCATCGTCCGCATCACGGACTATATTCTGAGAGATTACCGTCATGCAAAGAAAGGAGTGCATACGACCATGGGTGGAAGAGTATTGGAACTTTACAGCGAAAGGCTCCTGCGCCGCGGCAAAGCGGAGGGCAAAGCAGAGGGCAAAGCAGAGGGCAAAGCGGAAGCCACAATCTCGACGCTTCGTTCGCTGGTGAAAAAAGGGCTCATCAGCATCTCGGCCGCAGCCGCGGAACTTGGCGTGTCGGAAGATGCATTCAAGAAAATGGCGATGCTCTGAGGCATCGCGGTTGCAGGCAGCGGTTTCTTAGAATCCTTTTCCCTAGTACCTGCTTTCAAGACAGCAGACATACTTTCTGCTATAATAGGGCATGGTTTCGATTACGGAAAGGGTGAAGACATGATTTCCCATCGATTGACCCCGTTGACGGAGAGCGGCATCCTCGCCTGTTCTCGGCGTCGTCGCCGTGTTCCTCTGGGCGCTGCCGTTGCTCGTGCTCGTGGTGCGCCAGGGCGTGCGGTTCGGCGTGGCGGCGGCGGTGGCTTCGTCCGCGGTGCTGTCGCTCTTTGCGGGGCCGCTGCTCGCGCTGCGCATGTGCGTGGCGTTCGCGCCCGTCGGGCTCGTGCTCGGCTGGGGCATCGGCCGCGGCTGGAGCGGCGTGCGCACATTTCTCGCGGGGCTTTTCGCGTCCGTCGCGAGCAAGCTCCTCGCGTTCCTGCTGCTCTTTTTCCTCATGGGCATCGATCCGTGGCAGGCGCAGCTCGACGGACTCACGCAGGCATTTTCCTCGACGCTCTCAATGTATGAGGACATGGGGCTCGATGCCGCGGCGGTAGCACAGTCGCGCGATGAGATCGAGACGGCGCTCAAGATGATCGGGAAGCTCGCGCCGCTCGTTGTGCTCATCATGGGGCTTTCCGACACCGTCGTGCTCTTCCTGCTCGGCGGTCGTGTCCTCAGGCGCCTGGGGAGCGCGGCGCCGCAGCTGCCGCCGTTTAGCGCCTGGAGGCTGCCGGTCGGCTTCCTCTATCTTTTCGGCTTTTCGCTCGTCGGCCTCTATTGGGGCGGCACGCGCGAGCTGCCGGCCGTCTATACGGCGGCGCTCAACGCCAATATGGCGGCGATGCTCGCGGGCGGCATCCAGGGGCTTTCGCTCCTCTCGGTGCTGCTCGGCCATTTCCACCTGGGGCGGGGGCTGCGCATCCTCATCTATGTTTTTGTGCTGTTCAACGGGCTGCTGCTTCAGATCGTGGCCTTTACGGGGTTGATCGATATGTTCTTCGACTATCGCAGACGCTTTGCCGGCAGAGCCGGCGGGAGGTGAGCCGATGCCGCGCAATCTTTCGGCGTGGGTGGACCTGACGCTGCACCTGTTCGTCATGCTGCTGCTCATCGGCCTGCTCTCGTTTTACAATTCCTTTCTCGCGCTCACGGCGTTCGTCGTCTGGGCATGTCTCGCGCTCTTCGCGAAAGAGCGCTGCGCCGACCGCTCGCGGCGGTTCGAGCGCTACTGCAAGAGCGTCATCGCCAATGTCAACGAGCTCATGAACTACGCGATGGAGCGCCTGCCGCAGGCGGTATTCGTCATCGACCACGGGGGGCGCGTCCAGTGGGCGAGCGAGCAGGCGGCGGGATTCCTCGGCGCGCAGCCGGAGCAGGATGCGGATCTCAAGGAGTACTGGCCGAACATCATCATCGAGCCGGTCTGGGGCACGGAGGGCGAGTACGTCTTCGCCCACGAGGAACGCTACTATCAGGTGAAATACCGTCCCGTGAAGTTCGCCGTGCATCAGCCGGAGTACATGGTGCTCTTCGTCGAGGATGTCACGGGCGTCGCGCGGCTCAAGACGGAGTATCAGGAGAGCCGCACGGTGCTCTGCTACATCCAGATCGACAACTACGATGAGGTCATGCAGCGCCAGTCCGAGGCGGAGCGCACGAGCCTCCTGCTCGCGGTGAACCAGGCGCTCGACAACTGGCTCAAGAACCTCGGCGGCTTCATGCGCCGCGTCTCTGACGACCTCTACATCGCCGTGCTCGAGCGGCGCGCGCTCGACAAAGCGATGGCAGAGAAGTTCGATGTACTCGACAAGGTGCGCCAGCTCCAGAATACGAACCGCCTGCCCGTGACGCTCTCGATGGGCGTCGCGGTCGCGGAGTCACAGTCGATGGCGGAGCTCGGCCGTCAGGCGCAGGCGGGGCTCGACCTCGCGCTCGGCCGCGGCGGCGACCAGGTCGCCGTCGATTTCGGCGGCAAGACGCAGTTCTTCGGAGGCCGCGCAAAAGCCGTCGAGAAGCACACGCGCGTCAAGGCGCGCGTCGTCGCGCACGCCGTGCGCGAGATCATGGAGGGCGCGGACGCCGTCTACGTCATGGGCCATCACAACGAGGATTTCGACAGCTTCGGCGCGGCGATGGGCGTCGCGCTCATGGCGCGGGCGCTCGGCAAGAAGACGCACATCATCCTCTCGGAGATGAACGCGGGCATCGATAAGTTCGAGGAGCTCTTAAAGGGCAAGGAGGAGTACGAGGATCTCTTCGTCCACGCGGAGGACGTCACGGCGCTCGACGCGCTGAGCCCCGCGCTCTTCGTCGTCGACACGCACATCCCGCATCTCGTCGCGGCGCCGCAGCTGCTCGAGCGCGTGCAGCAGATCGTCGTCATCGACCATCACCGGCGCAGCGAGAGCTTCATCAAGAATCCATTGCTCGTCTACATCGAGCCGGCATCGAGCTCGACGAGCGAGCTCGTCACCGAGCTGCTCATGTATTTCAGCGAGGACATGAAGCTCACGCGCCTCGTCGCGACGGCGCTCTACTCGGGCATCGTCGTTGACACGAAGAACTTCGCCGTGCAGACGGGCGTGCGCACGTTCGACGCGGCGGCGTACCTGCGCCGGAGCGGCGCGGACCCCGTCGTCGTGCGCCACCTCTTCCGCTCGGACTACGAGACGACCGTGGCGCTCGCGCGCGCGGAGGCACACGCGACGCTCTACGCGGGCGGGCTCATCGCGACGGCGATCGAGGAGCCGCTCGCAAACGCCCAGGTCATCGCGGCGCAGACGGCGGACTCGCTGCTGCGCATCGAGGGCGTGCGCATGAGCCTCGTCGTCTTCGCACTCAGCGAGGACACGGTCGGCATCTCGGCGCGCTCGACGGGCGAGCTCAACGTACAGGTCATCATGGAAGCCTTCGGCGGCGGCGGGCATCAGAACGTCGCGGGCGCTCAGATCAAGGAGCGCAGCACGCAGGACGTGCTCGCAGACGTCGTCGAGGCAGGAAAGAAATATATCGAGGAGTTTGATTCAGATGAAAGTGATACTTCAGCAGGACGTTAAGAAACTCGGACAGAAAGGCGATATCGTCGAGGTCTCGGAAGGCTACGGCCGCAATTTCCTCCTGCCGCGCAAGGCGGCGGTGCTCGCCACGGCGGAGAATCTCAACGTCGCCAATGCGAAGAAAGGCGCAAAGGAGCGCAAGGACGCGATGGCGGCCGACGAGGCGAAGCTCATGGCGAAGCAGCTCGAGAAGGTCGAGGTGACGATCCCCGTGCAGATCGGCGAGGGAGGCAAGCTCTTCGGCTCCGTCACGGGCAAGGACGTCGCCGCCGCGCTCAAGCAGCAGGGCATCGACATCGACAAGCGCAAGATCGCCATCAAGGGCGACGTCGCGGGCGAGGGCATCTACGAGGCGGTCATCAAGGTACATCCGTCCGTCACGAGCACGATCAAGGTCAATGTCGTCGCGAAATAAGGGAACAGCATAAGGATCACTATGAGCTTTTGGAAAAACATCATGCAGATACTGCATCAGGAAAAGAATGCGGAGAAAGGCGAGGGGCAGCCCTCGTCTTTTGCGCCGTCCGATGAAAATGAGAACGCGCAGGCGGGCCCGGCGCCGGATCCCGTCGAGGAGGAGCTCGACCGCGAGATTGCGGCGTTCTACGCCGTGCTCGTCGACACGATGGGCTCCGACCGGCTCGTCTTGCAGGCGGGCAAGCTCGGCGCGCTGAGCCTCATGCGCTCTCCGCGCCGCGCGGACCGCGTGCTCGCGCTCGAGCGCATCCTGCTCGAGAATCCGACGCTCGGCCCCGCGCCGCGCGAGGACGAGATCCCCGAGATCCTCGCGGAGCTCTCCGAGCGCATCGCGGAGCAGATGGCGCGCAAGAACGTCGAGGACTCCATCGAGAAGAAGGTCAACGACAAGCTCGAGCAGGAGCATCAGGACTACGTCAAGGACATCCGCCTGCAGGTCCTCAAGGAGGAAAAGGGCGACGTCGAGACGCCGCAGGACGCGGAGAAGCGCGAGAAGCTCGAGCGGATGAACAAGATCCATCTCACGCAGTCCGTCATGGAGCTCCTGCGCCCGCAGAGCTTCGACGAGATCGTCGGGCAGGAGCGCGCCGTGAAATCGCTCATGGCGAAGCTCTCCTCGCCCTACCCGCAGCACCTGCTGCTCTATGGCCCCCCGGGCGTCGGCAAGACGACGGCGGCGCGCCTCGTGCTCGAGGCGGCGAAGAAAAAGCCGCTCTCCCCGTTCGGCGAGGATGCGCCCTTCATCGAGACGGACGGCACGACACTGCGCTGGGATCCGCGTGACATCACGAACCCGCTTTTAGGCTCCGTGCACGACCCCATCTATCAGGGCGCGCAGAAGACGCTCGCCGACAACGGCGTGCCCGAGCCGAAGCCGGGTCTCGTGACGGACGCGCACGGCGGCATCCTCTTCATCGACGAGATCGGCGAGATGGACGAAATGCTGCAGAACAAGCTCCTCAAGGTCCTCGAGGACAAGCGCGCCTACTTTGACTCCGCGTACTACGACCCGACGGACCCGAAGGTGCCGCCCTACATCCGCCAGCTCTTCGAGGAGGGCGCGCCCGCGGACTTCGTGCTCATCGGCGCGACGACGCGCGACGCGGGGCACATCAATCCGGCGCTGCGCTCGCGCTGCGCGGAGATCTACTTCGAGCCGCTCACGCCTGCCCACATCGTGAAGATCCTCGCCAACGCGGCGGAAAAGCTCCACGTCGAGCTCGCAGACGGTGTCGCGGAGCTCATCGCGGAGTATACGATCGAGGGCCGCAAGGCGATCAACATCCTCGCGGACGCCTACTCGCTCGCGCTCGAGCGCAGCGGTGAGGACGCGCGCCTCGGCGAAGCGCTCGCTGCGGCGGAGCAGGCGGGCGAGGACCGGGCGCAGGCAGCGGCGCGCGCCTTCGCCTCCGTCCGCCTCACCGTGGAGAAGGAAGACATCTACGAGGTCGCGCAGGTGAGCCGCCTCTACCAGTTCGTCACGAAGAAGGCAAAAGCGACGGCGGAGCAGGGCCATATCTTCGGACTCGGCGTCGCGGGCTTCCTTGGCTCTGTCATCGAGATCGAGGCCGTCGCGTTCCCCGCGCATGAGAAGGGGAAAGGGACGGTGCGCTTCAACGAGACGGCGGGCTCGATGGCGAAGGACTCCGTCTTCAACGCGGCGTCCGTGCTGCGCAAAGTGACGGGCAAGGATATCCACGACTACGATGTCCACATCAACGTCATCGGCGGCGGCAACATCGACGGTCCGAGCGCCGGCACCGCGATCCTCGCGGCGCTCGTCTCCGCCGTCACGGGCAGGAAGATCCGCCAGGACGTCGCCGTCACGGGCGAGATCTCGCTCGCGGGACGCGTGCGCCCCGTCGGCGGCGTCTTCGAGAAGGCCTACGGTGCGAAGCAGGCGGGCATCCGCCTCATGGTCATCCCCGAGGAGAACCGGAAGGACATCCCGCAGGACCTCCTCGGGCTCGACATCCGTCCCGTCCGCACGGCGGAGGAGGCGTTCGCGCTGATCTTCGCCCCGGAGGAGGGCGGCGCGGAGGCGCAGGCGGCGCCGCTCGAGAGCGCCCCGGCGGCACCGGTGACCTCCGTTTCAGCATCCGCAGCAGCAAGGAAGGAACTCTATGGCACTACCTGAGCGGGTCCCCCCGCAGAACATCGAGGCTGAGCAGTCCGTGCTCGGCGCCATGCTCATCAAAAAAGAAGCCATCACCCAGGCGCAGGAACTCCTGCGCCCGGATGATTTCTACCGCGAGGCGCACCGCATCGTCTTCGAGACGATGCTCGAGCTCGCGGGCGACAACGAGGCCGTCGACCTCGTGACGCTCACCGAGGCGCTGCGCAAAAAGGAAATGCTCGAGAAGGTCGGCGGCATCTCGTTCATTACGGCGCTCGCCAACTACGTGCCGACTGCCGCGAACATCGTCTACCACGCGCAGATCGTCAAGGAGAAATCCGAGCTGCGCCACCTCATCGACGCCGCGACAGAGATCGCGAGCGCGGCCTACGAGGCGACCGACGATGTCAAGGACATCATGGACGACGCGGAGAAGAAGATCCTCGCCGTCGCCGCGAACCAGACGGGAGGCGCCTTCGAGCCCATCCGGCGCCTCGTCATCGACACGATCGGGCGCATCGAGACGCTCTACGAGAATCAGGGCGGGCTCACGGGCATCAGCACGGGCTTCCGCGACCTCGACCGCGACACGAGCGGCCTGCAGAAGTCCGACCTCATCCTCGTCGCCGCGCGCCCCTCGATGGGCAAGACGGCGTTCACGCTCAACATCGCGACGTACGCCGCCCTGCACGGACACACCGTCGCCTTCTTCTCCCTCGAGATGAGCAAGGAGCAGCTCGTCCAGCGCATGCTCTGCTCGGAGGGCGGCATCGACTCCCAGCGCCTGCGCACGGGGCAGCTCGAGGACGGCGACTGGGACAAGCTCATCGCGACGGCGGATCGGATCTCCAAGGCGTCGATCTTCATCGACGACACGGCGGGCATCAACATCATGGACCTGCGCTCGAAGGCCCGCAGGCTCAAGGCGGAGCACGGGCTCGACCTCATCGTCATCGACTACCTGCAGCTCATGCAGGGACGCACGAAGTCGAATAACGACAACCGCCAGCAGGAAATCTCTGAGATCTCCCGCTCGCTCAAGGCGCTCGCGCGCGAGCTCGACGTGCCCGTCGTCGCGCTCTCCCAGCTCTCGCGCAGCGTCGAGAGCCGCACGGTGAAGAAGCCGATGCTCTCCGACCTGCGCGAGTCCGGCTCCCTCGAGCAGGATGCCGACATCGTCATGTTCCTCTACCGCGAGGACTACTACGACCAGGAGACCGAGCGCAAGAACATCACGGAAGTCATCATTGCGAAGCACCGCAACGGCCCGATCGGCACGATCGAGCTCTTCTTCCAGAAGGAATTCACGAAATTCCGCGACCTCTCGCGCATGGAATAAAAGGCGCGAAATACCGCGGAGGAAAGGGAACTATGCTATGAAGATCCTCGTCACAGGCATCACGGGACAGCTCGGCCACGACGTGATGGCAGAGCTCGCGGCGCGCGGCCATGAGGCGGTCGGCGCGACGCGGCAGGATATGCCGCTCACGGACTTCCCTGCGCTGCGCGCGCATCTCATGCGCGTGCGCCCGGACGCCGTCATCCACTGCGCCGCCTACACCGCCGTCGACCGCGCGGAGGAGGAGAAGACCGCGTGCATGATCGTAAACGGCGGCGCCACGCGCGAGATCGCCGCCGCCTGCCGCGACCTCAGCGCGAAGCTCCTCTACCTCTCGACGGATTACGTCTTTCCGGGTACGGGCGACGGCTTCTACGAGCCGGACGATGAAAAGGGCCCGCAGAATGCCTACGGGCTCTCGAAACTCGCGGGGGAGGAAGCCATAGAGGAGCTCCTCACGCGCTATTTCATCGTGCGCATCTCCTGGGTGTTCGGCGTGAACGGGAAGAATTTCGTAAAGACGATGCTGCGCCTCGCGGAGACGCATGACGCGCTCACCGTCGTCGATGACCAGGTCGGCTCGCCGACCTACACGCGCGACCTCGCGCGCCTACTCGTGGACATGGTCGAGAGCGAAAAATACGGCGTCTACCACGCGACGAACGAGGGCGTGTGCTCCTGGGCGGAGTTCGCGAAGGAAATCTTCCGCCAGGCGGGCAAGGACACGACCGTCACGCCCGTGCCGTCGTCCGCGTACCCGACGCCCGCGAAGCGCCCGAAGAACTCCCGCCTCAGCAAGGATTGCCTCGACGCGGCGGGCTTTTGCCGCCTGCCGCCCTGGCAGGACGCGCTCGCGCGCTACCTCGAAGAGCTCAAGGCGCTCAAGGCGTGAGCCTCAGAGCAGGAACCGCCGCGCGCAGAGCATGAGGAACGCCGCGACGGCGAGGCAGAACGTGAAGAGTTCGACGCAGCGCAGCGGATAGACGAGGTGCAGCGGCAGGTCGACGACGCGCGGCACGTTGCTCGCGAAGAGAGAGACGGCGATGGAGATATAGAGAAGCTCTGCCGTGAGCGAGGAGACCCTCGCCTCCGAAACCGCCCGCAGGAGCAGATAGACGCCGATGGCGATGAAGAGATAGGCGGCTTTCTCGCCGTGACCGCGAAACCGCGTCATAGGATCACACCCTTTCTGTGCCGCGCTGTCTTCCGGAAACGCCGGAGGCGGCGCGGCTTTTTTCCTGCGCGATGCGCTCAGCGCAGGGATGCTGGAGGAAGCGCTTCGGTATCGGCGCTTCCTATCTCCTCATTCGTCAAAAGATGCGGATTTCCTGCCGGCGGGCGGCGGGCAAGCCGTCAGGGGAACTGTCATAGGAGGGAAATGCGATGCGGAATCGATACAGCCGGTATGGTACGGCGCTCGCCGCCCTGCTGCTCGTGCTCTGCCTCTTCCCCGCTTGCGGGCGCGAGCCGGTAGTGAAGACCGTGCTCGTCATGGACACCGTCGCGCAGCTCACGGCGCGGGACGGCGAGGCGGCGGCCGCCGTCGACGAGGGCATCGAGCGGCTGCAGTACCTCGACGCGTGCGCCGGTACGGGCGCGGAGGGCGACGCCGCACGCCTCGCCGCCGCCGCGGGCGACGGCACCTGGGTCGACATCACACCGGAGGTCTACGAGATGCTCAAGGTGGCGCGCGACTGGGCGGCGCGCACGGACGGCGCCTTCGACGTCACGATGGGGCCGCTCGTCGCGCTCTGGGGCATCGGCACCGACCATGCGCGCGTGCCGGACGCGGTGGAGATCGAGGACGCGCGGAGCCGCGTCGGCTGGCAAGACCTCGAGCTCGCGCCGGACGCGCCGCGCGCGCGCCTGAAAAGGCCCGGCATGTCCATCGACCTTGGCGGCATCGCCAAGGGCTACGCGCTCGACGATGTACGTGCCATCTTCGAGCGGCATGGCGTGAAAGACGGCATGATCAGCCTCGGCGGCAGCTCGCTCTGCGTCCTCGGGAAGAACGAGCACGGCGAGGACTGGCGCATCGGCATCCGCCAGCCGCGCGGCGAGACGGCGCAGGATTACCTCGCCGTCCTCCCGCTCACGGATGCCGCGCTCTCGAGCTCGGGCGATTACGAGCGCTATTTCGAGCAGGACGGAAGGCGCTACCATCACATCCTCGACCCGCATACGGGCGCCCCGGCCGCCTCTGGCCTCTACGGCGTCACCGTCGTCGTGCGCGGCGCGCACGCGGGCATGACGGGCGACCTCCTCACGACGGCGCTCTTCGTGCTTGGCGAGGAGAAAGGCCGTGCGCTGCTCGAGGGGACGGGCACGGACGCCGATGTCCTCTTCGTCGCGCCCGACCCTGCGCGCCCGGGCGCCTGCCTCCTCAGCGCCTTTTCCCCGGACGGCGCGCCGCCGCTTCCGGAGCGCTTGCAGAAGCAGGCGGGGAATGTGCGTTGGGAGTGAGCGGCGGCGCGGCAGAAGCCGCGAGACGCCTTGCTTGTGGACAGAAATCCCGCGAGGCAAGCGGCGAAGAGGAAGGAGCGAGAACAATGAAAGGCTTTGCTGTTTACGATTTCCCGTTCGGGTTCCTGTGCGTCGGCTATGAGGACGAATGTATCACTTCTTTCGACACGATCGATGAGGCGCCACCTGGCGGGCAGCGGACGCCGCTGACCGACCGCGCCTTCGCCGAGGTGCAGGCGTATCTCAGTGGCGCGCGCCGCACGTTCTCCTTTCCCTATCGGCTGGAGGGGACGGCGTTCGAGAAGAGCGTCTGGCAGGCGCTCCTTCGCATCCCCTACGGCGAGACGCGCACCTACGGCGACATCGCCGCCGCCATTGGAAGCCCCCGCGCCGCCCGTGCGGTCGGCAGGGCTTGCCACGAGAATCCTCTCATCCTCGTCGTGCCCTGCCATCGCGTCGTCGCCGCGGGCGGCCGCCTCGGCGGCTACGCCGGCGGGCTCGCGATGAAGGAAACGCTCTTGGCCTTGGAGCAGGGGCATAGAGACGCGATTTGATATGTACGCATGGAAAGAAAAAACGCCCGGCATCGCAGACGAATGCCGGGCGTTTTCGTGTTTTCTGTTGCGGAATGGAAGAATGGCTTTTTCAGAGATTGCAGAATATACTCCAAAGTAATATACTCTAGAGTATGATACTTTAGAGTATATTACTTTACCGGAGGAGGAGAAGACATGATTGGGCGGAAAAAAGAACTCGCGGTCTTGCAGCGTATGGCGGGGTCCCGGCGATTCGAGTTCCTCGTCATGTACGGGCGGAGACGCGTGGGCAAGACGACGATCTTGCAGGAATTTGCCAAGGGGCAGCCGGTCATCTTCTTCCCGGCGCAGGAGAAGAACGATGCTCTGAACCTGCAGGACTTTTCCCAGTCGCTCCAGGAGTATTTCGCCGATGCGTTCTTAGCGCCGTTTCCCGATTGGGAGCGGGCGTTTGCCTATTTTGGCAAGCAGGCGGCATCGCGCCCGGAGAAGAGCATCCTGATCATCGATGAGTTTCCCTTCCTGGCAGCGCAGAACGCGTCGATCAAGAGCATCTTGCAGCACGCGATCGATCACGCATGGCAGCAGCAGAACATCATGTTGGTGCTCTGTGGCTCCAGCGTCCGTTTCATGGTCAATGATGTCATGGGGTACAAGAGCCCGCTTTACGGCAGGATCACGGGGCAGATGGAAGTCCTGCCTTTCGATTACTTCGATAGCGCGTCCTTTTTTCCACATTACAGCGAGGAGGAGCGGCTGTTGGCATACGGGATCCTCGGCGGGATTCCTCGCTATCTCAATGCCTTTGATGAGCAGGAAAGCATCGAGCAGAACCTCGCGCATCAGGTCTTGCCGGAGAGCACGTTCCTGAACGATGAGCCGCAGATGCTCTTGCGGATGGAATTGCGCGAACCGGTGGTATACAACAGCATCTTGGAGGCGATCGCTACCGGTGCCAATAAGGTGCAAATGATTGCGGACCGGATTCACGAGCCCGCCGGCAAGTGCAGCAAGTATCTCTCGGTCTTGCAGAATATCCGTCTCGTCAGGAAAATCGTTCCGTGCGGAGAGGCGCGGACGAGCAAGAAGGGCATCTATATCCTGACAGATTTCTATTACACATTCTGGTATCGGTACGTCTTCTCCAAGCGGAGTTTCTATGCGCTGCTCGGGGAAGAGGAGACGGCGAAGCGGATCATGGCGGGCATCGCCGATTACATGGGGCCAGTCTTCGAGCAGGTCTGCTGTTCCTATCTGCTGCGCATGGCAAAGTTGGGCGCGCTGCCGTTCCTTCCCGCGCACATCGGAAAATGGTGGGGGACGAATCCGGTGCTGCGGCAGCAGGACGATGTGGATGTGCTCGCGCTTGATGAAAGCGGGACCCAGGGGCTTTTCTGCGAATGCAAATACCAGAGCCGCCCCATGCCGATGGAAGAGTATGAGGACCTTCTCACGGCGGCGATGGCATTTCCGCAGGTGAAGAAGAGGTGGTATGTCTTCTTCAGCAGGAGTGGCTATACGCAGCCGGTCAGGGAGCGCGCGCAGAGGGAAGGGGCAGTCCTGCTTCAGATACCAGATCTTTATTCGTTAGATAGTGCCGCTTGGCGAAACGACGAAAAATAACAGCTCTTATCGGTGTCCGAGGCGGCGGCTTCGTAGCGTTCGATGGCGGCGATCTGCGCCTTGAGGTCGTCTTTGACCTGGCGGCAGCAGTCCCTGCCGATGAGGATGCGGCGGTGAACATCCGCTATTACGCCTGCTTTCGACAGAAGGCGCTGCCGAAACTCGCGGCGAAGCTCCGCAAGCAGGGCACAGGGAAGAGATGAGAAAGGCGCGCTGGGGAAGCCGCGCCGCGCGAAAAAGCCCCGGACATCTGCAGAAGGTGTCCGGGGCTTCTCTATGCTTGTAGATACCGGCGGCTTCAGAACGTGCACGCCGGCGGGATCTCGTGGTAGGTCGTGTGCAGGAGGTCGTGCGCTTTCGGGCTCAGCGGGGCGCCGAGGTCGCGCTCGTAGAGCTTCTGGATCACGGGGTTCTCGTGCGACTTCCTGTGCGGCAGGCTGCGGTCGATCGCGTAGAGGGAGGCGATGCGCTCTTTCGTGATGGCGCGCGTCGTGCCGAGCGGCTGGCCGCCGCCGCCCGCGCAGCCGCCGGGGCACGCCATGACCTCGATGAAGTCGTAGGGGCTCGTGCCGCTCCTGACGGCCGCCATGAGCTTTGCGGCGTTCCTCAGCGTGTGGCAGACAGCGACGCGGACGGTGCGGCTGCCGATGTCTACGGTCGCCTCGCGGATGCCCTCCATGCCGCGCACGGCGCTGAACTCGATCTCTTGGAGCGGCTTTCCCGTCGCGCGCTCGACGACGGTGCGCAGCGCCGCCTCCATGACGCCGCCCGTCGCGCCGAAGATGGCGCCCGCGCCCGTCGCCTCGCCGAGCGGGCTGTCAAACGGCGTCTCCGGCAGGTCGTGGAACGTGAGGCCGACGTATTTGATGAGCTTGATGAGCTCGCGCGTCGTGAGCACGTAATCGATGTCCTGCCGGCCGCCGCGCCCGAGCTCCGGGCGCGCCGCCTCCGCCTTCTTCGCTGTGCAGGGCATGATGGCGACGGTCACGATGTCCTCTCTGGGGATGCCCGCCGCCTCTGCGTAGGACGTCTTGGCGACGGCGCCGAACATGCCCATGGGCGATTTCGCCGTCGAGAGGTGGGCGAGGCAGGCGCCGTACTCCTTTTCCATGTATGTGACCCAGGCGGGACAGCAGGAGGTGAGCATGGGGAGCGTGCCGCCGTGCTGCAGGCGGTCGAGGAACTCGTAGCCCTCCTCCATGATCGTGAGGTCGGCGCCGAAGTTCGTGTCGAAGACTTTGTCGAAGCCGAGGAGCTTCAGCGCCGTGACCATCTGCCCCGTCGCGATGGCGCCCGCGCCGAGGCCGAACGCGTCGCCGAGCGCGACGCGCACGGCGGGCGCCGTCTGCACGATGACGTGCTTGTGCGGGTCCTGCAGGGCGCGGAGGACGCTCTGCGTCCGGTCGCGCTCGACGATGGCGCCCGTCGGGCAGACGAGGCTGCACTGGCCGCAGAGCACGCAGTCCGTCGCCTCCATCGGCTGGTCGTAGGCCGTCGTGACGACGATATCATCGCTCCGGTGTGCGTAGGTGAGCGCCGCGATGCCCTGCACGTCTTTGCAGGCGCGGATGCAGCGGCCGCAGCGGATGCATTTATCCGGCTCCCGCACGATGGCGGGGTTCGTTACGATGCGCCCCGTGTCCTTCACGATGGAGGGCAGCGCCGAGCGCTGGATGTTGAACCGGCTCACGAGATGCTGGAGGTCGCAGTTCTGGTTGCGCGGGCAGCTCAGGCAGTCGCGGTTGTGGTTCGCGAGCATGAGTTCGAGGATGGCGACCTGGGTGCTGCGGACGATCGGCGTGTCCGTGTGCACCTCCATGCCCTCCCAGCACTCCGTCGAGCAGGCGGCGTAGAGGCGGCGGCGCCCCGTGACCTCGACGGAGCAGAGGCGGCAGTGCGCCTTGATGCGCTGGTCCTCGTGGAAGCAGAGGTGCGGGATGTCGATGTGGATCTTCGCCGCCGCCTGCAGGATCTTCGTGCCCTTCGGCACGGCGACGGGGATCTGGTTGATCGTCAGATGGACGAGCTCTTTTTCAGGTTCACTCATGGCTGGCACCTCCTGCGGTGAAGACTTCTGGGAAAACGCGCATGGCGGAGAGCAGCGTGTTTTGCGCCGTCTCGCCGAGACCGCAGAGCGACGAGCGGCTCATGACCTCGGCGATGCCGCTCATGAGGCCGATCTCCTCCTCCGTGATCGTGCCTGCCTGGAGCTTCTCGAGGAAGCGCGCGATGTGTACGTTGCCTTCGCGGCAGGGCGTGCACTGGCCGCAGCACTCCTCGGAGAAGAACTCCTGGTTCATGCGCAGGAAATCGATGAGGCTCGTGCGCTCGTCGACGACGAGGATGCCGCCCGAGCCGACCGTGAGGCCGATGGCGGCGAGGTCCTCGTAGGTGTAGGGCGTATCGAGCACCTCGTCCGTACCCGCCTGCACCTTGCCCGAGGCGCCGCCAAGCTGCAGCACGCGGATGCGCCGCCCGCCCTGCACGCCGCCCGCGCGCGCGATGATGTCGCCAAGCGGCGTACCGAACGGGATCTCAAAAGCGCCGGGCGCATTGACGTTCCCCGCGACGCTCACCATCTTCGTGCCGCGCGACTCCTCCGTGCCGAGCGCGGCGTAGCGCTTCTCCGCATCGAGCAGGAGGTGCGGCACGAGCGAGAGGCTCTCGACGTTGTTGAGGCAGGTCGGGCGCGCGAAGAGACCGCTGACCTTGATGAACGGCGGCTTCATGCGCGGCCGCCCCGCCTTGCCCTCGATGGAGCGGATGAGCGCCGTGCCTTCGCCGCAGACGTAGGCGCCGGCGCCGGAGTAGAGGTGCAGGTGGAAATCGAACCCGCGCCCGAGGATGTCCGTGCCGAGGAAGCCGTAGCGCTCCGCCTGCCGGATCGCGCTCAGGAGCAGCGGGCGGAAGCAGGCGTACTCCGCGCGCATGTAGATATAGCCGTCCGTCGCGCCCATGACGTAGCCCGCGATGATCATCGCCTCGATGAGGTTAAAGGGGTCCTGCCGGATGAGCTCGCGGTCCTTGAACGTCGTCGTCTCGCCTTCATCGGCGTTGCAGATGATGACCTTGTCTTTCCCCTTGACGGCGCGCGCCTGCGACCACTTGCGTCCCATGTCGTAGGCGGCGCCACCGCGCCCCTTGACCTTGTTCGCCGCGATGAGCGCGGCGATGTCCTCGCCGTCCATCGTGACCGCCTTCTTGAGTGCGGAGAACCCGCCGATGTTCATGTAGGAGCTGATGGAGCTCGTATCGTAGCGGCCGAAATTCGCCGTGAGGAATCTGACTTCTTCCATAGCGCCCTCCTTAGTCCAGCGACGCGAGGAGCGCGCGGATCTTCTCCTCGGAGTCGAGATGGTCGTAGACGTGGCCGTTGATGCGCACGGCGGGCGCGCGGTCGCAGGCGCCGAAGCACGTGATGCGCTCGAGCGTGAAGCGGCCGTCGTACGTCGTCTCGCCGTAGTCGATGCCGAGCAGGCGTTTCAGCGTATCGGCGAGCCGCTCGCTCGCGTTCACGCGGCAGGCGATGGAGCCGCAGACCTGGATCGGGTAGCGGGCGCGCGGCTTCGTCGAGAGCTGGTCGTAGAAGCAGAGGATATCGTAGATATTCGTCACGCGCATCGAGAGCTTCTGTGCGATATA
The DNA here is from genome assembly GCA_902763085.1 of Dongibacter bovis. Lineage (GTDB taxonomy): Bacteria > Bacillota > Negativicutes > Selenomonadales > Selenomonadaceae > Selenomonas_C. The sequence goes on from CACWQW010000020.1 coordinate 19,995, forward strand.
GTAGGCCGTCGGCCGCGGCACGTAGTGCAGCGGCTCGAGGTCCTGCACCTCGAGCAGGATGCCGACGATCTGCGTCGGATCGAAATCGTGCGCCTCGAGCACGCCGTCGATCTGCGCCTGCCGCTCCGCCGTGAGCGGCTGCTCGTTGGGAGAAATCATAGGAGCGCCTCCAATCAGTGATGAGGAAGAAAGGATAAACGACATCTATCTCCATTATAACGGATTTTGTGGAGCATGGGAGTGCTTCCCTGGAAATTTGTCGGCGAAGATTTGCATCCCTGCCATGAGAGACGAGATGCCCTCGCGCAGAGCCCCACGGCGCTGCCCGCCGGAACGAAGAACGTCTCGACCTGCGCAGTCGGGAGCGTCCAGCAGTCGGGGTCGATGTCCTGCTGCCGCGCCACGAGCAGCACGAGGTCGGTGGCGGCGATATCGACTTCAGAGGAGCAGTGGTACTGTGGACGGGGCGGGAAAGGAGAACGATTGCGTATACGAAAAAAGCCTCCCTTTCAGGAGGCGGGAAGGATGCCAGCGATGGCATCCTCTTTCGTATCTTATCGCAAAAGATCACAGGTCACTTGGCAAGAGCGTTGACCTTGCGGGCCAGACGGGACTTCTTGCGCGCCGCGCAGTTCTTGTGGTATACGTGGTTCGCAGCCGCCTGATCGATCGTCTTGCATGCGAGCGTAAGGAGGGATTTCGCTTCATCAGCGTTTCCAGCCTCAACGGCGTCGAGGACGCGGCGGGAAGCCGTGCGCACACGGGACTTCTCAGCGGCGTTCTTCGCATGGCGCTTTGCGTCGGATTTCACACTAAGGATCGAAGCTTTGATGTTCGGCAAGTAATTCACCCCCTTGTCTTTCGTACAATACTAGAATATGATAGCACGCGGCGCGGGAAAAAGCAACCTTTATTTCCGCGCCGCGGCGCATTTCTTGCCACGGGCGCGGCGGGGATGATATAATGGAGGAAATTTTTTCCGGGGCGCCGCGCGTGCAAGTGCGGGCTCCGCTTTGTCCGGCGGGGAGCGCCTGCCGGAGCTTTGAGGAGAGAAAGCATGTCAAATAAGAATATCCGCAATTTCTCGATCATCGCGCATATCGACCACGGGAAATCGACGATCGCGGACCGGCTCATCGAGCGTACGGGCACGCTCACGAAGCGCGAGATGGAGGATCAGGTGCTCGACAACATGGACATCGAGCGCGAGCGCGGCATCACGATCAAGTCGCAGACCGTGCGGCTGCACTACGAGGCGCAGGACGGCGAGGCGTACGAGCTCAACCTCATCGATACGCCGGGCCACGTCGACTTCACCTACGAGGTGTCGCGCAGCCTCGCGGCGTGCGAGGGCGCGCTGCTCGTCGTCGACGCGGCGCAGGGCGTCGAGGCGCAGACGCTCGCAAATGTCTACATGGCGCTCGAGAACGACCTCGAGATCATCCCCGTCATCAATAAGATCGACCTGCCGAGCGCCGATCCCGAGCGCGTGAAGAAGGAGATCGAGGACGTCATCGGCCTCGACACGTCGAACGCCATCGAGTGCTCGGCGAAGACGGGCCAGGGCATCGACGAGATCCTCGAGGCGATCGTCGCGGACATCCCCGCGCCGGAGGGGGACGCGAGTGCGCCGCTGCGCGCGCTGATCTTCGATTCGTATTTCGACTCTTATAAGGGCGTCATCGCGCACATCCGCGTGAAGGAGGGGCGCATCAAGAAGGGGCAGCGCCTCAAGATGATGGCGACGGGCAAGGTGTTCGAGGTCACGGATGTCGGCTGCTTCCGCCCGCAGCCCGTCGACCTCGGCGGGCTCGCTGCGGGCGAGGTCGGCTTCGTCGCGGGCTCGCTCAAGGATGTGCGCGACGTGCGCGTCGGCGATACGATCACGACGGCGGAGAAGGGCGCCGCGGAGCCTCTCCCCGGCTACCGCGGCGTGAACCCGATGGTCTACTGCGGCCTCTATCCCGTCGAGAGCTCTGACTACGACAACCTCAAGGACGCGCTCGAGAAGCTCCAGCTCAACGACGCGGCGCTCGTCTTCGAGCCGGAGACCTCGGTCGCGCTCGGCTTCGGCTTCCGCTGCGGTTTCCTCGGCCTCCTGCACATGGATGTCGTGCAGGAGCGCCTCGAGCGCGAGTATCATCTGAAGCTCATCACGACGGCGCCGACGGTCATCTACCACGTCTTCAAGACGGACGGCACGATGGTCAAGGTCAGCAATCCCTCCGAGCTCCCGCCGCCGACGGAGATCGAGCACATCGAGGAGCCGTACGTCAAGGCGACGGTCATCGTGCCGAGCGACTACGTCGGCGCGGTCATGGAGATCTCGCAGGAGAAGCGCGGCGAGTTCAAGGGCATGGACTATCTCGACACGAACCGCGTCATGATCACCTACCACATCCCGCTCAACGAGATCATCTTCGACTATTTCGATCGGCTGAAATCCGCGACGCGCGGCTACGCCTCGCTCGACTACGAGCTCGCCGACTACAAGGAGTCGAAGCTCGTGAAGGTCGACATCCTTTTGAACGGCGATCCCGTCGACGCGCTCTCGACGATCGTGCACAAGGACCGCGCGGCTTCCCGCGGCCGCGCGCTCGCTGCGAAACTCAAGGAGATCATCCCGCAGCAGATGTTCGAGATCCCCATCCAGGCGGCGATCGGCTCGAAGATCATCGCGCGTGAGAACGTGCGCGCGCGCCGCAAGGACGTCCTCGCGAAATGCTACGGCGGCGATATCTCGCGCAAGCGCAAGCTGCTCGAGAAGCAGAAAGAAGGCAAGAAGCGCATGAAGGCGGTCGGCAGCGTCGAGGTGCCGCAGGAAGCCTTCATGGCGATCCTGAAGATTGACTGAGCGGCAAGGCGGCGCGGTGCAGGAAAAGGCGTGGGGGCTCTACGTCCATCTGCCGTTCTGCCGGCGGAAATGCTTCTACTGTGATTTCGCGTCTTATGCGGGGCGGGAGGCGCAGATGGCAGCGTATGTGCGCGTGCTCGGCGAGGAACTCGCGCGCGAGGGCGGCGCGCTGCTTCGGCGCTACGGACCGCCGCGCACGATCTACCTCGGCGGCGGCACGCCGACGGCGCTGCCGCCCGCGCGCATGGAGGAGCTCCTCAGCGCCCTGCACCCGTTCCTTGTCGGTGGGGCAGATGGAGCGGCACTGGCGCGCGAGGGCAGCGGGGCAGCCGGTGAGGGGACGCACCAGCGGCGCAATGGCGGGAGCGCAGACGAGGCCGTGCCCGCGCAGGAGGTCACCTGCGAGTGCAACCCCGGCACGGTGGATGCCGCCTACCTCGCGCTCCTGCGCGCGGGCGGCGTGAACCGGCTGTCGCTCGGCGTGCAGACGCTCGACGATGCGCTGCTCGCGCGCATCGGTCGCATCCACACGGCGGCGGAGGCGCGCGCCGCCGTGCGCCTCGCGCGGGCGGCGGGCTTCCGGAACATCAGCCTCGACCTCATGTACGGTCTGCCGGGGCAGACGCTTGCGGGGCTCCGGGAGAGCGTGCGCGCGGCCATCGCGCTCGCGCCGCAGCATCTCTCCATCTACGGCCTCATGGTCGAACCGGGCACGGTCTTCGCGCGGGAGCAGGCGCAGGGGCGGCTCGCGCTCCCCTCTGAGGAGGAGAGCGAGGCGATGTACAACTTCATGACGACGGCGCTCCCCGCGGCCGGCTACGCGCGCTACGAGATCTCGAATTTCGCGCGGCCGGGCTTTGCGAGCCGTCACAACCTCGGCTACTGGCAGGACGTGCCGTACCTCGGCGTCGGCGCGGCGGCGCACTCGTACCTCGGCGGGCAGCGCTACGAGAACCTCGCGGGCATCGACGACTACCTCGCCGCTATGGCGGCATCGGGCAGCGCGCGCCGCGAGGAGGAGCCTTTGACGCGCGCCACCTCGATGGAGGAGTTCGCATTCCTCGCGCTGCGCACGGTGCGCGGCATCGAGAAGGCGCGCTTCGCCGCGCGCTTCGGCTGCTCGCTCCGCTCGGTCTACGCGGACGTCATCGACCGCCTCGCGGCGCGCGGCCTGCTCGTGGAGGACGCGGAGACCGTGCACCTCACGCCGCTTGGCATGAAGTACGGCAACTGGGCGTTCGAGGCGTTCCTCCTGGACGAGTGAGGGCACCGCTTCCGCGCCTCCTTGACAGACGGCGCGCCGCCTGGTAGGATAGCAAGCGTCGGGGAGGCGCAGGACGCCGCTTCCTCACCGCTTTTTTGAGAAAACCAGCGCTTGGATGTGGATTTTTCTGTTCCAATGAACCGTTTCGCCACACAACACGAAAGCCGTGTTGTGTGGCATATTTGCGTGCGGGGAAATCGCATCGCTTAGGAGGGGAATCTTTTTGTCAAACTATCGTTATCCGCTGATCGTCTTCCTCGGCGGGGCGTGCTACGGCATCCTTTCGACGATCGTCAAGACCGCCTACGCCGCGGGCATCAACCGCACGGGCGTCACGAGCGGGGAGTTCTTCTTCGGTCTCGTGTTCCTGCTGCCGTTCGCCCTCCGCTCCATGCGGCGTCTCGCGGGGCGGCAGTGGCTCGCTCTGCTCGCCGCCGGCATCCCGATGGGCGGCACGTCGATCTTCTACTACCACGCGCTCGAGACGATCTCGGCGTCGCTCGCCGTCGTGCTGCTCTTCCAGTACATCCTCATCACGCTCGTCTTCGAGACGTTCGTGCGCCGCAGGCTTCCCTCGCGGTGGAAGCTCCTCGCGTTCGCGCTCGTGCTGCCGGGTTCCCTGCTCGCGAGCGGCGTCATGACGGGCGGCGCGCTCACGGCAGACGCCGCCGGGATCGGCTACGGGCTGCTCTCGGCGCTGAGCTACGCGACGATGCTTTTCCTGAGTGGCACGGTCGCGCGCGGCGTGCCGTCCGTCTGCAAGGCGGCGGTCATGGCGATCGGCGGTGCGCTCGTGACCTTCCTCGTCCTGCCGCCGGACTTCCTCACGGATGGGGCGCTCTTCCTGCGCGTGCTGCCCTACGGCCTGCCGCTCGGCGTGCTCGGCGTCACGCTGCCGCCGCTGCTCTTCGCGATCGGCATCCCGCACACGGGCATCGGCCTCGCGGGCATCCTCACGTCCTCGGAGCTCGTCATCGCCATGCTCTCCGCCTGTTTCGTGCTCGGCGAGCCCGTCGCGCCGTCCGCCTGGCTCGGCATCGCGCTGATCTTCGCGGGTATCGTCGTCGCAAACCGTTAGCAGGAGCGCCGCATTCTTTCGGCAGCAGCGCTGGGCCATGAGGAAGACGGAGGCGACTTCGACCTGCTCGCGCGCCATCCGAAGAAGTCGTACGACTGGTATCGGAAAGTCATCGCGAGCAACGGCGAAGACCTCGCGTGAAAATGTGGCGCGTCTGCGCCTCCGGGGCTTTTCGCGCCTCCAAAAATGCGGTATAATGGAGCCGAGAAAGCGACCAGGGAGGGAGACGCATGGATACGATGAGCATTGCGGCGCTGTCCGTCGGCATGAGCCAGCAGCGCGCGACGCAGGATATGGGTGTCGCCGTCCTCAAGATGGCGATGGAGAGCTCCTCGGAAAACGTGGGGGAGCTGCTCGATGAGATGCAGGGAAGCCTCGATCCGAATCTCGGGGCGAATGTCGATATCATGGCATGACCCCTGCGGCAAGGCTGTGCGCGGATCGCGGTCCCGCACAGCCTTTTGCTGTGAGGGCGATGCACGAGGATGCTGGTGCCTGCATCATCGTAGCATCGTCGGCGGCCGTGCCGCCAGGGAAAAGCGCCCGCGGCGCGAAGCGCGCCGCGGGCGTACGAGAAAAATTCGAGTGAGGTGACGGGCGATGAGTGAGGAATGGATCCCGACGGGGCATCACATCTTCCGCGGCGGCAAGCGCATCGAGAACGAAGTCGTGGGGAAGGATCGGAAGCCGTTCGTCGTGTACCAGCCCGGCGAGGGGCCGGAGGACGCGGCGCCGGCTGGCGGCAGCGCCGAGGAGATCGCGGCGCGCATCGCAGGCGACCGGAAGCGCTTCCAGGAGGACATCCTCGCGCTGGCGCAGGAGAAGAAGGACGCGCCGGACGCGGAGAAGGGCTGAGCGGAACAGGCTGAGCGTAACGGATAGAGGGGCTGTCTCACGAAAGCATTTTCGTGTGGATAGCCCCGTTTCCTTTGACTTCAATCACGGTCATCTGACACTGGCGATAATCATGGCATAAAAAACAGTGCAAGAAACAGGCGGTCACCGATCGCCTCGTTTTTTGCACTGTTCTGTTT
>CACWQW010000021.1 GCA_902763085.1 Dongibacter bovis
GCGCGTGATCGCCGCGACGAGGATGCCGAGGATGACGAGGAACACGAGGATGTTGACGTTGCCGCCGACCTTGTCCTCCATGACCGCGAACATCGTGAGAATCGCCTCGAGGATATTGCCGCCCGAAAAGAGCAGTGCCCCCGAGAAGATGCCGATGATGAGCGACATGTAGACTTCCTTCGTCCAGAGCGCGAGGACGATGGTGATGACCGGAGGCAGGATGGACCATGCTGTTTGTGCCATAGATGATGCCTGCTTTCTTTTGATATTGGAAAAACCACGGCTGTTGCCGTGGTTTCTTGTAGAAACCATTGCTATTGTATAACAGTTTTGTTATACAGGCAATGCCTTTCGTATGTATACTTGCAACGTTTTCTTCCCGACGGCACTTATGCCGCCCACCGCCCTTAGCGCGCTGCGATTTCCGCGAAGGCGTCGGCGAGCTGCGCGAACTCCAGGAGCGAGAGCGTCTCGCCGCGGCGCATGGGGTCTATCCCCGCGCGCTCCATGGCGTCGCGCACTTGCTCCTTGGGAAAGCCGCCGCCCCGAAGGGCGTTCGCGAGCGTCTTGCGCCGCTGCCCGAAGGCGGCGCGCACGACGCGGAAGAAGAGCGCCTCGTCGCGCACGGCGGGCGCTGGCGTCTCGCGCACGCGGCAGGCGATGACGCAGCTGTCGACCTCCGGCGCGGGGATGAAGGAGCGCGGCGGCACGTCGAGCACGATGGCGGGCTCCGTGTAGTACTGCACGGCGACGGAGAGGGCGCCGTACGCCTTCGAGCCAGGCGCCGCGATCATGCGCTCCGCGACCTCTTTCTGCACCATCGTCACGAGGTGCGTGATGGGGAGATGCTGCTCGAGCAGCGAGAGGAGAATCGGCGTCGTGATGTAGTACGGCAGGTTCGCCGCGACCTTGAACGGCCCCTCGCCCATGACGGCGCGGATGTCGGTCTTTAAGATGTCACCCGGGATGATGCGCACGTTGTCGTAGCCCTTGAGCGTCTCAGCAAGCACAGCGGGGAGCTTCTTATCGAGCTCGACGGCGCGCACATCCGCGCCCGCCTCTGCGAGGCCCTGCGTGAGCGTGCCGATGCCCGGGCCGATCTCGAGCACACGGTCGCCTGGCTGCACCTCTGCCGCCTCGACGATGCCGCGCACGATGGCGGCATCGATGAGGAAATTCTGCCCGAGTTTCTTGCTCGCGTGCAGGCCGAATGCCTTGAGGATGTGCTGCGTGACTGCCCGGCTCGCGATCGTCGGGTGGAGCAGCTTCTCGTCTTCTTCGTTCATGCCTTTTCTCCCTTCTCGAGCGCGGCGAGCGCCTGTTCGTATTCCGCGCGCGTGACGCCGTAGTGGTTGAGTCGCTTGAGGAAGGTCTTCGCGTTCGCGAAGCCGAGCCCGAGCCGCGCGCCGAGCCAGGCGCGGCGCCGTGCGGCGTCCGGCGTGCCCGTGAGCCCCGCCGCAATGAGGTCGGCGCCCGAGAATTCCTCCGTCGGCGTGAAGGAGAGCGTGTGCACGCGCGCGAGCGCCGCGCGGATCGCGGGCGGCTTTGCCTGCTCGACGCCGATGTCGTCATGGTCCGTCGCGTCCTCGACGGGGATGAACGCATGCTTGGCGTCCGGGAACCGCTTTGCGAGGAATTTGCGGATGCGCTCCCCCGCGGAGTCCGGGTCCGTGAGGATGATGATGCCGCGTCGCTCGTACGCCTTCTCGATGTCGTCGAGCGTCTTCGGCTTCAGGCTGAAGCCGCCCGTTATGATGCAGTCCGCCTCGACGGCCTTGTCGATGGCGACGACGTCCATCTTGCCCTCGACGACGAGTACTTCCTTGATCATGCCTTTCCCTCCTGCACGGCGAGCACGGGCGCGAGCGCGCGCCAGACGTCCTCATGGATGGCGGCGACAGCGCGCGGCGCGCCGCCCTCGCTGCAGCGCACGCGCGCCCAGCCGTATTTCTCCGCGAGCGCGAGATACGCCGCGTGGCAGCGGGCGAGGTAGCCCTTGTCGCGCTCGTGGATGTCTTCTTTCTCTCCCGTCTTCACTGCGCGCGCGGCGAGGAGTCGGTCTGCGACGTCCGGCGCCATGTCGAGGAAGACGACGGCGTCCGGTACGGGGAGCCCCATCTTCCGGAACTCGAAGTCGTAGAGCCAGTCGAGGAACGCCTCTCGCTCCTGCGCGTCCTCGATCTTCACCGCCTGATGCACCATGTTCGAGGTCGTATAACGGTCGGCGAGGATGATGTCCCCTGCATCGTACCAGCGTTTCCACGTCGTGCGGTACGAGGCAAAGCGATCGACGGCGAAAAAGGTCGACGCGGCGTAGGGATTGACATCGTCCGCATGCGCTCCGAACACCCCGTCGAGATACATGCGCACGAGCGCCGATGACTCCGAGTCGTAGTCGGGGAACGAGATGCGGTGCACGCGCCGCCCGTCGCGCACGAGATGCGCGTAGAGCGCCTCCGTCTGTGTCGCCTTGCCGCTGCCGTCTCCCGCCTCGATGATGATGAGCTTGCCTTTCGTCATGAACGTTCCTCCCTTAGGACCTTGAGTGTACGCAGCTGAGGGTCCTCGGGCCCGACAACCTTGCGCCCCGCGCGCTGCATGGCGCGGATGTAATCGATCGCCGCCGCGGTGACGCGGTCGCCCGGCGCGAGCAGCGGCACGCCCGGCGGGTAGAACATCACCTGCTCCGCCGCGATGCGCCCTGCCGCCGCGTCAAAGGGCACGCGCTCCTTCGCCGCGAAAAACGCCGCGCGCGGCGCGCACGCCGTCTCCGGCACGGGCGGCAGCGCGCGCGCCTCCCGCATCTCCTGCGCCTCGCCGCCTGCGCCGCCCGCGTGCGTGCGCGCGAGGTCTCTGAGCGCCTCGATGAGGCGCTCTGCCTCGCGCTCCGTGTCCGCGTAGGAGATGATAAAGAGCAGGTTCTCCGCATCGGAGAGCTCGCACTGCACGCGATAGGTGTGGCGGAGGATCTGCTCCGCCGCGACGCCCGTGAGTCCGAGACCGCGCACGCTGACCGTGACCTTCGTGAGGTCGAGCCCGCTCATGCCGGGGCGCGTCATCGCCTCGGCACCGAAGGAGGCGAGTCCCGGGATGCCATTCACCGCGCGGCGCACCATCTGTGCGAGACGCACGGCCCTGCCGACGCGCGCGCGCCCCTCCTCTGCCATCTGGAGACGCGCGATGTCGATGGACGCCATGAGCAGCTGATTCGGGCTCGTCGTCTGGAGCAGGCTCGCCGCCTCCCGCACGCGCTCCTCATCGAGGCGCGCACCGCGCGTGAGGAGGAGCGAGCCCTGCGTCATCGCGCCGAGCAGCTTGTGCGTGCTCTGCGCCGCGGCGTCCGCGCCGCAGTCGATCGCCTGCGGCGGCAGCGCGCCAGAAAAGCGCAGGTGCGCCCCGTGCGCCTCGTCGACGAGCAGCAGCATGTCGTGCGCGTGCAAGAGATGCGCGATGGCGGCGAGGTCCGTCGTCACGCCGTAGTAGGTCGGATAGACGAGCGCGGCGGCGCGCGCCTCGGGGTGCGCCTCGATTGCGCGCGCCACCGTCTCGGGCGCGACGCCCATAGGGATGCCGTACGCTGCGTCAAACTCCGGCTGGAGGTAGACGGGCACGGCGCCCGCGAGCACGATCCCGCCGATGAGCGAGCGGTGGGCGTTGCGCGGCACGAGGACGACATCGCCGGGCGCGAGCGTGCCCACGAGCATGGCGTGGATGGCACCCGTCGTGCCGTTCACCATGAGATAGGCATGGTCGGCGCCGTAGAGCGCCGCCGCGAGCTCCTCCGCCTCCTTGATGCACATGGTCGGCTCGTGGAGGTCGTCGAGCTCCTCCATGAGCGAGACCTCCTCGCGCAGCCCCTCCGCCGTGATGAGGCGGCGGAGCAGCGGATGCGCTCCGAGTCCCTGCTTGTGTCCCGGCGTATGGAAAGCGAGGGCGCCGTCCCCGGCGTAGGCACGCATGGCCTCGGGGATCGGCGCCCGGCGCTGACGCGCATCAAGCGTTCCTGCTTCCTGCTGCTCTTTCATGGCTGCGCTTTCCCGCCTGCCTTTCCCTTCGTCTGCCGCACGGCGACGTCCTCCTTCTTGTACGGGACGCGCAGATGCACGCGCGTGCCCTTTCCAGGCGCCGAGGCAATGCTGAACTCCGCGCCGATGATCTTCGCGCGCTCGCGCATGTCGAGCAGGCCGAAATGCGACCGCTCGGGCTCGGCCTCAGACGCCGCCTCTGCCGCGCTGCCTGTCGCGCCCGCCTCGTCTGCCGCCTGGGGCTCCGCCGCCGCAGGCGACGCGCCGTCCTCAGCCGCGCCCTCCGTCAGCTCCTCGGGAAGCGGTGCATCGGGGTCGAAGCCCTTCCCCTTGTCCTCGACGAGGATGGAGAGCGCCGTCTGCGTGTAGAGCACGCGCACGCGCGCCTCCTTCGTCCCCGCGTGGTGCGCGACGTTGTTGAGCGCCTCCTGCACGATGCGGAACGCCGCGATCTCGATGTGCTTCGAGAGCTGCACGGGCTTCCCGTCAAGCTGGAAATCCGCCGCGACGATGCCGCGCGCCTCGAGCTTGCTCACGAGCTCCTGTAGTGCCGCCGCGAGGCCGATGTCGTCGAGCGCCATCGGCCGCATGTCGAAGATGACCTGCCGCACGGAGGAGAGGCAGTCGCGCACCTCCTGCCGCATGGTCTGAAGGTTCGCCTTCGCCTCCTCGGGGTTGAAATCCACGAGCTTCTCGCAGATGCTCGTCTGGAAGATCAGGTTCGCGAGGTCCTGCGCCGGCCCGTCGTGCAGCTCGCGCGACATGCGGTAGCGCTCGCCCTCGACCGCCTTGATGATGCGCGCACCCACGAGCTTGTCCTTCTGTACCGCCTCGATCTTCCAGAGCACGCCCGACACCTGCGTCGAGAGATAGCTGAGCACCGAGCCGATTGCGAGCGCCAGATGCTCCGCCTGCTGCAGCATCACCATGAGGCGGCGCAGCCGCAGCTCGAGCACATCCCGCTGGGCGCGCAGCTGCTTCTCCTTGTCCCGCTCGACGGCGAGCGCGACCTGCACCTCCTTGACCGACTCATAGCTCGCCTGGATGCGCTCTTCGGAGTAATGCTCGAAATTCGAGCTCACGGCGACGAGCTGCTGCTTCTCCTGCTGCTCCTGCTGCTCGAGCGCATCGACGTGCTCGATGGTCTGCCGCGCCTGGAACTTCAAGTCCTCGAGCTGCTTGCGGCTGCGCTCGACCTCATCTTTCGCCGTCTCGTAGATGCCGAAAATCTGCTCCTTATTGTCCTCAATGGTCTCGATTGTGTTGCTGAGGATCTGCTTCAGTGCCCCCTCGCTGAGATCCGCGGCAGAAAGATCCGCCACCTGCTGTTCCCCTGCCATAGTTACCCTCCTCATACGCCATATCGTTTTCTTCATTCTACCCTAAAAGCGCCGTCGGTGCAATCAGCAAGGAACGCTTCCTACGCCCCCGGGCGCGTTGCAGCCTGCCGATTTCCAGCGCCTTGACGAGAATGTATCGGCACGATCCTACGAAATATGATAAAATAAGAAAGAGATCTATTGCGTAGTACGACCTGACTTTCCTGATACAGGAGCGATGAATCATGCGATGGTTAAAAAGCAGCGGACAAAAAGGCTCCACGATCGTCTTGACGGCCCTCCTCCTCCCGTTACTGATCGGCATCACCGGAGTTGCAGTCGATATCGGCAATCTCTATATCCATAAAGCCAGCTTGCAGAATGCCACGGACGCAGCCGTCCTTGCGGGCGGTCATGCCTATACAGAAAATGCGCAGAGCACCAGCGCCACCGAAGAAACGATCGACGACTACCTGAAAAAGAATACGCAGCTCAAGAGCACTTACAAGATCCACGACCTGACCTACAAGACGAAAAACGAGGCGACGCGCATCACCCTTGTCGGCGAAGAAACCGTCCCCTTGCATTTCCTCCCGCTCTTTGGCATAAAGAGCGAGCAGCTTGTGACAGCGACCTCGACGGCGAAAGTTGCTTATACCGGCAGCGACACCCCTCGCATTTTCGAGTACGCCATGATTGGCGGCTACAAAGGAACGCCAAGGATCAAAGATGGCTGGAACCGCATGGGCGGCATGAATGACATCCTGAACGCCATCGTATTCCACTCCTGCGATATCGACATCAAGGGAAAGGTTCATGTAAATGGCCCGGTGTACCTCGACGATAACCACTTCATTACCGCCGATGAATTCAGCTGCCTTGCCAGCAAAGACTCGGAGCTCTGGTCCAATTACCGCGACAACTATTGGGAACATTATCTCGATGGGACGGACAGCTATTGGGTCAATGGCAGGCAATATTTCTACGATGACATGGATGAGGCCACGCGGAAAGCGCATATCCGGCCCAAGCACGAGAATGATGAAAAGATTCCGGATTCCAGTCAGCGCGGATATACCTGGCGCTACTACTACCGCATGAGCAACGACAGGAAAGCAGACTACACCGGTCAGGGCAGCCATTCCTCTGAGGTCGATATCTCCTATTCGAAAAGCAATCCGATGACCAGTTCCCTATATGACACGGTGCAGCGGTACCAAAATATGTCACTTGCCCAACGGGAAGCCGCGCATGTCTACCTCGATGTAGATTCCAACAAATCCTATCAGCTGAACCCAAGCCATACCACGAGTATCTATCCGGGACTTACCTGCGGTGACTTCAAAACCACCTATCCCAGCAATCTCGGCTATAAGGTCTGGGATGATGTCTACAAAGTCGTCATCGTCAACGGCGATCTCATCGTCAATATTCCTGCCAATCAAAAACCGGACAATGAAGCAGACCATCTGCTGCTGGTATCCCTGAACGGCAATATCTCCATGCAGAACAGTTCGCCGTTTTACGGATATGTCTATGCACCGAACGGCACCGTCTTGATTGACGGGAGTCAAAACGCAACCATCTACGGAAGCGTCGTTGCCAAGTCCGTCTTTTTGACAACTGGCGGCCAGCAGATCCATGCCACGCATAAGACGTTCACAGATGGCACAGGCTCAGGAAAAGGCGGCACGGTTTCCGTCTCTCTCGTAAGCGACGATGACGAATGAGCGATCATATTGCGCCAGTGCCCACTGCGTCGACCATCTCCAGCTGAGCACCGCGTACCATGCCATAGCGCATCGCCGTATGCGCCGGAAGTTCGATGACGCCTGCGGCATGAAGACATAGCGACAGCCCAATCCACGGCCGCAGCCCCGTGACGACCTTCACCACGCGGTACTCCCGATCGATATAGACGGCGTCGATCGCAAAGCGCATGAAGCACATGTGGATGCTGTTGCACGGCTCGAGCAGCAGTCCATGCCCCGGCGGCAGGGTTTTCCGGAGCATCAACCCGCGGAAACGCGAAAAAAAGGAATCCGCCACCTCCAGCGTGAGGGGCGGATTCTTTTTCTCTGCATTCCCGGACAAAACGCTGCAACGTAACGGTTTCAACTCAATGCATCCTCCATCATACAAAATGATCCCTTCGCTTACAGATTCTTCATCAACGAGAGCAGCGCCGGTACCAGCGTCACGACGAAGATCGCGGGGAAGATGAAAAGGACCAGCGGGAACAGGATCTTGATCGGCGCGCGCAGCGCCTTTGCCTTGATGTGCTGGCGACGGCGCTCGCGGATATTGTCCGCCTGGTTCTTCAGCGTCTTGCCCATGCTCGAGCCGAGCCGCTCCGCCTGGATCAGCGCCGTCATGAACAGGGATACGTCCTGCAGGTCACAGCGCGCAGCGAGGTTCCGCATCGCGTTGCGGCGGATCATGCCCATGCGCACATCGTCCTGGAACCGCTTGAACTCATCGATGAGCGGTCCCTTCATGCGCACCGTGATCTTGCGCAGCGCCGCATCGAAGGAGAGTCCGGCCTGCACGCTGATGCAGAGCAGGTCGAGGACCTCAGGGAGCTGGTGCAGGATGGCTTCTTTCCGCTTGGCGATGGCGGAGTTCAGAACGACGATCGGCGCGGCCCCGCCCGCAATGGTCCCGAGGAACAGGAACAAGGCCATCTTCAGGGCACCGACCCCCTGCGCGGCAGCATCATACCAGATCACGAGGAAGGCGAGCGACGCGGAAAGCGCGATTGCGACCGAAAGCGTCTCCGGTTTGAGGCTGCTTGTCTTGCCGGCGAGGACGATCTTCTGCCGCAGCCAGCTCCGCCATTCCTGCGGCGTCAGGCGATTCGCGAGATAGGAGAGATACGACTGCAACGGCCGCACGACGCGCTCAAGGAAAGGGATCTCCTTGAGCTGCCGCCCGGTCTTCTGCTTGAGAGGTTCCTGCTGCGAGATGCGCGTTGGCGACGCGGGGCGCATCGTGCGGATCGTAGCGAGGCGGGCGCGGAACTGATCATCCGGTGCGACCTTCTTGTGGATGAGCGCCCGCAGGAGCAAGAACGCGAAGCAGGCGCCGGAGAGGGCGAAGAGAATGCGTACGAGCAGCATCATATCTCCTCCTGTCCGCCTTCGAAGAAGTCTTCGGGCAGATTGACGCCGTAGAGCGCGAACCTGTCATAGAAGCTCGGCTTCAGTCCTGTCGAGACGAAATGCCCGATGGCCTTGCCGCTCTCATCGATGCCCGTCTGCACGTAGCGGAACAAGTCCTGCGTCGTGATGATGTTGTCCTCCATGTGCTGGACCTCGGTGATATAGGTGACCTTGCGGCTGCCGTCGCGGATGCGCGATTGCTGCAGGATCAGGTCGATGGCGGATGAGATCTGCTCGCGGATCGCACGGACCGGCAGCTCGAGGCCGCTCATGAGCACCATGGTCTCCAGGCGGGAGAGGGCGTCGCGCGGACTGTTCGCATGCGCGGTCGTCAGCGACCCATCATGACCGGTATTCATGGCCTGCAGCATGTCGAGCGCCTCACCGGAACGGACCTCGCCGACGATGATGCGGTCCGGGCGCATGCGCAGCGCGTTGCGCACGAGATCGCGGATGGTGATCTCGCCCTTGCCCTCGATATTGGCGGGACGCGCCTCGAGCGTCACGACGTGGGCCTGCTGCAGGCGCAACTCTGCCGCATCCTCGATGGTCACGATGCGCTCCGTCTCCGGGATGAACGACGAGAGCACGTTGAGCGTCGTCGTCTTACCGGAGCCGGTACCGCCCGAGACGAGGATATTGATGCGCGCCTTGACGCAGGCCCGCAGGAACTCCGCCATCTTCTCGTCGAGCGTGCCGAACGAGATCAAGTTCTCGACGGAAAACGGCTTTTTCGAGAACTTGCGGATCGTCAGGCACGGCCCTTTGAGGGAAAGCGGCGGGATGATGATGTTGACACGCGACCCATCCTCGAGGCGCGCGTCGACGAGCGGGGAGCCTTCGTCGATGCGGCGCCCGAGCGGAGTCAAGATGCGCTCGACGATATGCATCAGATGCGCCGTATCGTGGAATTTCACCTTCGTCAGCTCGAGCTTGCCCATGCGCTCGACATAGACCTGGGAGGGACCGTTGACCATGATCTCCGTGACGGACTCATCCTTATGCAAAGACTCGATGGGTCCGAGCCCCAGCATATCGTCGACGATATCCGAGACGAGCTGGCTGCGCCGCGCGCGCGCGACCAGGAACGGATTCTCCTCGATATAGCGCTGGACGTAGCGGTCGATGATCTGCTCGACCTGCCGCGGGTCCTGATGGGTCGCCGTCAAGACCTGCTGCTCCGGGAGCGTCATCTCGTCGATGATCCGCTGGTGGATGCGCTGCCTGACGAGCAGGTAGGACTCCTCTCCCGTATCTTCCTGCTCATCGGCGGCAAAGATCCGCACCTGGTGATTTTCGCCGTCTTTCCGGCCCAGCCTCGTAAGTAACGACATCGTCTCCACCCCCTCAAGTGGGTTTATCTCTCACCGGCAAGGCTCCCTCGCCGGCGGTCATTTTCAAAAGGAAGGAGCAATGAGCCAGGCTCATTGCTCCTGTTGCAAATAGCCCTCTTGGAGCATCTGATATTGGATCTCAAACTCCTGTATGGAGGCAGGAATCAGATTCTTGATGGCGCGGATGGCACTGTTGTCCTCCTTGATCGTCGCGTGGATGGTCACGCTTACATCGTGGACCTGCCCATTCTCCATGACGGGACGGATCTTATAGTCCGCGCTTGAGACCTCATACATGTGCTGCGTCTCTGCTGCCAGCTTCGCATACTTCTTCTGCACGGTGTTGTAGGACTGCTGGATACTGCCCGTATCCTTGCCGTTCCCATACACCTGCTGTGCCGTGATCGATGCTTCGCGCGCAGAGCTCCTCGCAAGGTTGCTGAGCGTCAGATAATCGCTGAACAGGAAGCCCATATAGGCGATGCCAAAGATAAAAAGCAGAAGGAACGGCATGACCAAAGCGAACTCGACGACCGCTTGACCTCGTTCACTGCTCTTAAGCATGATGCATCCCCTTAGCTTTTTTTGCTAAACAGGTTGCTGATGCTATCGAATGCACCCTTCACCTTCGTCTGCAGATCTCCACCGCTGCCGATACCAACTGCGACGACAGCGACGAACGCGAGGATCAGGGCGTACTCGACGATGCCCTGCGCTTTCTCGCTCAGATACCGCGCCTTCAGATACTTGATGATCTCTTTCATAGTAATCTCCTCCTATAAAAACGAATAGATAAAAATGAATGTATATGAATCCCCAGTGGGGAGCTATACCGTATCTACATCTTGATGTCCACGATGCGCCGGATGACCAGGAAACCGACGATCTCCAGGCCGATGGCGCCACCGACCGCCATGCGGCCGATGGGGTCCTCGAGGAGCGGCTGCAGGTAGCCTGGATTCACGAAGTAGAGCGCTGCCGCGATGACGAAGGGCAGGACGACCAGGACGATGCCGGACATACGCCCCTGCGATGTCACCGTCGCGATCTCCCGGCGCATGCGCACGCGCTCCTCGACGGTCTCGCAGATGGTATCGAGGATCTGCGCGAGGTTGCCGCCGACCTGCCGCTGGATCTCAACGGCGGTCACGACGAGCTCGAAGTCCGAGCTCTGCATGCGGCGCGCCATCTCCTCGAGCGATCGATCCATGGAAGTGCCGAGGCGGATCTCCGCAATGACCTTGCTGAGCTCCTGGCTCATCGGATCGCCCATCTCCTTCGCGACGAGCTCGATGGCCTGCAGGAAGCTGAAGCCGGAGCGGAGCGCGTTCGAAACCATCGTGAGCATATCGCTGAGCTGCCCGGCAAAGGCATCCTGCCGCCGCTTGATGCGGAGGGAGAGCCAGAGGAGCCCGGCGAGGACGCCGCAGGCAGCGCCAGCTGCCGCGCTGAGGAGTGTCTGGAGCAGGATGCCGCCGATGACAGCGCCGATCACGCCGAGGATGGCGAGACCCGTCTGGAACTCCGTCCCGAGCAGCGGCAAGTCGGCCTGCTGCATGCGAAAGTCGAGATCCGCCGCCTTGTGGACGTCGCTCCAGAACCGGGAGAGACGCCGCAGGAGCGCGAGCAGCCGTGCGCGGAGGTCCTCTCCCTGCGCTCCCCGCCGGTCAGGCAATCGCTGGCGCGCATCGGAGAAGAATTCCAGGCGCTTCACGATCTGTGCCTCGCTCGCGTGCCGATAGCGGATCACCGCGCAGCAGAGGAGGAACGCTCCGAGCGACATCAGGAGGATACCCAGGACTCTCATGACTGATCCCACCGGATCCTGTGCCGCCCGATGATGTGCTCGGCGAGGCGGTTGATGCTCCGCGCGAGCTCACTGTCCGGCTCGAGGTCCATCGCCATGCTGCCATTATCCGCCGCCTCGGAGACGACCTGATACGCGTTTGGGATGATGGCCGCGACCGGCTCGCCGAGCTCCTGCGCGAGCCTCTGCTTCTCCTGCATATCACAGGGCGTGACGCGCGTGAACACCGTGCGCACGCGCTCCTCGTAGTCCTGCCAATCCTTGAAGATCTCGAGGGCCCGGCGCGTATGCTGCAGCTCGTAGCCGCCGTTGAGCATCGTCACGACATAGACCATATCGGATAGCTCCGACGCCGCGATCGATGTCGGGTTGAATCCGGGCGGCACGTCGATCAGGATGTAGCGGTACAGGCTGCGCGCCATGCGGATGATGCTCTCAAGCTCTTCGATCCCGACCTTGTCGATGAGGTTCGGCTCCGCCGTGCCGCAGAGGACGTGCACGTACTCGGAGACGGGGACGAAATAGTTGTTGAGCGTGACCGGCGAGAGGAACGAGATGTCGTGTGCGGCCTCGACGATGGTCGCCTGCGGCTTCAGGCTGAAGAACACCGCCAGGTCGCCGAACTGCAGGTCTGCATCGATGACGCCCACCTGTTCCTGCGTGCGCCGCCCGAGCGTCATCGCGAGATTGGCGATGAGCGAGGTCTTGCCGCTCTTCCCCTTCGGGGAAAAAAACGTCATGACCTTCGACGAGACCTCCATCCCGCTCTTGGCGAACGCCTTGACCGCCGCCTGCAGTTCCTCTGCCGTAAAGGGCTTGACGAGGTAGCCCTTGGCGCCCGCCTGCACGAGCTGACTGACGCCATCGGCCTGCCAGCGTTCGCTGAGGCAGAGGATCGACGCCTCCGGGTAGACCTTGCAAAACTCCGTGATGAGGCTCACGCCGTTCTGCCCGTCGATGTCGAGCAATATGAGGTTCGGCTTGAATAGCACGCCCTGGCCGAGCGCGTCGCTCGGCGCCTGATAGCGCGCAACGAGCTGGAAATTATCTCCCGCCTGCGCGATCACCTGCGCGAGCTGCTCGATCATCAAGCGATTGCGCTCGACGAGTAAGACACGATAGGCCATGCCCCATCACCCCTTTCCAAACAGCCGGTGAAACAGCCCGCCACTGTTTTTCTCGTTCCCATCCGCCGGCTCTTCCTCGTAATGCTGGTTCGTCGAGCGGCGGACGAGCTCGCGCAGCGCGAGCCCCAGGCCGTCGCCGCCCTGCGACAGGACGAGCGGCACGCCGCTCTTGATGGAGGCGTTCGCCGCCTGGAAGTCATTCGGCAGGATATGGTAGAAGGTCTCGCCGAGGATCCCCGTGACCTCGTCCATCGGGATGCGCGTCCGCGCGTTGCTGCGGTTCAGCACGATGCGGAGCTTATTGCGGTCGTAGTTCAATTTCTTCAGGGTGTCGATGCCGCTTTTCATGTTCTTGATGGTCGGAAGGAAGTCGACGATACCGAGGAACACGACGACCGTGCTGATATCGAGCATCGAGAGGTTCAGCACGCTGAACATCGAGGACGTGTCGATGACGATGTAGTTGAACATCGTCTGCAGCTGCTGCACGATGCGCTTGACCGTGTCCGGCTTGATGTTGTAGGCCTCCTCGAGCAGCGAGGGATTCGCCAGGACGTAGAAGATGATGCCGTCGCGCTCATACGGGGTCAGGCAGGCCTCGACGCGGGCGTGGTCGCCCTCGACGGCAAAGGCCTGCTGCGCGTCTGCGATCGTACTTTCCGGCATGAGCTGCAGATAGTTGCAGACGTCGCCGAACTGCAGGTCGAGGTCGAGCAGGCAGACGCGGTAGCCGCCACGCGCGAGCTCCGCCGCCAGGTTCGTGCCGACGAGCGTCTTGCCGACAGCAGACGCCGTGCTGAAAAGCGTGACGATCGCACCATTCTGTTCTATCTCTGCCATAGCCGCTCACTTCCTCTGCCCCTTGCCATCTTTGGCTGCTCCTTGCTGGTCCGTTCCCTTCTGATCGTTCGACACGTCATTTAGGTTGACTTTCTTGCGCGAGCGGTCGCTCTTCTGGATCTCCTCATAGGCTTGCGACATCGTGGGCCCCATCGTGACCGTATTGGTCTCATTCACGACGCGCGGCGTGATCAGGACCATGATCTCCGTATCCTCATGGGAATTATTATGGCTCTTGAACAGCTCCCCGATGATGGGGATATCGCCCAGGATCGGCACCTTGGAGGTGGACTTCGAGTCTTCCGAGTTCAACAGCCCGCCGATCGCCATGGTCATGCCGGAGGGGATGTTGACGGTCGTGACGGCCTTCTTCGTCGAAAGTCCCGGCATCTTGAAGCCATTCGCCGTCACGGAGTTCGACCAATCCAGGCTGCTGACGGTGGCCTGCAACTCTGAAGTGATGTTCCCATAGCGGTCGACCTGAGGCTGCAGCAGATCGAGCTGGATGCCATAGGGCTTGTACTCGATGGAGACATTGGAGGAGTCCCCCGTCTTCGTCGGATACGGAATCTCGCCGCCCACGAGGATGCTCGCCGTCCTGCCGCTCATCGTCGTGATATTCGGACGGGAGATCACGCGCGCCCTGCCGCTCGTCACGAGCGCCTGCAGCTGGACGTTGATCTGGGAAAAGTGCGTGAACAGCCAATTACGCGAATACCAGTGACTCCCCTTGCTGCGCTGCGGGCCATAGCTCTCACCGAAGAAAAATTGTCCGATGCCGGCCACGTTCACATTGCTGGTGCTGTGTTTGTTGACGTAGGTATACGTATCGCTGTCGTTGCCGTCTTGTGCACCCGCCTGGGAGACGCTTTGGTTCCCCGCAAACGTCTGCGTAGTCGTTTGCGACGTGCTCGATGCGTCCGTCTTGCCCGACGTATTCGTCACGCTCGCGACGGTTTGATGCTCCCCCGTCCAGGAGCCGCCCGAGCTGTAGTTCTGACTGCTCGTGTTCGTATTCCCGCGCGTGATGGTGTGCGTGGAAGAGATGCCCGCGTCACTCGACTGCGTCGGATCCAGGGAGGCATACTGCGCCCCGAGCTGCTCCGCATCCGTGGTGCGGATCTCGAGGACCATGGCCTCGATGTTGATCTGATCGGGATTGACCATCTCGAGGAGGTTGATCACCTGATCGCTGGACGCGAGACCGACCGATTCCGCCTCCACCGCATTGGATACGCTCTGGCTCTCCCCCGACCCTTGCACCCCCATGTTGATAGAACGCGTTTTTTGATGTTCCTGCGCCTGGTTGACGAAAAGGCTGGCGATGCGGTACGCGAGCTCCTTCTCATATTGGTTCTGTACGGTGCCCCGCAGGAGGATGCGATCTCCCACCTTCTGCACGGTCACGTGCGGCAAGCCGATCGCCTTCTCGATCATCCTGGCGGTGCCGCTATCGGCGGGGCTGACATTCACGACGAATTCCTGCCGCATGCCATCCACGGTCCAGACGGTCAGGCTGGTAGAGCCCGGCGTGAGCGCGATGATATTGATCGCGCGCTTGTTGATGATATTGATATCGGCAATCTTCGGATTCGTCACCGCCACGCGCAGGATGTTGCTCTGCTGCGGCATATAATACGACTGGTTGGCCTCCAGCCAGATCGGCTGCACGTAGGCATAAGCCGGCGCGGCGGCGACGATCGCGGTGAGGGCCGCGGTCATAGTGCCGATGCCAAATCTGCTGAGCTTCTTCATGACCCCATTCACTCCTCACTCGCTTGCGTTCCGCGCAGGACCTCTACGCCGTTCGACTTCGACTGCACCGCACTCGCTGTCGGAGGGGGCGCAGACGTCACAGACGGCGGCGCGCTGCTCTGCACGGGTGCGCTCGCTACGCTCGGCCTCGCAGACACGGGAGGCGCGTCGCTTGCCGCCGGTGCTGCGGCCTGATCCTTCCCTTTCTCTGTGAGCAGGAAATAGTCCGTATCGATCGTGAAGACATCCGTCGGATCGACCGGGCGCAGCACGAGATAGACCGTGCCGCCCTGCGCTGCCACGGCGAGCTTCAGCGACGCCTGTGGCGTCAGCGCGAGCGTCGCTGTCGCCATCTGGCCGCCAGCCTTGAGGCTGTCTGACACCGCATCGGACTTCTTATCATCGCGGCTGCTCCCGCTGTCCTGCACCGCGCTGCCGACGCTGTCGAGGCCGACCTTATTGATGCCGAGCAGCAAGACATCCTGCAGCAGGATCTCCCCGGAGATGCGCGCATCGTCCGCCTTGCCCGAGATGACCATGACGTCGACGTAGTCCCCTGGTTTCGCAAAGCCCGCGATGCCCGTGATATCTGTGATCGGCACCGAGATCGCACGGCAATTCGGCGGGATCGTGCCGACGAAGCCGGCTCTCCGAGAGTCGGTGATGACCTTCTTGTCCGTCAGCACATCCCCCTGCTGGATCGCGACGCTCGTCGGCTGCCCCTTCACCTCGTCGATATCGTGTGCCGCTCCGCTCGGCACCACATCGGCCGGCATCTCGACGACGCGGACCATCGGCTCCTTGATGATCGTCCGCTGGGGGATATCCTGCGTCGCGACGACGACGCGGACCATTTGCACCTGGCTTGCCTGCTTGGTGCCGCTGTCCCCCCAGGACAATAAGAACAACAACAGGCCAAAGAACACGCACGCAACGCCCGCAACGATCATCCATTGCTTTTCCGTCAAATGCATGCGTTCCATCAACCTGTGAAAGCCATTGGTAAACTTCGGAGGCTTCAGCATAAATACAACGACCTCTTCCCGTATGGATCAAGTGAGGAACATTCTCCCTCTTCTTGCTATTTCTATCGAAAATCCCTTTGTTTCTCTTAATTAATATGATACCATAAATCTAGGATTTTTTTCTTACAAAAGAAAAATAAAGATAAATTTTTTCAAATGATTGTGTCGAGGAGGGAATCGCATGCAACTGACAATATGCGAAGGCGCCATCGCCATCGTACTCGCAGCGGGAGGCGCCATCTTCGGCACGTGGTGGATCGCGCAAAGCTATGAACGGTGCCCCAAGATCCTGAGCCATGCAGGAAACGCTCCCAAACAAGACAAAAGCCGCGGCATCCGTCTTGCCGCGGTACTATGGTCCCTATTCTTTTTTACATTGCTGCGCTTTGACGACTGCCTCACAGTGCTTTCAGCGCTCGTGCTGATCTATTTCTGCGTACTGTTCACGTTCACGGACATCGAGCAGCGCGTACTCTTCGACCGCATGGTGATCCCGTTCGCCCTGCTCGGTCTCTTCTTCTCGATCGTTTCCGGCGCGGAGGTCCTCGACCATCTCGGTGCCGCAACCGCCAGCGGGCTCGCCTTCCTGTTGCTCGCGGTCCTGACGCGCGGCGGCATCGGCGGCGGCGATATCAAGCTAGTTGCCGCGATCGCCCTCTGGACAGGCTCTGACCAGGCGCTCTCCATCGCGCTCGGCGGCATCATCCTCAGCGGGCTCGCCGCACTCTGTCTGCTCGCGAGCAGACGCCTCAACCGCAGCGACTACTTCCCCTACGCACCCGGCTTCGCCATCGCTGCCATTCTCGTCACGCTGCTCGGCTGAGAGGCGGGGGAGGCCGCCTCGTCACGCGCCCTCCCCCGCCTCGATATCGCTCGTCACGCGGTCCTTGCCCGCCTTTTTGCTCTTGTACATCAGCGTGTCCGCGCGGCCTACGAGGCGCTCCAGCGTGTCGCCCGGCCGCAGGACGGTCACGCCGATCGACATCGTCGCGTACAGGTCCCTGCCCTCATGCGTGATGACCGTGTTGCGCACGAGGTGGCGAATGCGCTCGGCGATGACGATCGCCTGCGGCGGGTCTGCGACCACGCCCGCGCCGAGGAACTCCTCGCCGCCCCAGCGCGCGAAGCGGTCGCCCGCCTTGAGGTTGCTGCGCACGGTCGTCGCGATGTTCTTCAGGATGAGGTCGCCCGCCGCATGGCCGTACGTGTTGTTGAAATGGTGGAACCCGTCGATGTCCGCGAACAGCACGGCGAGCGTCCGCCCGTACTTCCCGCACTCCACCATCTGATAGGCGAGGTAGCCCTCCATGCTGCGCCGGTTCGGCAGGCGCGTGAGCTCGTCGAGCATCGCGGCGCCCGAGAGCGACTCGATGAGGGAATCATCGTAGACCTTCGGCGACGTGCGCGTGAAGATCTCCACCGCCGCGACGACCTTGCCCTCCTCCACGATGGGCAGGACATGCGTCATGATGGGCAGGCGATAGCCGCATTTATGGCGCACGAAGACCTGCTCATGATGCTCCTTCGCCGACTCCATCGTCCAAAAGAGCGGGCACCCCGCCGTGCAGAGGTGCCTGCCCGAGAGGTCGATATGCGAGAGCTTGGACTCGCTGCAGTGCAGGCCGAGCATCTCGCCTGCCGAGAAGCCCGTGATCTCCTCCGCCGCCCGGTTCCAATAGACGATCTTGCGCGTCGTGTCGACGATGTAGACGCCGTCCGTCACGTGATCGAGGATTGCCCGATACGTATTCGCAGAAAAATCCATGGCGCCCTCCCCGCCTCAAATAATCGAATTTTCAATCTTAGTAAGTAACTATTATTTATTACCTTATCTTATCCTTTCTTCCATAGAAGCTGCTTCCATTCCCTTTATATTTCTCTTATAAAACGTCAGCAACGCAGGAAAGCAGGCAAGCCAACGTCCCCCCGCCTGCGTCTCTTTATCCACAGCTACATAAGGAAAAGTGGATAACCCGCGGTTTTCCACAAGGTTATCCACAAAGCTGGTTCATTTCCGCTGCTGGCGCATCCGCAGCCAGTTCGCCACGCCGATGAGCACGACGAACGCCACGAGCGCGATGGCGATCAGCATGCCGTCGCCCGTCTGGAAGAGCGACGCGCCGCCCTGCTCCTGTGATTTCGCATACGCAGCGAAAATGACGAGCGCGAGCACCAGTAGGGTCGAGATCCCTCGCATCTTTTTCCTGCCTCCTCTGCCGCGCGTCCTGCGCTTCTTTCTCCGCTTCCTTGCTTTTCTAAACTAAAACACTTAAAATATATTGTAGCGCATTTCGCGCGAACTTGAAACAATGCAAAGGATGATTTTCATGAGCTTCATATCGAAATTCCTGCCGAAAAGAAAACCCGTCGAGATCAAGAACAACATCCCGAAGGAAAAGGCTTCCATAAAGAAGACGTTTGCCGTCTACTGCCATGCCCATCACGGCACGTCCGGCGAGAAACTCTGCCCGAAATGCACGGCGCTGCTCGCGACGGTCATGACGCGCATGAACCGCTGCCGCTACGGCATTACGAAGCCCATCTGCGACCGCTGCGAGTACGTCTCTGAGTGCTTCGGCGCGCGGCAGGCGCGCGACTTCCTCACGATCATGAACAGCAACCGCGGCCGCATGTTCCTCAAGCACCCGATCATGAGCGTCAAGCACAAATTTCTCAGCATGGGCGTCGACTACGCGCGCTACGAGCAGCAGAAGAAGATCGACGACAAGGTCAAGGCAAAAGAAAAGGCCGCCAAAGAGCGGTCCAAGGAGAAGAAGTCGAAGAAATGACGCGAGGCGCCTCAGTGGCGCAGGCGCCTAAGTGCAGGCAGTACGAGGAGCGCCACCGCCGTATTGACGACGCCCTCCATGAGCAGGCCGGGCGCTGAGGCGAGCCCCGCCGCCACGCTCGCGTAGAGCAGCGCGCCGAACGCGGTGTACGCCGCCGCCATCCAGAGCGAGGACGCGAGGAAGGCCGCCGCCGTGCGCGCGGTGCCAGGTGCGCTCCCTGCCACGCAGCAGACGACCTCGACCATGAGGAACTTGATGACGAGCGTCGGCAGCGCCCAGAGGGCGAAGCCGCCGAGCACGTCGGAGAGCGCCGAGCCGACGCAGGCGGCGAAGAGCGCATCGCGGCGCCTGAGGAGCAGCGCGAACAGGAAGATCACCGCGTCGCCGAGGTGGGCGTAGCCGAGCGGGATCGGGATGTGCGGCACGAAGGTCGCGAGGAAGACGAGCGCCGTCATCACGGCAGTCATGCAGAGCTCCTGCGCGGAGACCGTGGGACGCGCGGCGAGGTCATGGGATGATTCCATAGCTATCACTCCTTTTCCTGCTATTTTAGCGCGCTTTGACCGTAAGGAAAAGGCTCAGTTCCGTAAGGAATCATATGCCAGTTGCCGCCGCAGGGCGTCCAACTGGCATATTTTCCGTGCCGCCCGCGCCAGGTGCGCCCCGATGGCACCGTCAAGAGAAAGGACCGTATCATGAACTACATCGTCACGAAACTCGTCACCGAGAACGGCAACGCCGCCTTCTCCCTGCTCGGCGTCACACAGGACAAGGCGCGCGCCGCCGAGATCGCCGCGAAGGCGTACGGCGAATACAACAAGAAGGCCTCGTTCCAGAGCGTCGAGCTCATCGCCGAGTGGCTGCGCACAAAGCTGCGCCACTCCTTCCGCCGCGACAAGGATCACCGCCTCCAGCTCGCCATCACGCCCGTGGACGGCGAGATCCCCGAGGGCGGCAGCGCGCTCATCTACTCCGCCTCCGAGGAGCAGGACGAGCTCATGCGCAAGATGAGCGAGGCCCTCTTCGAGGGGAAACACGCCGCTGGGCGAGACACAGACGGCAAGACGTTCTCCTGCCGCGTCCGGGATTAAAGGAAGGAAAAACGTCCTTGGAAGGCACCGTCGCTTCCCAAGGGCGTTTTTTTTGCGATCTCGCCCCATCGCCGCAGAGGGAGCGCATCGATGCATACAAAAAAGCGCCGCACATTGCGACGCTCTCTTTTTCGTGGTGGGCAGGGATGGATTCGAACCATCGTAATCCGAAGATGACAGATTTACAGTCTGTTCCCTTTAACCACTCGGGCACCTACCCACAAATGGT
>CACWQW010000022.1 GCA_902763085.1 Dongibacter bovis
AGCGATTCTCCTTTGTGGTTGTGTTTTTGTGCAACTACATTTTACCACAAGGGTTCGCTATGGATT
Source organism: Dongibacter bovis (assembly GCA_902763085.1). Classification (GTDB taxonomy): domain Bacteria; phylum Bacillota; class Negativicutes; order Selenomonadales; family Selenomonadaceae; genus Selenomonas_C. Next base: position 67 of record CACWQW010000022.1, read on the forward strand.
TTTAAGTGTTCAACTTAATTATACAATCCGCCGGAGAATAGTCATCAAAAAATTCCTTGACAGCGACAACCTGTTCCGCTATAATAATTTATGTCGCTGAAACAAAGCGATGTCGGCCCGGTAGTTTAGTTGGTTAGAATGCCGCCCTGTCACGGCGGAGGTCATGGGTTCAAGTCCCATTCGGGTCGCCAATTTGCGGAAATAGCTCAGTGGTAGAGCACCACCTTGCCAAGGTGGGGGTCGCGAGTTCGAGTCTCGTTTTCCGCTCCATGGTAAGGCCGAGGACTGCAAATCCTCTATCTTCAGTTCGATTCTGAATGTCGCCTCCAAATGCGGAAATAGCTCAGTGGTAGAGCACCACCTTGCCAAGGTGGGGGTCGCGAGTTCGAGTCTCGTTTTCCGCTCCATTTTTTTGTAAGGGACTCGGAGGGTCGCGCGACAGGCGCGCTGTCCGTTGTGTTTCATAAAGAGTGCAGTTGCTGCACTGATGATGGCGACATAGCCAAGTGGTAAGGCCGAGGACTGCAAATCCTCTATCTTCAGTTCGATTCTGAATGTCGCCTCCAAAGAGAGGATTCGCCCGGGAGCATCGCTTCCGGGCTTTTGTGTGCATGAGGGAAGGAAGTGCCTGCTATGGCCGGTGAACCTGGGAAATTCAAGGATCAGCTCGCGAGCGTGTATGAATATTGTTTCGTGGAGACGGTTCCGTATGCGTTCTTCAAGCCGAACCCGACGCGCGATATCGCCGTCAACCTGCGCGCGAAGGAGTATCGCTGCCCGGTGTGCGGCAAGGTGACGCGCGTCGCCTACCGCTATCATGGGGACACGTATTTTTCCAAGGGAAAGCTGGCGGAGCAGCGGCGCACGTACGATGCGCTCGGGCTCGATTTCCCGACGATGGGCGAGATCGCGTCGGGCGTGCCGTTCGTGAACGAGGCCATCGGCACCTGCGCGTCGTGTGCAGAAAAGCAGTTTGGCCGAGCGGAGGAGCCGGCGCAGAGGGCCGTGAATCTCGCGGAGCAGCTGCACTGCGCCGATGCGCTCGTCGTCGCTGCAGCGAAGCAGGCGATGGAGGCGTCGCTCGCGCGCTGGCTTGCTGCTGCTGACGCTGAGACAATCCAGCAGTTCGACGTCTCGACGATGGAAAAGATGCGCGATCTCATCTGCGCCATCATGCTCGCCGATACGGCAGGCGTGCAGGAAGCGCTCACGGAATATCGCGCGGTCGTGCACCACGGGAAAGAGGAATGTGCACGCTTGCTCACAGAGCTCCCTGCGGTCTTCACGGCGCAGGTCGGGCGCTCGACACACGCGCCGGAGTCGATGTCGGATACGGTGTATCATGAGTACACGGTGGCGTTTGCCGCAGCGGAGGCGCCGCGCGAGGTGTTCTACTTCCCGCGCCGCATCGAGAAGCAGCGCCTCGAGATGTTCCTCGAGCAGCCGCGCCTTACGACCCTGGCGGAGCTTTTCTCTGAGGTCGGTTTCCACGGGGAGTGGCTGGAGATATTCTCCACTCGCCTCGGCGCGCTTACGGCGTGAGCGGATATTGACGCGTAGGGGATTGGCTGATAGAATAGAAAGGTATAGTTACGCCACAAAAACTACTACAACAATAAATTGCATCCAAGCAAACATCCAACCAGGGGGTGAACATCATTATCGTAACAATTTTAGCGGTATGTATTGCAGTGATCATCGGCGGAATCGCCGGTTATACGATGAGGAAGCGCTCGGCGGAGGCCCAGATCGGCTCGGCGGAAGAGGAGGCGCTCAAGATCGTTTCCGATGCCGAGTCGAAAGGCGAGGCGCGCAAGAAGGAGCTCATGCTCGAGGCGAAGGAGGATATCCATCGCCTGCGTCAGGAGCTCGACCGTGATACGAAGGAACGCCGCAGCGAGCTCTCGCGGCAGGAGCGCCGCGTCGTCCAGAAGGAAGAGAACCTCGACCGCAAGCTCGACTCGGTCGAGAAAAAGGAAGAGCAGCTCGCGCGCAAGGAGTCTCGCATCGACAAGACGCAGCAGGCAGTTGATGAGATGCACGCTAAGCAGAAATCGGAGCTCGAGCGCATCTCCGGGCTCACGTCCGATGAGGCGAAGACGATCCTCATGGCGGAGACGGAGGAAGAGCTCAAGCACGAGAAGGCCCTGAAGATCAAGGAGTACGAGCAGCAGACGAAGGATGAGGCGGATAAGAAGGCCCGTGACATCCTTTCGATTGCCATCCAGCGCTGCGCGGCAGATCATGTGGCGGAGACGACGGTCTCGGTTGTCTCCCTGCCGAACGATGAGATGAAAGGTCGCATCATCGGGCGCGAGGGTCGGAATATCCGCACGCTGGAGACGCTGACGGGCATCGATCTCATCATCGACGATACGCCGGAGGCCGTTATCCTCTCCGGGTTCGATCCAGTGCGTCGCGAAGTGGCTCGCATCGCACTGGAGAAACTCATCCAGGACGGGCGCATCCATCCTGCCCGCATCGAGGAAATGGTGGAGAAGGCCAAGCGCGAGGTCGATGCGCGCATCAAGGAAGCCGGTGAGCAGGCGACGTTCGATACGGGCGTTCACGGCTTGCATCCGGAGCTCGTGAAGCTCCTCGGCCGCCTGCGCTACCGCACGAGCTATGGGCAGAACGTGCTCGACCATTCCATCGAGGTATCGCACCTCGCTGGCACGATGGCGGCGGAGCTCGGCTGTGACGTCATGCTCGCGAAGCGCGGCGGTCTGCTGCACGATATCGGCAAGGCGATCGACCATGAGGTCGAGGGGTCGCATACGAGCATCGGTGCGGATCTCGCGCGTAAGTTCCGCGAGTCGAAGGACGTCATCAACTGCATCGCGTCGCATCACGGCGACTGCGAGGCGACGAGTGTCGAGGCCGTCCTCGTCGCGGCGGCCGATGCCGTGTCGGCGGCACGTCCCGGCGCGCGTCGCGAGAGCCTCGAATCTTACCTCAAGCGCCTGAAGCGCCTCGAGGAGATCGCGGAGTCGTTCGACGGCGTCGAGCGTTGCTTTGCCATCCAGGCAGGGCGCGAGATCCGCGTGATGGTCAAGCCGGACAAGGTCGATGATGCGGGCGCGGCAGCGCTGGCACATGACATCGTCAAGAAGATCGAAGAAGAGCTCGAGTATCCGGGCCAGATCAAGGCGACGGTAATCCGTGAGACGCGTGTGGTCGATTACGCAAAATAAGAACATTCAGGGGATGCTGCATGCGTGGCGTCCCTTTCGCTATCAAGGAGGTGGGACGATGTTTCCCTTTCCCTTCCGCAAGAAGAAACGGCAGAAGCCGAGCAAGGAGGGTGTGAGCCTTCTGGCATCCATCCTCGTCTGCTACGAGGAGATCACCAAGGTGAGCTATGAGCCGGAGAATGCGACGATCCGTCTGACGTTTTCCATCGAGGAATCTCTGACGCATGCGCAGTTCCAGAAAATCGGCAAGCTGCTCGCGGAGAGCATCGCCGCGTATCTCGATCTCAATGGGCTGCACGCGCGCGTCGTGAGCCTCGAGATGGAGACGACGCCCAAGGTGTCGTTCCTCCATCTCATCCGCGATGTCGCGACGCTGACCCGCGATGAGCTTTCCCTGGTGGCGGATATCCTCTACGATGCGTTTCCTGAGACGCTGCTGCTCGATGAGCGCGATCCGCTCGATCCGAACTTCGAAGTCGAGCAGGAGAACCTGCTCGATCACATGCTCGGGACCGTGCGGCAGCAGCGCTTGCACGAGAAACTGCTCGGCATCCGCGAGGGAGATCGCGTCGTCGTTTACAATCAATAATCTGGGAGTCTTTTCATGAGAATCATGTTCGTTGGCGACGTCGTTGGCCGTAACGGCCGGAAGGCGTTTCGCAAGTATACACCGGAGCTGCGCAAGGAGAAAGGCATCGATGTCGTCGTGGTCAACGGCGAGAACTCCGCAGCGGGCAAGGGCTTCACGCGGAAATCCCTCGATGAGCTCTATCAGGGAGGCGCGGATATCGTGACCTCTGGCAACCACGTCTGGGATAAGAAGGACGTGCTCGAATTCATCGATCAGGAGCCGTTCCTCATCCGCCCGGCGAATTACCCCGGGGAGGCGCCGGGCAAGGGATGGTGCGTGTATCCGTTCAAGGCGAAGAACATCGGCGTCATGAACCTATCGGGGCGCGCGTTCATGCCGCCGCTCGACGATCCGTTCCAGAAAGTCGAGGAACTCCTCAAGGAGATGCAGCAGGAATGCGATCTCCTCTTCCTTGATTTCCACGCGGAGACGACCTCGGAGAAAATCGCGATGGGGTGGTATCTCGACGGCCGCGTGAACGGTGTCGTCGGGACGCATACCCACGTGCAGACGGCGGATGCCTGCCTGCTTCCCCAGGGGACGGGCTATATCACGGACCTCGGCATGACAGGACCGCGCTGCTCGGTGCTCGGCGTGGAGACGGAGAAGATCCTCTACCGTTTCCAGACCTGCCGCCCCGTCCGCTTCGAGGTCGCGGAGGGGCCTTCCGTCTACGCAGCCGTCATCATGACCATCGATGATGCTTCCAATCGCACGGTTGACATCGAGCGCGTGCAGATCTTGGAAGATTGGCCGAATTGATGCCGCGCGGCAGGAGTTTCCTCTTTCGTGTAGAAACATGTAACAGAGAAAAATCTCGCGAAGACCGCTTCAGAGAGAGAAATGCCTTTTACAGGCAGACGATGCGCTTTGGAAAGAGAGGATGTGCCGCTCATGGAGATTTTGAAGGTGTCAGCAAAATCCAACCCCAATTCCGTTGCCGGGGCCTTGGCTGGTGTGCTCAGGGAGTCCGGCAGCGCGGAAATGCAGGCTGTGGGGGCGGGCGCGCTCAATCAGGCGGTCAAGGCCATCGCGATTGCCCGCGGTTTTGTCGCACCGCATGGCATTGACCTCATCTGCATCCCGGCGTTCACCGATGTCGAGATCGATGGCGTCCACCGCACGGCGATGAAGCTCATCGTCGAGCCGCGCTGAATGGTGTGAGGAGGAGAAAACGGCATGTCAAGCGATCTGCATACGCATACGACGTTCTCCGATGGGAAACTGACCCCGGAGGAACTCGTCTGTGCCGCTAAGAAAGCAGGACTGAAATACCTTGCCATCACGGATCACGATACCGTGGATGGCATCGCCCATCTCTATGAGAACGGGTACTATCCGGCAAAGGGGATCCACATCATCCCCGGGATCGAGTTCTCCGCCCATCATCCGACGCAGGAGATCCACATCCTCGGCTATCAGGTAGATATCTATAACAGCGAGCTCGCCGACCGCCTCAACGAGGTCACGGAGGCGCGCTGGACGCGGTTCACGGAGATGGTGGAGAAGCTGCAGAAGCTCGGCTATGATATCCGGGAGAAGGACGTGCTGACGGTCGCCGGCGCGAGCAAGTCCATCAGCCGCTCGCACATCGGACGCGTGCTCGTCAGCAAGGGGTATTTCAAGACCGTGCGCGACGCCTTCGCGGAGCTCTTGCAGAAGGGGCGCCCGGCGTATGTTCCGCATTACCGGCTCGAGGTCGAGGATATCATCGGCCTCATCAAGCAGGCAGGCGGTCTCGCCGTCCTCGCGCATCCGAAACTCGTCTGGGATGACACCATCGTCGAGAGGATCTGCCAAAGCGGCATCGACGGTCTCGAGGTCTTCTATCCGCAGCACAATCCTGAGGACACGGCACATTACCTCGCCCTGGCGGAGAAATATCATCTGTTGCCCTCAGGCGGCTCTGACTTTCACGGGTTCCCGACGCGCTATCCGACGGAACTCGGCGTCTTCACCATCGAGGACCGCTACGCAGAGCCGTTCGATCGGCCGGAGGAGTAACGGGCAGGGCAGGCCCTATGGTGGGAGCCTGCCCTGCCGAGAGGCAGGAATAAGGAGAGAGGAATCCCTATGGATGTCATCGCACTCGTCGGCCCGAGCGGCACAGGCAAGAGCCATCGCGCGCTGCTCGTCGCACATCAGCATCAGGCGGATGCCATCATCGACGACGGCATTCTCATCAAGGATGGGAAGATCATCGGCGGCCACTCCGCCAAGAAGGAGAAGAGCCGCATCATGGCCGTGCGCCGCGCTATCTTCATCCTGCCTGGACATGCAGAGGAAGTGCGCGCGGCCATCGCTCAGGTCAAGCCGCATCGCATCCTCGTGCTCGGCACTTCGGAAAACATGGTGCATAAGATCACGAAGGCACTGCACCTGCCTGCCATCGCGCAGATCATCCACATCGAGGACATCGCGACGAAAGCGGAGATGGAGAAGGCGCGCTTCTATCGCCTCAAGCAGGGGAAACACATCATCCCCGTGCCGACCATTGAGCTCAAGCCGCATTTTTCCGGCTATCTCGTCGATCCGCTGCAGACGTTCTTCAAGCGCTCGCGCACGCGGCGCCGCCGCCTCGGCGAGAAGTCTATCGTGCGTCCTGTCTTCAGCTATTACGGCAAGCTCAGCATTGACGATTCCGTCGTGGCGAACATCGTGCGCAACGTCGTCTCCCGCGAGGAATCGGTCAGCCGGGTCAGCCATATCCGCGTGCGCCATCGCTACGTCGATGATGAGGATCAGGGGCTCGACATCGTCTGTGAGATCACGCTTTCCTACGGCGGCCATATCCCGAGCCTCATCGAGGGGGCGCGGGAAAAGGCGAGGGAAGCGGTCGAATTCATGACGGGGATGGTCGTCCACGAGATCGATATCGTCGTCAAGGCACTCTATGTGAATGGATAAAAAAGAGGGAACCTCTATGAAGGAAGTCAAAGAACCAAAGAAACCGCTGCTCTTCTTCTATGTCATGATGCTGTTCCTCGTGCTGCTCTTCAATGAGATGGCGCGTCCCTATCTCGAGCAGGCACAGTTCGAGAAGGTGGACTACAGCACGTTCATGGACATGATCGAGGAGAAGGACATCGGCCGCGTCGAGATCCAGGAGAACCAGATTCTCTTCACGGATGCGAATGATGCAAAAAAATACCGCACGGGCATCATGAACGATCCGACGCTCGCCGACCGCCTGCACGCCTCCGGCGCGAAGTTCACGCAGGACATCAAGGAGCAGACGTCGCCGCTCGTCGATTTCTTCATGACGTGGGTGTTGCCGATCCTCATCTTTTTCGCCATCGGGCAATATTTCAGCCGCAAGCTCATGGAGAAAGCGGGAGGCGGTGGCGGCTCTCTCATGTTCGGCATGGGCGGCAAGCAGGCGAAGATCTACGTGCCGTCCTCGGCAGGGATCCACTTCAAGGACGTCGCTGGCGAGGATGAAGCAAAGGAGAACCTCTCAGAGATCGTCGACTACCTCCACAACCCGCAGAAGTATTCTGTCATCGGCGCGCAGATGCCGAAAGGCGTCCTGCTCGTCGGACCTCCGGGCACAGGCAAGACCATGCTCGCGAAAGCGGTGGCGGGCGAGGCGGACGTGCCGTTCTTCTCGATCGCCGGCTCGGAGTTCGTCGAGATGTTCGTCGGCATGGGCGCCTCCAAGGTGCGCGAGCTCTTCAAGCAGGCGAAGGAGAAGGCGCCCTGCATCGTCTTCATCGATGAGATCGATGCGATCGGGCAGAAGCGCAGCGGCAATGTCATGGGCAATGACGAGCGCGAGCAGACGCTCAACCAGCTGCTCACGGAGATGGACGGGTTTGAGGGGAACAACGGCGTGATCATCCTCGCCGCGACGAACCGGCCGGAGTCACTCGATCCCGCCCTCCTGCGCCCCGGTCGTTTCGATCGCCGCGTGCCGGTCGAGCTGCCGGACCTCGCGGGACGCGAGGCCATTCTCAAAGTACACGCGCAGAAGATCCAGCTCGAAGAGGACGTCGATCTCCATACCATCGCCCGCATGGCGGCGGGAGCCTCGGGTGCAGAGCTCGCGAACATCGTCAACGAGGGCGCGCTGCGCGCCGTGCGCAACGGCAGGAATACGGTGCGCCAGTCCGATCTCGAGGAAAGCGTCGAAGTCGTCATCGCCGGCTATCAGAAGAAGAACGCGATCCTCTCCGACAAGGAGAAGCGCACGGTGGCCTATCATGAGATCGGCCACGCGCTCGTTGCGGCCCTGCAGACGGACAGCGCGCCTGTGCAGAAGATCACGATCATCCCGCGCACGTCCGGCGCCCTCGGCTATACGATGCAGGTCGAACAGCAGGATAAGTACATCCTCACGAAAGAGGAGCTTGAGAACAAGATCGCGACGTTCACAGGCGGCCGTGCGGCAGAAGAGGTTAAGTTCGGCCAGGTCAGCACGGGCGCCGCGAACGATATCGAGCAGGCGACGAAGCTTGCGCGCGCGATGATCACGCGCTATGGTATGAGTGAGGAGTTTGACATGGTCGCGATGGAGACCGTCAACAACAAATACCTCGGCGGCGACACGAGCCTCACCTGCTCGGCAGCGACGCAGCAGCAGATCGACAAGCGCGTCGTCGAACTCGTGCGGCGTCAGCACGATGTCGCGAAAAAGCTCCTCGAGGAGCACATGGACAAGCTAGACGAGCTCGCAGGCTACCTCTACGAGAAGGAAACCATCACGGGGCAGGAGTTCATGGACATCCTGAAACGGGAAGAGAAGCCTGCCGACCTGCTTGCGGCAGGGGGCGGAGACGCTGACACTGCGCAGGTAGAAGCAGAGCTATCACAGCGGGAGAATGTGACAAGCGATACAGGTTTGCCAAAAGAAAACTAAACATTTGAGAGATGAAAAGCTCTTGCGGCTTGAATGCGGCAAGAGCTTTTTTAGTGGAAAATAAGAAAATGTCTTGCGGGGGGAGGGATAACTTTGCTATCATAGAGGACAGCATGCAGCTGTCAGGGGAAAATGCCTGTCAGTGTTCATAGGGAGATGAAAGCTACGACGATGATAGGAATTATCCTTCAGGAAATCCGCGTCAAGCAATATACGAAGAATGTGCTGGTGTACGCGGCACCGCTGTTCAGCGGCACCTTGCTCGTGCCAGATATGCTGAAGCGATCAACGTTGGCCTTTGTGTCGTTTTGCCTGGTGGCCAGTGCAGTTTATATCCTCAATGACATCCTGGATCGCGAAAAGGATCGCCAGCATCCGACCAAATGTCATCGGCCGATTGCCTCCGGCGAACTGTCTCTTGTCATGGCGATAGGGATTTTCTGCACGCTGCTGCTGGCGGCGGGGGTGCTTTCCTGGCTGGTTCGGCCTGGACTGACGGCGCTGCTCGCAGGCTATTTCCTGATGAATATCGCGTACTCGGTGCGGCTGAAACATATTGTGCTTGTCGATGTCATGATCATAGCGGCAGGGTTTGTCATGCGCGCATTTGCCGGGACGCTCGCCGTTGGCGTTGGTGCCAGCAGCTGGTTCGTTGTCTGCGTATTCATGCTCTCGATGTTTCTGGCACTTGCCAAAAGGCGCTCGGAGCTGGTTTTGCTATCTGAGCATCCCGGCTGCCAGCGCCGCGTTCTGCAGGACTATTCGCTGGAACTAGTCAATCAGTTGCTCACCGTGGTCACCGCGGTTGCGGTGACAAGCTATTCACTGTTCGCAATCCAGGCTGACAATGTCGCCGAGCCGTTTATGCTGGGCACAGTACCTCTGGTAGTCTATGGCATCTTCCGCTATTTGTATTTGATCAATATCAAGGGATTGGGCGGCAAACCAGAGGAAATTCTGCTGAAAGACAAAGGAATCCTCTGCACTTGTTTGATGTTTTTTGTTTGCATTATGGTGATCAGGGATTTATAGACTCTTTCAGAGAGGTATGAATACTGGGGGGGAGAAAACAGGGATGAGGTCTGTCTTTCAAAATCAAAAGCTAGAGCGATGGATCGAGAAATTGATGCTCTTATTTCTTGTCATTACGATTTCTGCTGCTTCGTTTGAGGGATTCTTCTCTAAATGGAGCTTTCGGGATGACGCGCATAGTTTTGGGATCGAACGTATGTTGGAGGGGACGGCGGATCGCCCTTATGTGTATCGTCGCCTTCTTCCAGAGGCAGCGAAGGCTATCGTTTCTTCCATGCCGACAGAGGCAAAGGACAAGCTGGAGAAAAAACTATCCACACAACGACCGGCTGAAGACGTTTACGCGCGCTCGATCCCTCCTGCATCGTATCGGATTGAGTACTATTTATTGATGGCCTTTTGCTATCTCTTTCTAGTGGCAAGTGTCTATCTCTATCGTTCTATCTTTAGTGAAATTACGAAAGATTCAGTTGCTGGGACGCTCACAGCTTTTCTGTTTGCATTAATCTTTCCCTATTTGGAGGTGCTCGGCGGATATTATTACGATATTCCTGAAATCTTTTTCTTTGGATTGGCTGTTCGATGTGCGATGAATGGACGCATTGTTCCGTTTCTGTTTCTTTCCATTATTGCAACGTTGAATAAAGAAGCATTCTTTTTCTTTTTGCTTACGATGTTTCCATTTTTCCGGTTGCGCTACGGGACGAAGAAGGCGGCCTGCGTTGTTGCGGCATCGATTGTTCTTTCAGGGATTTTCTACGCAATGCTTTCGGGCATGTACGTTCAGAATCCGGGGGAGCGCGCGCAGTTTCATTTCATTGATCACATCGTCGACTTCGTCCATTTGAATTCTTATCTCGTCACATCCACAACCTATGGGTTACCGCTAGCATCGGGCTTCTTTGTTACGCATGTTCTTTACGTGATCTGGATTGCATGGATGGGGTGGCAGTACCTCCCCGATGTCTGGAAGACACAGACGAAACTCGCGGCTCTTGTCAATGTGCCACTGTACTTGCTCTTCGCTAATCCGGGAGAGGTTCGCAACCTCAGCCTGCTCTATGTCTCCTTTTTTGTCATGTTAGCCTACTGGTTGCACCACTTACTGCGAACTGCGTATGACGGCATGAAAAAATAGTTCGAGCGGTATACCGCATCATATATGATGCATAGGGAAAGAGGTTTTTGAAGGCGGGATGCTATTCAAGAAATTCTGAGGGAAAGAGATTTATTGGGCGGAAGCTCAGCCGAAGCCTGAGTCGTGAGGTGAGCCATGATGATGTATATTCTACTGCCGTTTTTGTCCTGGGTGATTGCTGGTTGTTGCAAGTTTGCAGTGAACACGCTGCGCCATGGGCGTGCGGCAAAGAATCTCATCGGCTACGGAGGTTTTCCCAGTACGCATACGACGGTGCTTTCCTCTGTCGTTTTCTTTGCGGGTTTTCAACTCGGCTGGCAGTCACCTGTATTCACGCTTGGTCTGGGAGCTTTGGTCATACTGATCATCGACGCGCATGGCCTGCGGCGCAAGGTCGGCGAACAGGCGGCTGTATTGAATCGTCTGCAGCAGAAGGTGGATCCCGAGCACGCCATTTTGTTGCGCGAACGCATGGGACACAGTTGGATGGAGATCGGCGGCGGCCTGGCACTTGGAGCGTTTTTGGGGTGGCTGGCTGGTTTCTTTTGCTGATGGGGCATGTACTTATTGCTGTGCATAGGATTAAGCAGGGCGCAGGGCTTTGCATGTAACGAATCCGCGTGTCGTATCGTTCGACGTTGAGACATGGCCAGGCGGGGGGGCTGCTGGACGTATGAAGTTTTGTAGGAAAGGATGGAATAGATGAATCTCGTCATGATTATCAGCAGTGTTCTGCTCAATGCGATGGCGCAGCTGTTCCTGAAAAAAGGGATGATATCGATTGGCGACATTGCCGTCAGTTTGGCGGGGGTTATCGGCATGATCCCCAAGGCGATCCTCAATCCGTTCATCTGGGGCGGCTTTGCCTGCTATGCCGTGAGTATTTTGCTCTGGCTGGTGGTATTGTCGAAGGTGGAAGTGAGCTACGCGTATCCGTTTTTGAGCATTGGGTATATTGTGGCTGCATTCGTTGGCTATTATTTTCTAGGTGAGAGCATGAGTTTTTCCAAGGTTTGCGGCATTGCTGCAATTTGCTTGGGGATTATTTTGCTCTATCGGTCGTAGGAGGCGTGATTCTGTGAAATATTTCATCTTTGGTGGTAGCGGTTTTGTCGGACACGCTCTGACGAAAGCGCTCCTCGCCGAGGGAAAAGAAGTCTGTGTTTGTGATCTTGTACGCGATAAAAGGATAAATGATGTCCGGGGGGGACATTTCTTTCCGTTGACATCACGGATCCTTCCGCCCTGCGGTCGGTGCCTCTGACATCAGGGGATGTGGTCATTCATCTCGCCGCTCGGCAATATCATCTTTCTGTTCCACGGCAGCGCCGCAGGGAGTTCTTTTTTGATGTCAACTATCAGGGCACGGCGAATCTTCTTTCCGTCATGCAGGAGAAAGGATGTCGCCAGCTGATCTATTTCAGCACGGATATGACATATGGGAAGCCGGAGTTCTTGCCAGTAACGACGGATCATCCGCAGCGTCCCTTCGGCCCGTATGGAGCGAGCAAGAAGGCATCAGAAGATCTCTGCCGACGTTATCGTGCGCAGGGCATGTCCGTCACGATTTTTCGCCCGCGCATGATTCTAGGGCCGGGACGTCTAGGCATCTTGAAAAAGTTGTTTCGGCTCATGGAATGGAATCTCCCTGTACCGATGATTGGTAGCGGAAGGAATTGCTATCAAATGATCTCCGTATTTGATTGCGTTTCGGCCATCCAATGCTGTCTCAGGAAGGGAATCCCGAACCGTGAGTATGATCTCGGTTCGGAGAATCCACCAACTGTGCGTGAACTGCTTACTGGTACGATTCGCAAGGTCGGCTCACATTCAATCCTCTTGCCGACCAACGGAGGGCTGGTGAAAAGTTGTCTTGCGTTGCTCGGCAAGCTGGGGTTCGATATCATGTATCGTGAGCAGTATGAGATCGCGGATGAGAACTATATCGTCGACATCGCGGCGACGAAACAGGAGCTCGGCTGGACACCTCGTTATAACGATGAAGACATGCTCGCGCAGGCGTACGAATATTATGAGCAGGAAAAGGCCGCGCGATGAGGGGGATGATACACGACCTCTGGAAAAAGTTCCTCGGCGTCCTGGTGTTCGGCATTGTCGTTACGGTGGTCGTTTTGCTCATCGGCAATGTTTCTCAGATGGAAGTAGCCGTTGTGGCCGCTAATGGAGGAGATCTCGCCTTGGCTGCGCTGTTCTCGCTTCTGATCTATAGCGGTCGGTTTCTCAAATGGCAGATATTCCTCCATGTATTGCACGTCGATGTTCCGCGTCCGATGAGCCTGCGCATTTTTCTCTGTGGCATCTCTATGGGCATCACGCCGGGGAAACTCGGCGAGGTATTGAAATCCTATTTGTTGAAGCTGGAAGCGGGTGTGGATTTTTCGCGTACGGCACCGACGGTGGTTGCGGAGCGATTGACAGGTGTGGTCGGGTGTTTCCTGCTCTGTTGCAGCGCGTTCGTGATTTCTAAGGGGACGGCGTGGTATCAGGTGCTCGCGGCAGCGGCGGCAGTATCCTGCGTGCTGTCAGGGATCCTGCTGTTCCGCTCGTCGCTCTTTGCTGGCTGGTTCCGGAGAGGCGTCGCCTATCTGCCGTTTCTGAGGAGGAAGCAAGAGGCAATCGCCGAGATGTATGACAGTCTGGCGGAAATCCTTTCGCCGGGGGGATTCCTTCTCTGTGTCTTTATCAGCATTTGTTACTGGAGCATGGAATGCATGGTGTTCGTTTTCGTGCTGCGGGCGTTCTCTGTACAGTTGCCGTTGACGGAGGCGGTGCTCTCTCTTACGGCACTTTCTCTCGGCAGCGGCATCACATTCCTGCCAGGAAGTATTGGAGCACTCGAGGGAGGAATGATTGGCTTCTTCGCGTATCAAGGGATTTCTGTGGCGACGGCGGGATGTATTGCGCTTTTGCACCGTTTTTTGCTATGTGGCTCTATGTTGGGATTGGCGCATTGCTGCTGCTTCGCTCTTATCGTCGGATTTTGTAAATCGCAGTGGTGTTGAATTTTTAGGGGATTGACGCGGCAGAGTGTGTCTGTTATACTGAAAGCGAATTGAATAGGCATCATAGGGCTGACGGAATCATGTGGAGACTACCACGTGCACTATGGTGTCAGGAACGGCCGACCGTCTGGGCAGAGAGATTTTGCTCAGGCGGTTTTTGTTTGGGCGGAACCTCTCTTTCGTATGCTTTTTTCAGCAGAAAGGATGGTTTTCATGCGGAATCGTTGGTGCATCGCCCTCGCGGCGGTCGGAATCCATATCTCCATCGGCAGCGTCTACGCCTGGAGCGTGCTCACACGGCCCATCATGGCGCAGCTCGGATTCTCTCTCTCCGAGACGACCTGGGCGTTCTCGCTCGCGATTCTCTTCCTCGGTTTTTCGGCGGGCTTCCTCGGCAAGTATGTCGAGAAATACGGCCCGAGGAGGAGCGGGCTCGTCTCCATGTGTTTTTTCGGGGCGGGGATGCTTGGCACGGCGCTTGCACTTTCCCTTGGCAGTCTGCCGCTGCTCTATCTTTTCTACGGCGTCATCGGTGGCATTGGACTTGGTGTCGGCTACATTACGCCGGTCTCGACGCTCGTCAAGTATTTCCCGAATCATCGCGGCTTCGCGACGGGGCTCGCCATCATGGGCTTCGGGTTTGCGGCGCTTATCGCGGGGCCGCTGATGCAGTATCTCACGGCACGGTTCGGTCTCGTGGAGAATTTCCTTATCCTCGGCGTCTGCTATATGGTGCTTATCGGCGCATCGGCGCTCTATCTCAAGGCACCTGCCCAGCCAGGGGGTAAGGGCGCTGTGACGAAGCGCCTGCGTGGTGCGACGGCGGCTGAAGCGATGCGCACCTGGCAGTTCGGCGCGCTCTGGTGGGTGTTTTTCGTCAACATCACTTGCGGGATCGGTCTGCTCGCGGTCGCCTCGCCGATGGCACAGGAGGTCGTCGGCATGGATGCGGCGCAGGCAGCGTCTATGGTCGGCATCATCGGACTTTTGAACGGCGGCGGCAGGATCCTTTGGTCGACGCTTTCTGATTATCTCGGGCGCGGCTTTACCTACATGTTGTTTTTCGCGCTTGAGATCGGCGCGTTCGCGCTGCTTTCCGGCACGCATGACGCGCTGGTTTTCCAGCTGCTCGTCCTGCTCATCATCAGCTGCTACGGCGGCGGGTTCTCCTGCATGCCTGCGTATCTTTCTGATCTCTTCGGCACGCGTGAGCTCTCCGCAATCCACGGTCGTGTGCTCACGGCATGGGGCGTCGCTGGCGTCGTCGGCCCGACGCTCGTCTCTCTGCTGCGTGAGCGCACGCAGGGCTATACGACGATCCTGCTCTTTTTTGCTGGTCTTTTCATCGTGAACTTCGCGGTGGCGACGGTGCTGAAGCTCTATGGGAAACGACAGGCTGCAGCGGCTCTGCGGCAGGCATGTGTTTGAAGATCCGCCAGGAAGATAGAAAGAGGCGGCAAGCCACGGATGAAGGATTCTTCGCCTGGGGCTTGCCGCCTCGCGTATTTCTTGGGCGCATCAGGCAGGCGCAGCGCTCCGCGAAGGGAATCGGCGTGTGCTTGTCGCTGATGCGCGGATCGTTTCGTTTTTCCAGAGGTCTAGAGACACGAAAAAAGCACGAACCGAATGGCTCGTGCCTCTCTATGACGCATCCTCACGGATGGAATCTTCCATGGTGGAGACAAGGAGGATCGAACTCCTGACCTCTTGCATGCCATGCAAGCGCTCTCCCAGCTGAGCTATGCCCCCGTCGATGTCCTGACGACAATAGATAGTATAGTGGAATCAATGCGTTTTGTCAAGAAAAAATTCGCAGAGACGCAACGGGAGCTTCTTTGTCAGCACGGTTCCTCTTTCGTGCCGGGGACTCGGATGCTGCATGGCATCAGCACATTTTTTCACGCCATTCCTTTGGCGTCATGTGAAACATCGCGCGGAAGGCGCGGGAGAAGGTGGAGTAGTCGCGAAAGCCGCAGCCATAGCAGATGTCCGTGACGGATTCTTTGCCAGAGAGCAGATGGCGCGCGGCGAGCAGGCGCTTGCTCGTGATGTACTGATGAATGCTGTAGCCCGTTTCCTGCTTGAATTTCCGCATGAGGTAGTATTTGCTCAGGTAGATCTTGCTGGCGAGTGCGTCGATGGAGAGATCGGCATCGAGGTGTTCGTTGATATGGGTGAGCACGGACTGGATCTTCTCGTCGTAGGACGAGGCGTGCAGCTCGCCGAGCTCGTGCGCGATGAGCGCGCGGTTGAGCAGGATCATGAATTCGATGAAGAGGATCTCCGTGTAGAGGCCGTTGGCGAATCCGTCGGCATGTGCCGTGCGCTCGAGCTTCTCCATGTGGAAGAGCAGGTCGTGGCTGAGGCCCGTGCCGGCATGCATGACGCTCGAGCCCTCGTGCGCCTTGCGGAAGCAGGCGGAAAGGTCGTCCTGTCCACGCTCGCAGCGGGCGAGGAATGATGGCGCGACGTAGATGACGATGCGCTCGTAGTCGGCGCCTGGGTGGAGCACAGGGCGGTGGATCTCGCCGGCGGAGACGAAGATGATGTCGCGGGCGGCGAGCGGATAGTTGCGCCCCTCGATGATGTACTCCGCGTTGCCGCTCAGGAAGAGGACGATCTTGTGGAAGTCGTGGTAATGGAACGGGATGGGCGCGAGGCGCGCATCCTTCAGGCGGAAGACGCGGAAGTCGCGCAACAGGTAGCCCTTTTTCTCATACGTGTCCATATCGCAGTACACTCCTCTCCATTCACAATCGTTGCGCGTATCTAAGGTTATTATACGGAGTGAGTGCATTTTTTGCAACTATCATAGCAGTATTGTCGTTTTCATTGAGGAAAGTGCTTGATATAATACATTCAGAAACAGAAAGGGAGGCGTCCGATATGATGGTGGTTTTTAGCTATACGATGGACGGAAAAGAATATCTTGTGCTCAACGCGAGTGAGAAGGGGAGCTTCCTGCCGCAGGCAGCAGGCGTCCGTCTGTTGGCAGACCGCCATCAGGGGGTGGGCGCAGACCGCGTGCTCGTCTTTACGGGAACGAAGGAAGAGCCTTCGTTGCTCGTCTACACGCCGGAAGGGGAAGAGGTTGCACCGTCGCAGTCGGATTACAAGATCCTCGTCCGTTACCTCGCTGAGGCGCAGATCGCCGCGAACCCCGCGGAGATCGCCCACGCGTTCGGCGATCAGGCATTCGTCAAGGCCTATGAGGGCGCACGTGTCTCACGCGTCGAGTTCCGCGTGACCGAGTCCTTCCTCTCCCGCCTGCGCGAGGCGGATCGCGAGGCCGAGCGCCTCGTCGGCTGAAGCGATAGCGCACGCAAAGAAGCGCCGTCTCCCTCCTGGGATAACAGGAGGAGGCGGCGCTTCTTTGCATATCGTATGAAAAAGAGGTTTTGCCGAACGATGAACGTTCCGACAAAACCTCGTATCTTCCTGGTCGGGATGACAGGATTCGAACCTGCGGCCTCTTCGTCCCGAACGAAGCGCGCTACCAAACTGTGCCACATCCCGCGAACACAAGAAATATTATGTCAAGGGGAAATCGAAAAAGTTCGAGGAATATGCAGAGGGTGGAGGAACTGCCGGGAACTCCCGGTGGAAAAGTCTCGCCTTTCGTGCTAGAATAGAGCCATCCTATTGAGTTTTGGCAGAGTAGGTGCCTGCGCGTCAAGTGCCGATCGGACGGGGAGTTGCCGATCGGACGAAGGGAAACCGCGGTGCAGGTGTTGCATCCCGCTGCTGCATGGGCGGGACCTTCTCGTGATGCGGCAACGCTGAGCGAGGAGGTCTTTTTGATGCGTAAATTTCCTGTGGTCCTTCCTGTGGAGCAGCCGCCATCGGGTGCGGTGCGGTGGCGCTCGCGCACGCAGTCGCTCGTGCGCGCCGGCGTCTTTACGGCGCTCACGGTCTTGCTCACGTATGTCTTCGCTGTGCAGACACCGTTCGTGCGGCTGAGCTTTGGCTTTCTGCCGCTGGCACTCTACGGCGCGCTGGCGGGGCCGTGGCGCGCGGCGCTCGTCTCTGCGGCAGCGGATCTCATCGGCGTGAGCCTCTTTGGTACAGGGGCCTTCTTCCCTGGCTTTACGCTCTCCGCGCTCATCGTGGGCGCGGCGTACGGCGCTTCGTTCTACGGCCACCGTCTGACGGTACGGCGTGTGGCGCTGACGTTCCTCTGCGTGGATATCGCTGTGCACCTCATCCTCAATACGCTCTGGCTCGCCTTGCTCTACGAGAAGGGCGCGGTGCTCTTGCTCGGCAGCCGCGTGCCGAAGATCGTCCTCTGCTATCCGCTGCACATCGCCGCCTTCCTCGCCGTCTGCCGTCCGCTCGCGCCCGTGCTTACGGGGCGGCGCTGAGCGCCGTTTGCGCGGTAGCAGTTTTCGCCTGGAGAGGGGAGAGGATTCTGCAGTTTCTTCGCGAATACATAAGGGAGAAAACGAAAAGGAGCGCGAGGAAATGGACGAGGAGATGAGCGGCCTGCTCAGCGAAGGATTGCGGCGCGATCTCGCCGCGTGGCGGAAGCGGTATCCGTGGGAAGGGGAGCGGCGGCTGCCGCAGCCAGCCTATCGCTACCACGGCAGGGAGGTCTTCGAGGCGGCCGTCACAGCCCTGTTGGCGGGAAAGCATCTGCTGCTGGTCGGCGCGAAGGCGACGGGGAAGAATGTTCTGGCGGAGAATCTCGCGGCGGCGTTCGGCAGGCCGGTCTTCAACGTCTCGCTGCACATCAATGCGGATGCCGCATCGCTCATCGGGACGGATACGTTCCGCGCAGGCGAGGTGCGGTTCCGTCCGGGCCCTGTCTACGAAAGCGCGGTGCAGGGCGGATTCTGCGTGCTCGATGAGATGAATATGGCACGCAACGAAGCGCTCGCCGTGCTGCATGCGCTGCTCGATGACCGGCGCCTGCTCGAGGTCCCCGGCTACGGTGCGCTGACGGTGCATCCTGCCGCACGCTTCCTCGCGACGATGAATGAGGGCTATGCGGGTACGAGGGAACTCAATGAGGCGCTCGCCTCGCGCTTCCTCGTCCTGCGCCTGCCGCCACTCGATGATGCGGGGCTTGTTGCGCTCTTGCAGGAGGCGGTGCCAGGGCTCCTGCCGAAGGGCGCCGAAGTCCTCGCCGCGCTCTTCCAGGCTATGGCGGAGAAACATCGCGCGGGGGAGATCTCGAGCCGAGTGGTCGACCTGCGTGGGCTCATCGCGGCGGCGCAGCTCATCGGACGCGGCCTCGCGCCCTGGACGGCGCTCACGATGGGGCTCGTCAATCACTGCCTGGAGGCAGGGAACGTGAGGTCGCTGCGGATGTTCTCGCGCTGTTCGCTACGCGGGAGACGAAGGCGTCTCAGTTTTTCAGGGACGCTTGAGGGAGCGCTGGGGGAGGCGAAGCCATGGGAGCGGAGAGGCAGAGACGGCGGGCGGAGAACCAGGTCTGGACGGCGGCGGGAACGTACGACTTCTCGCCAGCATTCCTCGCATTCCATGCGGATGGGACACCGGATGCGTATCTTAATGCCATCGTCGGGTTCACCCATCGCTTCTACGATACGGCGGCGCTGCGGGCGTATTTTAAGGGGCTTGGCACCTCGCTGCTCGTCGATACGTTTACCGACCTCTGCTGGCTTGCCCTCGCGTCCGCCGTCGATCCGCAGGCAGTGCCCTATGCGCCCTCCCTGCCGCAGCTGCGCGAGGAGCACGCGCGCCGGTATCTGCAGGAGCTCCAGTGCGTCGATGTTTCCCTGCAGAGCCGCATGCTGCGCACGGGTGTCGTGCAGACGCTCCAGACGGCGCGCTGTCGCGAGATCCTCCACGAGCCGATCCGCCTTGCCAATCCTTGGGACCGCAGCCTGTACGAGGCGCTCGCGTTCCCACCGGAGCGCGACACGCAGGCGCTGATCCGTCGGCTCGATGATGTCTTGCATCGGTATTTCCTCTTCCGCTGGACGAACCACTTGCACCGGGCGGTGCACATCGTGCTGCCGGCGTGGCTGCGTGCTGCCGCAGAGCGGCTGCTCCCCGTCTCGACCCAGCAGGAGGGCGCGGTGCGCCGCGCTGGTATGGGAGCGGCGGAGGACCGCGCGGGTCTGCGCGAGCTCTCTCTCCTTCGCGGCGGGGATTGGCGCGCGCCGCTTGCCCAGTGCGGCGCGCCGTATTTCCCCGAGCCGCAGCGCGCACGGCTCGAGGCAGAGATCTGCACGGAGGCGCACAGGGGAGCACACATCTTCTATGCCAAGGCGCAGGCGGTGGCGGCAGATGCGGGGAATGCGGCGTACTACCAAGCACATCGCCAGGCCTATCGAACGGCGGCGCGCCTGTTGTCTGAGCGCATCCGCAACGCGCTTTCCGTCTGGCGGCAGCCGCTTCCCACGTACGCGCGCAGCGGCAGGCTCGTGAGCGCACGGACGTGGCGCGCTGTCTGCGGCCTCGACGGGCGCATCTTTTCCGGCAGCGAGGAGCGGGTGCGGCGAGAGTTCGATGTGACGCTGCTGCTCGACGCCTCCGCCTCCCGCGCGCCGCAGCAGGCAGTCATCGCCGCCCAGGCGTATACGATGGCGGAAGGGCTCTTGCAGGCGGGGCTCCGCGTGCAGGTCTGGGCGTACGCGAGTCTCGAGCGCGTGACCGTGCTCACCTCGCTCAAAGCGCTGACAGCGCGCCATGCGGAGCGCGTGCT
This sequence comes from Dongibacter bovis, assembly GCA_902763085.1. GTDB lineage: Bacteria > Bacillota > Negativicutes > Selenomonadales > Selenomonadaceae > Selenomonas_C. The sequence goes on from CACWQW010000022.1 coordinate 20,616, forward strand.
TTCCTATAAGGCGCAGGGGTGGAACCGGGACGGCCTCGCGCTGCGCGCGCTCTTGCCGCTGCTCCTCGCGGGCAGGCGCCATCTCGTCCTCTGCTTCACAGATGCGCATCCAGGCGATGCGTTCGGGATGGCGGCGCCCGGGAGGCCGTTCGCCAAAGCCTACATGGGCGAGGCGGCCGTCGCTGATGCCGCGGATGGTGCACGGGCACTGCGCAAGAACGGCGTGCGCTTGGTCGGGCTCGTCAACAGCGTTTTCCCGGAGGAGACGACCGAGGCGTCGGCGCGCAGGATGTTCGGCACCTCGTTCCTGCAGGTGCGCAGCCCACAGGACCTCGCGCGGCGGGCGGGCAGCATCATCGAGCGGGAACTGCGCCTCTGATGCGGAGTGCGCTCTGCGTGAGGCGGAAAGATGATACATCCATGCGTCGGGGAATGTCTTATGGTACCGGGCAGATCGCCGGCGATATTTTTTTGATGGGAAGTGCAGGATATGCAGAAACGATGGAAAACCATGCCGAGTGATGAGGAGGCGTCAGGCAGCCTTGCCCGCCGCCTCGGGATCTCTGACGTGCTGGCGCGGCTTCTATGGAACCGCCAGCTGCGCACGGAGGAGGACGCGCGCCGGTTCCTCGCGCCGGAGGAGCGCCAGGAATCCTACGACCCGTTCCTCATGCGCGATATGGAGCGCGCCGTGCAGCGCATCAGCGCGGCAATCGATGGAGAAGAGCGCATCACCATCTATGGGGACTACGACGTCGACGGCATGACGGCGACGGCGCTCCTCTACCGCTGCCTGCGCGGGCTCGGCGCGCAGGTCGATTTCTATATCCCCGATCGCTTCACGGAGGGGTACGGGTTCCATCTCGCGGCGCTCGAGCGCATCGCGGCGTCTTCATCCCTGCTGGTTTCTGTGGACTGCGGCATCGCCTCCGTCGCGGACGTGGCGGCGATGGCAGGAAGGCTCGACATCATCATCACGGACCATCACCTGCCGGGAGAGGCGCTGCCGCCGGCGCTCGCCGTCGTCAATCCGCATCGCGCAGACTGCCCCTATCCTGATAAGGACCTCTGCGGCGTCGGTGTCGCCTACAAGCTCTGTGAGGCGCTCTATCAGGCGCGTGCGCACCGCAGCTACGGCAAGGATATCGAGCTCGTGGCTCTCGGCACGATCGCGGACATCGTGCCGCTCGTCGGAGAGAACCGGAAGATCGTGCGGCTCGGGCTCGCGCGCATGAAGGATACGGAGAGCGTCGGCCTGCGGGCCCTCATGGAGGTGGCAGGCGTCGAGGCGGAGAAGCTGGGCGCGGAGCAGGTGGGCTTCCAGCTGGCGCCGCGGCTGAACGCCGCAGGCCGCATGGAGCGCGCGACGCTCGGCGCCCGCCTGCTGCTGACGCAGGATGCGGCAGAGGCGCAGGAGCTCGCAGGTCATCTCGACGCGCTGAACCGGCAGCGGCAGGCGGTGGAGCAGGACATCCTGTGCGCTGCCGAGGCGGAGCTCGCTGCCGAGGATGTCGCCTCCCTGCCCGCCATCGTGCTTGCTGGGGAAGGATGGCATCAGGGCGTCATCGGCATCGTCGCCTCGCGCCTCGTCGAGAAATACTATAAGCCCGTCGTCATCCTCAGCGTGAACGGAGCGATGGCGAAAGGCTCCTGTCGCAGCATCGAAGGTCTTCATATCTACGAGGCGCTCAAGGCGTGCGAGCGCTTCCTCGTAGGCTTCGGCGGCCATGCGCAGGCGGCAGGGCTCTCTCTGCGTACAGCGGACATTCCCGCGTTCCGGCGCGCGTTCGAGGAGACCGTGCGCCGCACGCTTCGTCCGGAGGACTATGTGCCCGTCGCCTGCATCGAGTTCGAGATGGACCCGTGTGCGGTGACGACGGAGCTCGTGGAGGAGATTGCACGCCTCGAGCCCTACGGCGAGGGCAACCCGCGGCCACTGTTCGGCTGCAGGAACCTGCGCGGCAGCGGCGCACGCCGCATCGGCAGCGAGGGGCAGCATCTGAAATTCGTCGTGGAGGATGCGGACCATCATGCGATCGATTTCCTCTACTGGGGGCAAGGCGCGCTCGCGGGACTCGTGAATGCTGAGCCGCTCGATATCGTCTACAAGCCTTCCATCAACGAGTGGCGAGGAATACGCAAGGTCCAGGCCATCGTCGACAGCATCAATCCCGCAGCGGGCGCGCGCGTCCATCCCGACCGCGATACTCTCGCGGACATCTATCGCTATCTTTTCCGGCTGGCGGCGGGCGGTGCGCCGCTTTCCCTCGATCCCTGGGAGCTCACGGCGGGCTTCCGGACGGCCATGGGGCATGGGCTCTCGCTGTTCACGATGAAGGAAGGACTGCGCGTGTTCCTGGAGCTCGGTCTCCTGCGCGAGGCATCTGGGGAAGACGCCTATGCCTTCTGCCCGCCCGCGCGGAAGCTCGACCTCAAGGCATCTCCGACGTATCGACGCTTCCTCGGGCAGGCGGGAGAGTTGTAATCTCGCACTAGGTCATGTATACTAAAGGGTAAATTAGATTTACCGAAAGCGAGGGATGGGACCATGCAGAGCATCGACAAGGAACCGGTTACCATCGAATCCATCATTGAGGCGGTCAAGAGCTATCAGCCGAAGGCGAACATCCGCCTGATCCAGCGCGCCTATGAGCTGGCGAATTCCGCGCACAAGGGGCAGAAGCGCGTCTCTGGTGAGGAATACATCATCCATCCCCTGCATGTCGCTCAGATCCTCACGGAGCTGCACATCGATGACGTGACGATCAGCGCGGCGCTCCTGCACGATGTCGTCGAGGACACCATCTATACGAACGAGCAGGTCGAGCAGATGTTCGGCAAGGAAGTCGCCATGCTCGTCGACGGCGTGACGAAGCTCGGCAAGATCAAGTACAAGTCGCGCGAGGAGCAGCAACTCGAGAACTATCGCAAGATGTTCCTCGCGATGGCGAAGGACATCCGCGTCATCATGATCAAGCTCGCAGACCGCCTGCACAACATGCGCACGCTCAAGTACATGCGGGAGGACAAGCAGAAGCGCATCGCCAAGGAAACCATCGAGATCTATGCGCCGCTTGCCAACCGCCTCGGCATCTCCAACATCAAGTGGGAGCTCGAGGACCTCTGCCTGCGCTACCTCGAGCCGGAGAAATATTACGACCTCGTGGAGAGCGTGAAGCAGAAGCGGCAGGAGCGGCAGGCATTCATCGACGATGCCATCGAGCAGATCAAGGTGAAGCTCCAGGACTCCGGCATCAAGGCGGAGATCAGCGGCCGTGCGAAGCATTTCTACAGCATCTACAAGAAGATGAAGCGCGACAACAAGGACATCAGTGAGATCTACGACCTCTCTGCCGTGCGCGTGCTCGTCGATACGGTCAAGGACTGCTACGGGGTGCTCGGCGTCATCCACGCGATGTGGAAGCCGATCCCAGGCAGGTTCAAGGACTACATCGCCATGCCGAAGTCGAACGGCTATCAGTCGCTGCATACGACAGTCATGACGAAAGGCTATCCGCTCGAGATCCAGATCCGCACGTTCAAGATGCATCAGGTCTCTGAGTACGGCGTCGCGGCGCACTGGAAGTACAAGGAACAGGGGCGCGGCGCGACGGCGGGCAGCACCGTCGATCAGAAGATGAGCTGGCTGCGGCAGATGGTCAACCTGCAGCAGGAGTTCAGCGATCCGCGCGAATATTTCGAGGCGCTCAAGGTCGATATCTTCTCGGATGAGGTCTTCGTCTTCACGCCGAACGGCGATGTCGTCGACCTGCCGAAAGGCTCGATTCCCATCGATTTCGCATATCGCATCCATACGGAGATCGGCCATCACTGCGTGGGCGCCAAGGTCAACGGCAAGCTCGTGCCGCTCGAGTACAAGCTCAAGAACGGCGACATCGTCTCCATCATCACGAACAAGGCAAACAGCGGGCCGAGCCGCGATTGGCTCAACATCGTCGCCTCGAGCGAGACGCGCACGAAGATCCGCTCGTGGTTCAAGAAGGAGAAGCGCGAGGAGAACATCGCCCGCGGCCTCGAGCTCATCAAGGAAGAGGCGAAGCACCTCGGCTACGATCCGCACGACCTCCTCAAGGAGGGGAGACTGCAGACCGTCGCGGAGAAACTCAACGTGCTCACGGCGGACGACTTGCTCGCCGCCGTCGGCTTCGGCGGCACGACGCTCCACGGCGTGCTCACGAAGCTCATCGAGCTGCACAAGAAGGACCTGCAGGAGAGCACGCCGCCTGATATGTCAGCCATCCTCTCCAAGCTCAAGCAACCGGCGGGCAAAGGGGACAAAAAGAAAAAGTCAAGTCACGGCATCCTCGTCGAGGGAGAGAGCGGCCTGCTCGTGCGCCTCGCGAAATGCTGCAACCCGATCCCCGGCGATCCCATCACGGGCTACATCACGCGCGGGCGCGGCGTCTCGGTGCATCGCTCCGACTGCCCGAATATCCTCAAGGACACGGACCTCTCGCGCATGATTGAGGTCAACTGGGACGTCGGTCTCGACAAGGACTACACGGTCGAGCTCGAGATCATCTGCAACGATAAGGCAGGCGTGCTCACGGAGCTGCTCGCCGTGCCCTCCGAGATGAAGATCAACATCTCCTCGGTCAATGCGAGCCCGAACCGCAGCAACAAGACCTCGACGGTGCGCATGGGACTTTCTGTCCAGAACGCGCAGCAGGTCCAGCAGATCATGACGAGGCTGCGGCGGCTTAAGAATGTCTACAGCGTCGCGCGTGCGATGGGAAAAGCGACGAATTGAAGGGAGTATTTACTTTATTATGGGACAGAAGTTCACGATGGACGACCTGCGCAAGAAGCTGCAGGAGCGCCAGCATAAGATGACACCGCAGCGCCAGACGGTGCTGCAGATTTTCCTTGACCATCCGGGCGAGCACCTCTCGGCGGAAGATGTGCATGATATCCTCCGCGAGCGCAAGGTGGACATCGGGCTCGCCACGGTCTACCGCAGCCTTGAACTGCTCTCCGAGCTCGGCATCCTGCAGAAGATGGAGTTCGGCGACGGCTGCAGCCGTTACGAGGTCAATACGATGGACCCGACTCGCCACCATCACCATCATCTCATTTGCACGCAGTGCGGCAAGGTGGAGGAGTTCGATGACGACCTGCTCGAAGACCTCGAGCAGGATATCGCGCAGAAATCCGGCTTCAAGATCAGCGACCACCAGGTGAAGTTCTTCGGTATCTGCAAGGAGTGTCAGGAAAAGCAGTGAAGATCCAGACACTCACCCTGTATCCGGCGCAGGAAGTTTTCACGAAGATCACGAAAGAGGTCCTGAACCTCTTCAAGGTCGCGGTCGTCGGCGGCAAGGAGGCGGCGGACTACGCGCAGCTTTCCGTCGTCTATCGGTGGCAGCATACGGAAGGCGGGCGGGTACAGGTCCGCGTGCGCCTTTACGCGTTCCGCTGTGACGGCATGCGGAAGGAATACGAGACGCAGGGGGACGGTGCGGACGATGAGCGGGAGATGGCGGCAGTCCATCGCCTCGCTAAGCTCGGTCTCTATCAGATCTTCCGGCGTCATTTCGGCATGCCCCAGGCTCCCTGGGGCATATTGCATGGCGTGCGCCCGACGAAGATCGTCCACCGCTGGATCGCCGGCGGCCTCACGGAGCAGGCGATCATCCGGCGGCTGCAGCAGGACTATGCGTGCAGCCGGGAGAAGGCGGAGCTCATCGTGCCCATGGCGTTCCGGCAGCTGCCGTTCCTGCAGACGTCTTCGGAAAAGACCGTGAGCATCTACGTCGGCATCCCGTTCTGCCTGACGCGTTGCCTCTACTGCTCGTTCCCTGCGAACCTCTTGCCGGGAGAGGAAGAGTTGCGCGAGTTCATGGCGGTCTTCCGCAAGGACCTCGCCGCCGCGCAGGACGCCGTGCGCCGTTATGGCTTCACGGTGCAGAACATCTATGTGGGCGGCGGCACGCCGACGAGCCTGCCCGACAAATCCTTTGCCGAAATGCTCCAATTGGTATATAATGCTTTTTATGGTCCCGCGTGCGGGGAGTTCACGGTGGAGGCGGGGAGGCCCGACAGCATGTCCGCGGCAAAGATCGAGACGATGCGTGCGCTCGGCGTCACGCGCGTGAGCGTCAACCCGCAGTCGATGCAGGAGAAGACGCTCGTGCGCATCGGCCGCCGCCATACGCCGGCGCAGGTCGTCGAGATGTTCCGCGCCCTGCGCGCGGCGGGCATTCCGCACATCAATATGGATCTCATCCTCGGGCTGCCGGGCGAGACGGCCACGGATGTCGAGGATACCATGCGGCAGGTCGTGGCGCTCGCGCCCGATGACATCACGCTGCACGCGCTCGCGCTCAAGCGCGGATCGCGCCTGAAGCTCATGATGGAGGAGCAGCATGTGGAGCTGCCGGACGACGCGGAGACGCGGCGCATGTCGGAGACAGCGCTGCGCTATGTGCGCGCGGCAGGCATGCAGCCATACTATCTCTATCGGCAGGGCTACATGAGCGGTGATCTCGAGAATATCGGCTGCTGCCGCCCGGGCGCGGAAGGCATGTACAATATCCAGATCATGGAGGAACATCAGACGATCCTCGGCATCGGCGGCGCGGCGACGACGAAAGTCGTCGATTTCCGCCGCCACCGCATGAAGTCCGCGTTCAACGCGAAGGATCTCACGACGTACCTGCGGGATATTGACCACTACATCGAGAAACGTGCGCTCCTCCTCGAGGAAGCGTATGGAGAATAGGAGGACATTCTTATGCTGACAAATGCGCCTCGCGGCACGAACGATATCCTGCCCGACAAGGTCGGCGCCTGGAACTACGTCGAGGGCAAGATCCGGGCGCTCTGCGCGCGGTACGGCTACGAGGAGATCCGCACGCCGATGTTCGAGCACACGGAGCTTTTCCATCGCGGCATCGGTGAGGGCACCGATGTCGTCGACAAGGAGATGTACACGTTCGAGGACCGCGGCGGGCGGAGCATCACGCTGCGCCCGGAGAACACGGCATCCGCCGTGCGCGCCTACCTGCAGAACAAGCTCTACGGAGACGCCTCGCTCGTGAAGCTCTTCTACATCGGCTCGATGTTCCGCTACGACCGCCCACAGGCGGGACGCATGCGCGAGTTCCATCAGTTCGGCATCGAGGCACTCGGCGAGGAGAATCCGGCCGTCGACGCCGAGGTCATCCTCGTCGCGATCGATTTCCTGCGCTCGCTCGGGCTCAAGGACCTCTCGCTGAGCCTCAACTCCGTCGGCTGTCCGAACTGTCGTCCCGTCTATCGCAAGGTCCTGCAGGAGTTCTTCCGCGACAAGCTCGATGAGCTCTGCGATGACTGCCGGGATCGCTTCGAGCGCTCGCCGCTGCGCATCCTCGACTGCAAGGTCGATGCGGATAAGCCGTTTATGAAGGACGCGCCGAAGATCACGGACTGCCTCTGCGACGAGTGCCGCGACCATTTCGAGCACGTACAGGCGTACCTGCGCGAGGCGGGCATCTCCTTCACGCTCGATCCGCGGCTCGTGCGCGGCCTCGACTACTACACGAAGACGGCGTTCGAGATCAAGTACGCACCGCTCGGCGCGCAGAGCGCCGTCGCGGGCGGCGGCCGCTACGACGGACTCATCGAGGAGATCGGCGGCAAGCCGACGCCAGCGGTGGGATTTGCGACGGGGCTCGAGCGCGTCTTGCTCGCGCTCGAGAAGCAGGGCCTGCTGCCGCCAGAGGAGAGGTCATCAGACGTCTTCGTCGTCGCGCTCGGTGAGGCGGCCCAGGCGCCGGCGTTCCGCCTCTTGGAGCTCTGCCGTCGCGCCGGCCTCAAGGCGAACATGGACTACGCGGGGCGCAGCATGAAGGCGCAGATGAAGCAGGCGAACAAGGCGCAGGCGCGGTTCGCGCTCATCCTGGGAGAAGAAGAAGTCAAGGAGTCCTGCGCGCAGCTCAAGGATATGTCTAGGAGCGAGCAGCAGAAGGTTCCCTTTGATAGAATTATAGACAAGCTCAAGGAGTCGCTGGGGAAACAGTGATCCTACGGGCTGTGTGCTGAGGTGAAATTCATGGAAACATTACAGGGTATGAAGCGCGATCATCATTGCGGCGCGCTTCGCAAGGCAGACGTGGGGACGGAAGTCGTCCTCTGCGGCTGGGTGTCGAGACGGCGCGACCATGGCGGACTCATTTTCGTCGACATGCGCGACCGTTCCGGTTTCGTGCAGGTGGTCTTCGATGAAGCGGCGATGAACGAGGGGACGTTCCACAAGGCGGAGTCCCTGCGCAACGAGTTCTGCATCGCCGTGCGCGGCAAGGTGCGCGCGCGCAGCGAGGAGACCATCAACCCGAACATCGAGACGGGCGAGGTCGAGGTCGTCTGTGCGGAGCTGCGCATCCTCAACAAGGCGAAGACGCCGCCGTTCTACATCCAGGACGACATCGATGTCGATGAGAAGGTGCGCCTCAAGTACCGGTATCTCGACCTGCGCCGCCCTGAGATGCAGAAGAACATCATCCTTCGTCACCGCGTGACGAAGATCATGCGCGACTACTTCGACCGCAACGGCTTCCTCGAGATCGAGACACCGATGCTCTGCAAGAGCACGCCGGAGGGCGCGCGCGATTTCCTCGTGCCGAGCCGCGTGAATCCGGGCGAGTTCTACGCGCTGCCGCAGTCGCCGCAGATCTTCAAGCAGATCCTGCAGGTGGCGGGCTTCGAGAAATACTTCCAGATTGTCCGCTGCTTCCGTGATGAGGACCTGCGTGCCGACCGTCAGCCGGAGTTCACCCAGCTCGACATCGAGATGAGCTTCATCAGCCAGGAGGACATCCTGACGATGATGGAGGGCATGATCAAGGAGCTCTTCAAGAAAGCCATCGATCGCGATATCCCCGTGCCGTTCGAGCGCATGGATTGGGATACGGCGATGGACAAGTACGGCTCCGATAAGCCGGATCTGCGCTTCGACATGCCGCTCATGGATATCTCGGAGTACGTCAAAGGCTCGTCCTTCAAGGTCTTCAACTCTGTCATCGAAAGCGGCGGCATGGTCAAGTGCATCAAGGTGGACGGCTATGCGGACATCCCGCGCCGTCGCCTCGATGAGCTCGTCAAGTTCGTGCAGATCTACGGCGCCAAGGGCCTTGCGTGGGTCCAGTATACGGCGGAAGGCATCAAGAGCCCGTTCAAGAAGTTCTACGACGATGCGGCGTTCGCGAAGATCGCCGAGGCGACAGGGGCGAAGACGGGCGACCTGCTGCTCGTCGTCGCGGACAAGCGCCTCGTCGTCTCGTCGCGGACAAGCGCCTCGTCGTCGATACGGCGCTCGGCCAGCTGCGCCTCGAGATGGGCAAGGAGCGGGGGCTTATCGATCCGGATGCGTTGCGCTTCCTCTGGGTCGTCGATTTCCCGATGTATGAGTGGAGCGACGAGGAGAACCGTTGGAAGGCGATGCACCATCCGTTCACGGCACCGCGTGATGAGGATATCCAGTACCTCAAGAGCGATCCGGGCCGCGTGAAGGCCAACGCCTACGACATGGTGCTCAACGGCGTCGAGATCGGCGGCGGTTCGTTGCGTATCTACAATGCGGAACTGCAGGAGAAAGTCTTCGAGTCGCTCGGCCTCACGCCGGAGCAGGCCCATGCGAAATTCGGCTTCATGATGGATGCGTTCCAGTATGGCACGCCGCCGCATGGCGGTCTCGCGTTCGGCCTCGACCGCCTCGTGATGCTCATGGCGAAGCGCGGCTCGATCCGCGACGTCATCGCGTTCCCGAAGAACCAGAGCGCGCGCGACGTCATGAGCGACGCGCCGTCGGAAGTCGATCCGAAGCAGCTGCGCGAGCTCTCCATTCGCACGGCCGTTGCAAAGAAGAAGGAAGCGCCGAAGGCTTGACTGCTGGCGCCGCCGAGCAAGAAAGGAAAGCTGTCCTCTTTCGAGAGGGCGGCTTTTTTGCAATCCCTTACATTCTGTGGTACAATTTGAAAATGCTATAAAAGGACGCGTTCCAGGCGTCCGGCAGGTCCTGTCGATATAGGAGGGAACAACGTGCCAAAGAAAGTCACAATCCTCGGCATTCCGGTGGATGCCATCACGATGCGGGAGGCGGTCGCGCGCATCGATGGCTTCATCGAGAAGCGCGAGCCGGTCCTCATCGCCACGGCGAATGCGGAGATGCTCCTGCGCGCGACGCACGACGGAGAGCTGTGCCGCATCCTGCAGGGGGCGGCGCTCGTCACGCCGGACGGTGCGGGAACGGTCTGGGCCGCGCATCACCTCGGCCACGCGATGCCGGAGCGCGTTGCCGGCTACGATATGGCACAGGAGCTCATGCGCAAGGCACCGGAGCGGCACTGGCGGTTCTACTTCTTCGGCTCGGCACCCGGCGTGGCGGAGAAGGCGAAGGCAAAGGCGGAGCGCCTCTATCCCGGCATCGAGATCGTCGGCACGCGCAACGGCTTCTTCACCGAGGCGGACGAAGCGGCGATCGTGCAGGAGATCAAGGAGGCGCAGCCAGATATCCTGCTCGCAGCGCTCGGCGTGCCGAAGCAGGAGAAATGGCTCTCGCGGCACCTCAGGGAGCTCGGCGTGCCCGTCTGCATCGGCGTGGGCGGGACGTTCGACGTCATGGCCGGCGTGATGAAGCGCGCGCCGCTCTGGATGCAGCGGGCCAAGCTCGAGTGGCTGTTCCGCGGCCTCATGCAGCCCAAGCGCGCGGGGCGCCTCCTGGCGCTGCCCAAGTTCGTCCTCAAGGTCCATGCGGAGAAAAGTAAGAATGGACAAACAAAGAGCAATCCTCTATAATTGTTAAGGAATATCAACAGGGGAACACGGGATGCATGACGTTCGCTCTACGTGTCTCGTTCCCATCGTGCGCCACGGAACTTTATTTCATTCAGGAGGTGGGAGATTGACTCCTATCGTCAGAGAAGGGTATCCGTTTATCGGTACGTGCTTCCTGCTCACCGTCCTCTTTGGGTTCGGGCTGCATCCGTATGCGGCCGTGATCCCGGCGGTGCTCATGGTGTATTTCATGTATTTCTTTCGCAACCCGCAGCGACGGATCGTGCGGGATGAGACGGCAATCCTCTCGCCGGCGGACGGCACGGTGCAGGAGGTCGTCGAGCTCGCGCAGGACCCCGATGAATTCGTCGCGGGGCCGTGCCGGAAAGTCGTGATCTTCATGTCGGTGTTCGACGTCCATGTGAACCGCAGCCCGATGGATGGGGAGATCAAGCTACAGAAGTATTTCTGCGGGCGCTTTCGCCCCGCGTACAAGGATGAGGTCGGCTTCGAGAACGAGCACCATCTCATCGGTCTCGAGAACGAGCGGCTGCGCATCACGGTCAAGCAGATCGCCGGCATCCTCGCGCGTCGCATCGTCTCGTGGGTGACGCTCGACGATACGCTCCGGCAGGGCGAGCTCTACGGCATGATCCGCTTCGGCTCCTGCCTGGAGGTCGTCATGCCCGCGGAGGCAGTCGACGTCCTCGTGCGGCCGGGACAGAAGGTCGTGGGCGGAAAAACGATTCTTGGGAGGCTGAAAAGCAAATGAATTATCGGAGGATCATTCCGAATCTCTGTACGGCATCGAACCTGTTCTTCGGCATGTGCTCGATGCTCTCGACGCTCCATCACGATTTCTTCTGGGGCTCTGTGTTCATCCTCCTCGCGCTGGTCGCCGACGGTCTCGATGGGCGCACGGCGCGTTTCTTCGGTGTGGCGAGCGAGTTTGGCAAAGAGATGGATTCCCTTTGCGATCTCGGTTCCTTCGGCGTGGCGCCGGCACTGCTCGCCTATGAGTTCTGCCTGGAGGCACACGGCCTGCTCGGCGCCGCCGTGGCGATCTTCTTCGCGCTGTGCGGCATGTGGCGGCTCACGCGCTTCAACGTGGACGCGGGGGTCGTACACGGGTATTTCATGGGGCTCGCTATCCCCGCGGGCGGCAACATCGTCGCGATGACGACGCTGCTCTTCACGCAGCTCGGCATCGATCCTCTGGTGTTCGGCGTCTCCTATCCCTTGCTCATGGCCATCGTCGCCTATCTCATGGTGAGCCATGTGCATTATCCGAATTTCAAAGGCGACGGCGGCGATCGTCTCTACGCCATCCCGAAGGTACTGGCGCTCCTCATGCTGCTCGCAATCCTCTATCTGGGGCGTGCGGCACTCGTCCCCGCGGCCTTCGTCGCCATCTTCTCGACGTACGCGGCCTTCGGCATCGTGAATTCTCTGTTCTTATTGTTCGGCAAAAAGGATTGAACCATGACTTTGACACATCCCTTTGACATCATCATGGTGCCAATGCAAATTCTCATCTTTCTCTTCACGCTGTATTTTTTCGTCATCGGCTTCTGTGGCATGTGGCGGCGCAAGGAGAAGAAGATCATGACGCCGCGCAAGACGTTTGCCCTTGTCGTGGCGGCGCATAATGAGCATGCGGTCATCGGGGAACTCGTGGAGAACCTCCAGCAGCTGAACTATCCGAAGAACATGTACGACATCTATGTCATCGCGGACAACTGCTCAGATGATACGGCAGAAATCGCCGCGCGCGCGGGCGCGCTCGTCCACGTCCGCACGCATCCGACGAAGAAGAGCAAGGGCTACGCGCTCGAATGGATGTTCGACCGCCTGTTCAAGATGGAGAAGCAGTACGATGCCATCTGTGTCTTTGACGCGGACAACCTCGTGCATCCGCAGTTCCTCATGGAGATGAACAATCGCCTCTGCAAGGGCGACAAGGTCATCCAGGGCTATATGGACGCGAAGAATCCCTATGATACCTGGGTATCGGGGACGTTCGCCATTGCTTTTTGGGTCATCTGCTACATCTCGCATCTCGCGAAGTCCAACATCGGCCTTTCTGCCTGCCTCGGCGGTACGGGCATGTGCTTCGATGCGGAGATCCTCAAGAAGCACGGCTGGCAGGCGACCTGCCTCACCGAGGACATGGAGTTCACGATGAAATGCATGGCGGAGGGCATCAAGACGAGCTGGGCGCATGACGCCATCATCTACGATGAGAAGCCGCTGACGTTCAAGCAGTCCTGGAATCAGCGCCGCCGCTGGGCGCAGGGACAGTTCGACGTGGGCAATCGGTTCATCCCGAAGATGCTCAAGGCGGGGTGGAAGCACAAGGATATCCGCATGTGGGATGAGTGCATCTACCTCATGCAGCCGCACTTCCTCATGATCTCGACGGTCTTCATCATCATCAGCTACATCCAGCTGGCGTTCCCGCCGTTCTATACGAATATCTACAATTTCATGCCGTCGCAACTCATGACTGCGATCATGCTCGGCCAGTACATCCTGCCGATGATCATCCTCATCAAGATTCGCGCGAAGTGGAAGTCCTGGCTCTACATGCTGCTCTATCCGGTCTTCATCTACTCCTGGATCCCGATCATCTTCCTCGGTTTCATCCACCGCAATGAGCACGAATGGAGCCATACGCAGCATACGCGCGCCATGAGCATGAGCGATATCGTCGGCAACGTCAAGAATACGGAAACGATAGAGAAGGAATGACAATCCATGTATGAGTTGAAAGTAGAGGGCGCCTTCGAAGCCGCACATCAGATCGAGGGCTATCCGGGGAAGTGCGCGCGCCTGCACGGCCATAACTGGGTCGTAGAGGCCGTCGTGCGCGGGCGCGTGCTCGATGACCTCGGCATGCTCATCGATTTCAAGACGGTCAAGGGACTGCTTGCGGACGTGCTCGACCGCTTCGATCATCGCTATCTCAATGAGCTCGCACCGTTCTCAGAGGGCATCCATCCGACAGCAGAGCACCTCGCACGCGTGATCTATGAGGAGCTCGCGGCGCGGGAGCCGCTTGCCGCTGCAAAGGCGGTGCGCCTCGCGGCCGTCACGGTCTGGGAGTCGCCGAAGTCGTCCGTGACGTATGCGCCGGATGAGGACGACGATAGGTGATGGGAGGAAAAGGGCTTGCAGCGAAGCATCATTGAAATATTCTCCTCCGTTCAGGGCGAGGGCAAGTACGTCGGCTGTCGCCAGGTTTTCGTGCGCTTCGAGGGGTGCAATCTCGCCTGCCGCTACTGCGATACGGAGAACGCCCCCGGCGCGCATCCGCACTGCCGGATCGAGCGTCAGGCTGGCTCGCAGTCGTTCTACGAGCGAGAGAATCCGCTGACGCCGATGCAGGCGGCGGAGGAGATCAACCGCCTGCTCGCCGAGACGCCGCATCAGGCGGTGAGCTTCACAGGGGGCGAGCCGCTCCTGCAGGCAGAGTTCATCCACGCCCTGCGGCCGCTGCTCGCTGTGCCGTTCTTCCTCGAGACGAACGGCACGTGCGTGCCGCAGCTCGAAGAGATCATCGAGGATGTCGATATCATCAGCATGGATATCAAGCTGCCGAGCGTGCTCTCTCGTCCTGTCTGGGAGGAGCATCGACGGTTCCTCGCCGTCGCTCGCCGCAAGGACCTCTATCTGAAGATGGTTCTCTCCGCGGAGACGACGCGAGAGGAATTCGAGGCGGCCATCCGCCTTATCGGTGCGTGTGCGCCGGACACACTGCTCGTCCTGCAGCCGGTCACGCCGTTTGGTGGCTGCGTCGCCATCGCGCCGGAGCGGATGCTCGCAGCGCAATCGTTCGCGGCGAAGCGACTCAGGGATGTGCGCGTGATTCCGCAGACGCATCGGATGATGGATCAGTTATGAGGAAGCGCTGAATCGGTGAGCGTGATTTCCTCAACATTTGCATCGGCAGGGGGCTGTTCTTTTGCATATCGTATTGGTGGAGCCTGAGATCCCGGGCAACACGGGCAACATCGCGCGGCTCTGCGCGGCGACGGGCATCGACCTTCATCTCGTCAAGCCGCTGGGCTTCTCGACGGATGACAAGTATCTGAAGCGGGCAGGGCTTGATTATTGGCATCTGGTCCGCGTCCATTACCATGAGAATTTCCAGGAGGTCGCGGCGATGTACCACGGCCATCCGTTCTATTTCCTTTCGACGAAGGCGCCGCGTTCCTATACGGAGGTTGCCTATCCAGAGGATGCGCTGCTCGTCTTCGGCAAGGAGACGGCGGGACTGCCGGAGACGCTCCTTCAGGAGCACTGGGACCACGCCGTGCGCATCCCGATGATCCGCGAGGCGCGCTCGCTGAATCTTTCGAATTCCGTTGCCATCGTCGCCTATGAAGCCCTGCGGCAGCAAGGGTTCCTGCGGCTGGCTGAGGACGGTCCCGGTCTGCATATCTGAGGAGGATGCACATGTGTGAGATCAATGAAGCCTTTGTGAAGGACCTGCATGGCTTCCTGCAGCCGGAGCAGGTGCTGCTGCACGAGCCCATGAAGGAGCATACGACGTTCAAGATCGGCGGCAATGCCGACTACCTGATATTCCCCGCTGACGTGGAGCAGGCGGCGCACATCCTGCGACTCATCGCGCGCTACGAGATCCCGCTGACGATCCTCGGCAACGGCTCGAACGTCCTCGTGCTCGATCGAGGCATCCGCGGGGCGGTCGTGAAGTTCAATCACCCGATGTCCTCCATCCGCGTGGAGGGGGAACGTATCGTCGTCGGCGCCGGGGCGCTGCTCAAAGACGTCTCGGCAGCCGCGGCGGACGCCGGGCTCACGGGGCTCGAGTTCGCCTGCGGCATCCCCGGCAGCATCGGCGGTGCCGTCTTCATGAACGCTGGGGCCTACGGCGGGGAGATGAAAGATGTCGTCGCGTCCGTGCGCTCCGTTACCAGGGAGGGGAGCAGCCAGGAGCGTCAGGCCGCTGCGCTCGATCTCGGCTATCGTCAGAGCGTCTATCAGAGGA
Source organism: Dongibacter bovis (assembly GCA_902763085.1). Taxonomy (GTDB): domain Bacteria; phylum Bacillota; class Negativicutes; order Selenomonadales; family Selenomonadaceae; genus Selenomonas_C. Next base: position 36,403 of record CACWQW010000022.1, read on the forward strand.
ACGGTGAGGCGATCTGCGAGGTCACGCTGTCCCTGGCGCACGGCGACCGCCGCGACATCGAGGCGCGCATCGCGGATTTCACGGCGCGGCGCGAGGCGAAGCAGCCGCTCGAGATGCCGAGCGCCGGCAGCACGTTCAAGCGCCCGACAGGCTACTACGCGGGCACACTGATCCAGGAGACGGGCCTCAAGGGGCTCACGGTCGGCGGTGCCCAGGTCTCGCTGAAACACGCAGGATTCGTCGTCAACACGGGGACGGCGACGGCGGCGGACGTGCTGCAGCTCATCCGCGAGGTACAGCGGCGCGTCAAGGAGGCACATGGCGTCGAGCTGCATCCTGAGGTGCGCATCCTCGGGGAGGAGTGACGTCGCTACTGCCTGGGCAGGGCGCGTTCGCCATTGCTGCGCGGCGAGGGGTGGACAGATGCTTCCTCACGTGTTATACTTGAGGGCGTGAATAGGACATCTCTTTAGGGCGGGGTGCGATTCCCCACCGGCGGTACAGCCCGCGAGCCCCCTGGGGCATGATTCGGTGAAACTCCGGAGCCGACAGTATAGTCTGGATGAGAAAAGAATGTCGTGATTTTTTCGCGAAGATTTGCCACGGAGAGAGTTTTCTCCGTGGCTTTTTTGCTTTCTCAGTGCCTATTCCATCGGAAGACAATCAGTTTTCAGCAAAAACGATGTGAGGTGATGAGATTGACAGATGAAGATTTCATGCGCGAGGCGCTGCGCATCGCGCGGAATGCGGAAGGGCGCACGAGCCCGAATCCGCTCGTCGGTGCCGTCATCGTGCGCGACGGCCGCATCATCGCGGAGGGATGGCATCGAAAGGCCGGGACGCCGCACGCCGAGATCCACGCGCTCCGCATGGCGGGCGACCTCGCCCGCGGGGCGACGCTCTACGTGACGCTCGAGCCGTGCTCCCACTACGGGCGTACGGGCCCTTGTGCAAAGGCTGTGGCGGAGGCGGGCATCGCGCGCGTCGTCGTCGCTATGCAAGATCCCAATCCGAAGGTCGCGGGCAGGGGGCTCTCCATGCTCCGCGAAGCGGGCATCGAGGTGCGCTGCGGCGTGCTTGCAGACGAGGCAGCGCGCCTCAATGAGGTGTTCCTGCACTGGATCACGACGGGGATGCCGTTCGTCGTGCTCAAGACGGCGATGACGCTCGACGGCAAGATCGCGACGTCTGCGGGTGATTCCCAGTGGATCACGGGAGAGGCATCCCGCCTGCGCGTCCATGAGCTCCGGGATCGGTGCGACGCCATCCTCGTCGGCATCGGCACGGTGCTGCACGATGATCCGAGTCTCACGACGCGCCTGCCGGATCGGCAGGGGAGGAATCCGCTGCGCATCGTCCTCGACAGCGAGGCGCGCACGCCGCTCTCGGCGAAGCTCCTCACGGATGGAGCGGCCAAGACGCTCATCGCCGTGACAGAGCAGGCCCCGAAGGCGCGCGTCGAGGCGCTGCGTCAGGCAGGCACGGAGGTCCTCGTCTGCGGCGCGGGGCCGCGCGTCGATGCCGTAGAGCTTCTGCGGACGCTCGGTGGCCGGGAGGTTTCCTCTCTCCTCGTCGAGGGCGGGGGGCGCGTGAACGACGCGCTGCTCCAGGCGGGTCTCGTCGACAAGGTCTACGCGTTCATCGCGCCCAAGATCATCGGCGGCAGGGACGCGCTGACGCCCGTCGAGGGCGTGGGCAGGGAAAGGCTCGCCGATGCCGTGCAGCTCACGGGGCTTACGGCGGAGACGATTGGCGAAGACATACTGCTCACCGGCTATGTCAGGAAATGAGGTGAGACATTGTTTACGGGGATCATTGAAGAGGTCGGCACCGTCCGCCGCATCGGCGGCGGCACGCTCGCCATCGACGCCGCGGGCGTGCTCTCAGACGTGCATCTCGGCGACAGCATTGCCGTGAATGGCGTCTGCCTCACGGTCACGGCCTTTGACGCCCATTATTTTGAGGCGGATGTGATGCCGGAGACCGTGCGCCGCACCTCGTTTTCCGAGCTGCGCAAGGGGAGCCTCGTGAACCTCGAGCGCGCGCTCACGCTCGCCTCGCGGCTCGGGGGACATATCGTGAGCGGACATATCGACGGCGTGGGCACGGTGGCGGCCCTCCGGCAGGAGGGTAATGCGCTCCTGCTCACGGTCGCCGCGGCGCCCGCGCTCCTGCGCGGCATCGTCGAGAAGGGCTCCGTGGCGCTCGACGGCATCAGCCTCACGGTCGCTGCGGTCACGAAGGAGACGTTCACCGTCTCGCTGATCCCGCATACGCGCGACGTGACGAACTTGCGTGCCAAGCACACGGGCAGCCGGCTGAACATCGAGACGGATATCATCGGCAAGTATGTGGAAAAGCTCATGCGCGGGAATGAGCGCGGAGAGATGAAGGCTGCAGAGGAGACACCTGGCATCACGCCGGCGTTTCTCGCACGCTATGGATTTTGAGGAGGGAATATCATGTCGGATTTTGCAACGGTCGAAGAGGCCATTTCGGATATCAGGGAAGGCAAGATGGTCGTCGTCGTCGATGATGAGGACCGGGAGAACGAGGGCGATCTCATCATCGCGGGCGAGAAAGTCACGCCGGAAGCCATCAATTTCATGGCGAAGTACGCCAAGGGGCTCATCTGCACGCCGATGGAAGGCGCGCGCCTCGACGCGCTCGATATCCCGCCGATGGTGACGAACAACACGGACAACCACGAGACGGCGTTCACGGTCTCCGTCGATGCCTATGACACGGAGACGGGCATCTCGGCCTTCGAACGTTGCCAGACGGTGAAGACGCTGCTCGACCCGCAGGCAAAGCCGGCGAGCCTGCGGCGCCCCGGGCACATGTTCCCGCTCCGCTCCGTCGAGGGCGGCGTGCTGCGCCGCGCAGGGCACACGGAGACGACGACGGACCTCGCGCGCCTTGCGGGCCTCGCGCCCCTCGGGCTTTGCTGCGAGATCATGGATGACGACGGGCACATGATGCGCACGCCGCGCCTCAAGGAGTTCGCGGCAAAGCACGGGCTCCACATCATCACGGTCAAGTCGCTCATCGAGTACCGCAAGCGCACGGAGAATTTCGTCAAGGAGGTCGCGGACGTCGACTTCCCGAGCAAATACGGTCATTTCCGCATCCATGCGTATGAGAACGAGCTCAATAACAAGTGCGACCTCGCCATCGTCAAAGGCGATGTGCGCGGCAAGAAGAACGTGCTCGTGCGCGTCCATTCCGAATGCCTCACGGGCGATGCGCTCGGCTCGCTGCGCTGTGACTGCGGCGATCAGCTCGCGCTTGCGCTCAAGAAGATCGAGGCCGAGGGTGAGGGCGTCGTGCTCTACATGCGCCAGGAGGGACGCGGCATCGGCCTCGCGAACAAGATGCGTGCCTATGAGCTGCAGGACAAGGGCGCGGACACCGTCGAGGCGAATGTCGAGCTTGGCTTCGCTCCCGACCTGCGCGACTACGGCATCGGCGCGCAGATCCTCGCGGACCTCGGGCTCACGAGCATTCGCCTCATGACGAACAACCCCGCCAAGCGCGCGGGCCTCGAGGGCTACGGACTCGAGATCGTCGAGCGCGTGCCGCTGCAGGTCCGTGCGAACAAGTTCGACAAGCGCTATCTGACCGTCAAGAAGGTGAAGATGGGCCATCTGCTCGAGGAGGAAAAGCTCTGAGCGCAGTAGCGGCTGGTATAGGACAGTGAACGAAAGATGCGCGGGAGCGGCACTCCCGCCTGTGAGGAGGAGATTCCAATGGCAAACGTTATGGAAGGGTATGTGACAGGCAAGGGCCTGAAATTCGGCATCGTGGTCGCACGGTTCAATGAGTTCATCACGAGCAAGCTCCTGAGTGGTGCGCTCGATACGCTCCACCGCCATGAGGCGGCGGATGAGGATATCGACGTCGCCTGGGTGCCGGGCGCGTTCGAGATCCCGCTCGTGGCGAAGAAGCTCGCCGCGAGCGGCAAGTATGACGCCGTCATCTGCCTCGGCGCCGTCATCCGCGGCTCGACGACGCACTACGATTACGTGTGCAACGAGGTATCGAAAGGGGTTGCGCAGGTCGGTCTGACGACGGGCGTGCCGACGATCTTCAGCGTCGTGACGACGGAGAACATCGAGCAGGCCATCGAGCGCGCGGGCACGAAGGCGGGCAACAAGGGCGTCGACGGCGCGATGGCGGCGATGGAGATGGCGAACCTCCTGAGAAAAATCGGTTGAGAGCGAGGCGCGGACTATGAAGATCGGCATCATCAGCGATACGCACGGCCACGAAATGGCCTGGGCAGACGCCTATGAGAAATACTTCCAGGATGCGGACATGATCCTTCATGCGGGCGATGTGCTCTACCACGGGCCGCGCAACCCGCGCAAGGCGGACTACAATCCCGCGGGGCTCGTCAGCCGCATCAACAGCTGCCCGGTGCCTGTTGTCATCGCGAAGGGGAACTGTGACTCCGACGTCGACGCGAGCTGTATCGAGCTCCCGATACTCGCACCGTATGCGTATGTCGTCTACGAGGGACTGCGCATCATCGTCACGCATGGAGACGCCGTGATGACGGATGCTGCGAAGGATCAGCTCGCGCGGCACCTCCGGGCGGATCTCTTTATCAGCGGGCACATCCATACGACCGTCCTTGAGAAGCGCGGTCAGACGGTGTTCCTCAATCCGGGCTCCGCGGCACTCTCCAAGCGCGAGGATGGCAAGAATACCATCGCTGTGCTCGAGGATGGTATCATTCGCATTCTTGAGCTCAAGACGGGCGCTTGCCTCGCCGAGCACAAGCTGTGATTTCAGATGATATGATGATGGCTGTCCCATCCTCCTGCGCTGCGTTTGGATGGGGCAGTTTTTTTCGCGTGTGCAGCGCGCTTAGAAAGGAAGAAAAGCAATATGAAGGATCATCTCGTAAAGGCGGTGGCGGACGGCGTGCGCGTCTACGCCGCCGTGACGACCGACCTCGTAAATGAGGCCATCCGACGCCACGACTGCTATCCGGTAGCGGCGGCGGCGCTCGGACGGACGATGACGGGAGCACTGCTCTTCGCGGCGAACCTCAAGAACAAAGAGGCCGTGACCATCACATTCGATGGTCACGGCCCCCTCGGGAAAGTAACGGCAGATGCCGTGCCGGAGGGATTCGTGCGCGGTGCCGTCGGCGACCCGCACGTCAACCTGCCGCTGAACGCGAAAGGAAAGATCGATGTCGGCGGTGGTGTCGGCACGGATGGCATGGTGACGGTCACGCGCTTCACGGGACTGCGCAATCCCGTGATGGGGAGCACGCCGCTCACGGATGGCGAGATTGCCGACGACCTCACGAAGTATCTCTATGACTCCGAGCAGACGCCTTCGAGCGTCGGCCTCGGAGTGCTGATCGATCCGCAGTTCCACTGCATCGGTGCGGGCGGGTTCCTGCTCCAGCCGCTGCCAGACGCGACGGAGGAGACCATCGGGCGGCTCGAGGAGAACCTCAGCCGCGTGCAGTCCGTCTCCCACATGGTCGAGCAAGGGCTCGACGCGAAGGGGATCATCGCGGAGCTCCTGCGTGGCTTCGCTGTTGATTACCTCACGACGACGGAGCTCGCCTTTCGCTGCACCTGCTCCAAGCAGCGCATCAGCGAGGTGCTGCTGAGTCTCGGCCTCAATGACCTCAAGTCGCTCGTCGAGGACGGCAAGGCGGAGGTCGTCTGCCATTTCTGCGGCGAGCGGTACGCGTTCACGGGCGAGGAGCTCCAGGCGCTTTACGAGAAAGCAGCCGCGCAGCGCTGAATGCGGCGAGCGGCACGGTGAGGATGACGCCGATGCCGCCGCAGAGACCCTGCATGATGACGATATCGAGCCCGTTGGAATTCACGAGCTGGAGGAGCGGCAGATCGTAGACATAGTCGAGTACCCAGGTGCCGAGGGAACCGCCGAAGACGGCGAGGATGAGCGTCGCCGCCATCGTGCCCATGACATCCTGTCCGACGCGCATGCCGCTCGCGAAGAGCTCCCGCCGGGAGGCGGGGTGCGCCTCCGCCACCTCGGTGACTGCCGCCGAGACATCCATCGAGATGTCGAGCACGGCGCCGAGGCTCGCGAAAAGGATGCCCGCGAACAGCAGGCCGCCGACGTCGATGCGCGTATTCTGCGCGACGAAGAGCAGTGCCTCGATGTTCGTGACATTGTAGCCGGAAAGGTGCGCTGTTGCACCGAAGATTTCCGCTGAAAGCCCTGCTGCCAGGACACCGCCGAACGAGGCGATGCCGGCGGCGAGGGCTTTTTTCGTCTGCCCGCAGATGAGCCAGACCGTGAGCGCGAGGATGATCGTCGCCGTGATGACCGCAGCGATGATCGGTGCGATGCCGTACATGAGCAGCGGGAAGAAGAAGAAAAGGAAACTCGCGAACGTCAGGAAGAGCGCGAGTACGGATTTCAGCCCCTTGCTGCCGCCGACGAGGATGAGCAGCGCGCAGAAGAAGAGCAGGAAACCGAGGACGGCCTTCATGCGGTCATAGCTATAGACCGTGCAGGAGGAGAGGGTACCCGCCTGGCTCCGCATGGCGATGACCGTCATGCCCGGCTGGCAGACCGTACCGAAGAGCAGGCCGTTCGGGCAGTTCGCCTCGGCTGCGGTGCCGTCTGCGAACTGCAGGCGCACGATCTGATCGCCGATGCGGCTGCCGTTCTCCTGCAGGTTATCCCGCAGGATCTCCGTGACCGTCGCGCGCTCGAAGCTGCGCCCCTGCGTGTTGACGAGCTGTGGTTTCTCGACGTCGTTGAGGTGGAAGAGGAAGGCGAGCAGAGCGACGAGCAGCAGCGCGGCGCCGAAACGCTTGAAAATAGATTGCATAGGGATTCTCAACCTTTCGGATGGGCCGCTCGTTGCTGGCAAGGCAAAGCGGCGCATTCATTCTTATAAGGAAACTGCTGCCCGCGCACGCACGGGCAGCAGTTTCAAAGAGCAAAAAGAGTAAGAGGAAGGGAAAGACCGTCAGTTCTTGATGATGCGATACGTCTCATCGATGGGGCTTCCCGTCTCCGCGTCGTACGTGTCAATACTGAAGGAATCTTTCGTGATGTGGATGACGGAGTACGTCGGGCGCCAGCTCTGGCTGCGCGCTGCGACATAGTCCTGCTGCTGCGGGATGAGCTGGTAGAACTTCGAGCCCGTCGCCGAGTTCGAGGACATGTAGAAGACACCCTTCGGGTTCACGAGCGTGCCCTGCTTCATGTCGGCAATCGTGTAGCAGAGGTTCTGGCTCACATAGCTGGACTTCGTCGCGCTGTCCTTGAGCGCTGCGTCCAAGACGTTATGATGCTGACCGACCTGGCCTTCACCCTTGTACTCCGCGAAGTCTGCGTGCTGCTTGCCGTCGCTTGAGATCTGGTACGTGCGCGCGTACGTGTGGTCATGCCCCTGCAGGACGACGTCGATCTTGTTCGCGTCGTAGATCGGCGTGAGCTGCGTGCGCATGAGGATGCCGTCGGAGTCGGAGTGATCGAGGCCAGAGCCGTAGATGTCCTGATGCATGACGACGATGCGCCATTTCGTCTTCGGGTTCGCCTTGATGGCTTTCTTGATGAGCGCTTCATGGTCTGCCGCGTTGTAGTTGTTTGCGTTGATGACGATGAAGAGCGCGTTGCCGTACGTGTAGAAGTAGCCGTGGCCGGCAGCCGTCGGCGTCGCTTCCTCCGTGAACGGATTCGGCACGTTGAAGTGGTTCTGATAGCCGACCGTCATGCTGTCGTGGTTGCCGATGCTCGTGGCCTCCGGCAGGCTGCGCAGAGCCTTGGCGGAAAGATAGCCCGCATACTGCATCTCCTGGAGCTGGATCTTCTTATCGGACTGGTCCTCAGCCGGCTCGTTGATCTGATCGCCGGGGGAGACGAGGAAGTTGATCTCCGGATGCTGCGCGAGCGCGCTGTTGAGCGTCTTGTTCCAGTTGTAGGCATCGTTGCGGGCGGCGAGCTCGCCGTCCTGCTTATTGCCCTCGGACGAGGTCTGTCCCTTGGAAGCGCCGATCTGCGGATCGCCGACATACATGAACGAGAAGTCATCCGGGTTGCCCGTCTTAAATGACTCGACCGGTTTCCAGTCACCGTTGACCTTCACCTGATAGTAGTACGTCGTGTCCGGCTTGAGGCTGCGCACCGTCACTTTGTTCGTATAGTACTGCGTGCCGGCGACGACCGTGCCTTCCTTGGACGTGCCGCGGAACTCCGAGGCGCCCGACATATCCTCATGCGTCGAGATGCGCACTTCGGCGTTCTTCGCCTGTTCCTTGGAGTACCAGGCGAGATTCATCTGGGAGGCATCTTTGCCCGGGGCGAGGGAAACCTGCTCGAAATCCGTCTTGATCGTTTCCCAGCTGGATTTCCACTGTTCCCAGTTCTGGTCGCCGGCCTGCGTCGCGACGACGGCCTGCGGCGTCAGCGATGCATCGTTCCAGTGCTCGGTCGCGGCATACGCCGTCGTGGCCGCACAGAGTGCGAGCAGGACATAAGCGGTGATGCGTTTCTTGCTCTTGCAGAACTTCATAGTTTGGAAGACCTCCTACATGCTCAGATATTAGGAATACACAAAACCTGTTTTTACCCTACCATGGGATTCGGCTGTGCCTGTTATGCCTTTGTAAATTCTATGTTATTTCGTAAATCGCGAGCAGTGCGCAGGGACGGATGTCTTGGAGTGCGCTTGCCCCCCGACGGATTTATGCTATACTAGAAAAATGCGAAAGGAGTGATCGGGATGGATATGGATCTCGTCTTGAAAGAAATGATAGACTACGATGCAGGGGATGCGCGGCGCATTCAGCATTTCCTCAAAGTGTATCTCTACGCGGGGCTGATCGGCCGCGCGGAACAGCTGCCGGAAGAGATGCTCGAGACGCTCGAGACAGCAGCGATCTTGCACGATATCGGCATCCACGCGGCAGAGGAGAAATACGGCAGCGCTGCGGGGAAGTATCAGGAAATCGAGGGGCCGGCACCGGCGCGGGCCCTGCTCGAGCGGATCGGTTGCCCAGAACATCGCATCGAGCGCGTCTGTTATCTCATCGCCCATCATCATACGTACGGTGAAGTCGACGGGCCGGACTATCAGATCCTCATCGAGGCGGATTTCCTCGTCAACGCGTATGAGGACGCTCTTTCTCCCCAGGCGATTGCCGCGTTCCGGGAAAAGTGCTTCCAAACGGAAAGCGGTAAGCGACTGCTCGATACGATGTACGGCCTTTCGTCGCGGCTATAAAATTCTTTCTTCCGAGCTGGACAAAGGGAAATCAGCGGTATAAAATGAGGTTCGGATAAAAATCTCAACTACAAGGATGGTGAGGAACATGGACGACCACCCTAGCTCAGCAGAGCCCAAACGATGCCAAAAGAGAATACGGGGGAGGCGTCCTGTCCTCGGTGCCGTCTGACGGCACGTGTGCATGGCGGGCGTTTCCCTGACCGAAAGGAGACAGCCATCCATGCTGAAAATCTACAAATCAATGGAGAGCGGTCCGCTCGTGGAGCTCACGCTGAAGACGCTCGAGAAGGGCGCCTGGATCAATATCATCGATCCGACGCCCTACGAGCTGAAGGTCGTGAGCAATCTCACGGAGGTCGACCCGGATTTCCTGCGGTCGGCGCTCGACGATGAGGAGCGCTCCCATACGGATGTCGAAGACGATTCCGTCATGGTCCTGACGAACGTGCCTGTCTGCCGTGACCGCGACAGCTATGATGCCCTGCCGCTCGCCATCATCGTGACGGAGGAGTACATCATCACGGTCTGCCTGGAGGAGACGCCCGTGATGATGGAGTTCAACGAGCGCACGGCAAAGCTTTTCCGTACCTATAAGAAGACGCGGTTCCTCTTCCAGATCCTCTATAAATCTGCGACGTATTTCCTGCGCTATCTGCGTCAGATCTCCAAGATCTCGGATGAGATCGAGGATCAGCTGCGCCATGATATGAAGAACAGCGAGATCCTGCGTCTGCTGACGCTGCAAAAGGGCCTCACGTATTTCAATGCGGCGATCCGCTCGAACGGCGCCGTGCTCGACAAGCTCACGCGCATGCGCAACAACCAGAACCTGCAGCCCATCCTCAAGACGTACGAGGAGGATGAGGACCTGCTCGAGGACGTCATCATCGAGAACAAGCAGGCACGCGAGATGGTCGAGATGTACAGCAAGATCCTCGCCCGTCTCGCCGATACGTTTTCTTCTATTATTTCCAACAACCAGAACCTCGTGATGAAATTCCTCGCGGCGATGACGATCATCGTCGCAATCCCGACGGTCGTGTCGAGTTTCTTCGGCATGAATGTCCCCGTGCCGTTCGCGGAGAATCCGCTCGGGTTCGCTTACATCATGATCATCGCGGTGGTGATTTCCATCACGTCCGCCTATGTGCTCTGGCGGCGGGATATGTTCTGAGAGGAGGCGGCGGATGGAAGCCGTACCATCGGGAAGTTTTTTGGAGGAGTTTACGCTCATTGCCGATCGCGCTGCTGAGGAGGGCGAGACCTTCCTCATCGAGCGGAAGAACGGCAGGGATGTGGTCCTACTTTCCCTTGACGCGTACAATGAACTGCGGCGAAGCCTCTATGAGGCGCGTCGCGCACGGGACTGCCACGATTGACGCGGCAGTCTTTTTTTCGTGCAAATGCTTTTTATTTATACCGAAATATGATAGAATGTATGCTTGTAAAGCAATCCTATGGGGAGGGTGTACGGTTGAATTTCCTGCGTACAAAAAGCATTGAGGAATATCAGACAGATGCCGCAGCATCACATCTGCGGCGCACGATGGGAGCGCTGGATGTGACCTTGCTCGGCGTTGGCGTCATCGTCGGCACGGGGATCTTCGTCTTGACAGGGGTCGCGGCGGCGAAATATGCGGGCCCTGCGCTCATGCTTTCCTTTCTGATTGCCTCGGTGACCTGCGGTTTCGTGAGCATGACGTATTCGGAGCTCGCGTCGATGGTGCCGGTGGCGGGGAGTGCTTATGCCTACGCTTATACGTCGGTGGGCGAGCTCCTGGCCTGGCTCGTCGGATGGAATCTCGTGCTCGAGTATTCCGTCGGCGCTTCGGCCGTGGCGGGCGGCTGGTCCGCTTATGTCGTCGGCCTGCTCAAGACGGCGGGGCTCGATCTGCCGCTCGCGTATACCGCGGTCCCCGCGGATGGCGGCATCGTGAATCTGCCGGCCGTGCTCATCACGCTCTTCCTCTCCGCGCTGCTCGTCCGCGGCGTGCACGAGAGCGTCGCGGTCAACAAGGCGCTCGTCGCCGTCAAGCTGCTCGCCATCTTCATCTTCCTCTTCCTCGCGGCGCCGTCGGTGAACGCGGCGAACTGGGAGCCGTTCCTGCCGTTCGGCTGGGCGGGCGTCTCCGCCGGTGCCGCAGTCATCTTCTTTGCCTATCTCGGCGTGGACTCGGTGGCGACGGCGGCGGAGGAGACGAAGAATCCCGCGCGTGACATGCCGATCGGCATCATCGCTTCCCTCATCATCTGCACGCTGCTCTATGTCGGCGTCACGGCGGTCATGACGGGCAACGTTCCCTACGCCGAGCTCGATAACGCCGAGCCTGTCGCGTATGTGCTGCGTGCGCTCGGCTATCGCTTCGGCTCGGCGCTCGTCGGGACGGGGGCCATCGCCGGACTCACGACGGTGCTGCTCGTCATGATGTACGCACAGACGCGGGCGTTTTTCGCCATGAGCCGCGACGGTCTGATCCCGCAGTTGGTCTGCAAGATCCATCCGCGCTATGCGACGCCGCACCGCATCACGCTCATCGTGGGCATCGGGGTCGCGCTCATCTCCGGTTTTACGCCGATCCATGTCGTCGCGGAGATGTGCAGCGTGGGGACGCTCTTCGCCTTCATCGTTTCCGCTGTCGGCGTCGTCGTCATGCGCCGCCGGTATCCGAGGGCGCGGCGTCCTTTCCGCTGCCCGGCTGTCTATGTCATGAGCCTGCTCGCGGTCGTGAGCTGCGGCTATATCATGTACAATCTCTCATCCATGACGTGGGAGCGTTTCTGGATTTGGAGCGCGCTGGGCCTCTTGATCTATTTCCTCTACGGCTACCGCCACAGCAGAGAGGGAGCGAAGCAGGCGGGGGAGAAAACCTGCTGAGCAGGGTAATCTGTCCTTTACATTCGCGAAAGCGGCATGTAAAATATAATTCGGGTATATTGTATACCCAGTCTTTCCAACGAACCAATAGAGGGGAGCTTTAACATGAGCAAAAAGATGAAAACCATGGACGGCAACACGGCTGCCGCCTACATCTCCTATGCGTTTACGGATGTCGCTGCGATCTATCCGATTACGCCGTCCTCGCCGATGGCGGAGCATGTGGATGAGATGGCCGCACATGGCAAGAAGAACCTGTTCGGCGAGACGGTTCGCGTCATCGAGATGGAGTCGGAAGGCGGTGCTGCCGGCGCTGTGCATGGCTCATTGCAGGCGGGCGCGCTGACGACGACGTACACGGCGTCGCAGGGCTTCCTGCTGATGATCCCGAATCTCTACAAGATTTCCGGTGAGCTGCTCCCCGGTGTATTCCATGTCTCGGCGCGTGCGCTCGCGACGTCCACGCTGAATATCTTCGGCGACCATCAGGATGTCATGGCGGCGCGCCAGGCTGGTTGCGCGATGCTCGCGGAGGCGAGCGTGCAGGAGGTCATGGACCTCTCTGCCGTGGCGCATCTCGTCGCGATCAAGGGGCGCGTGCCGTTCATCAATTTCTTTGACGGGTTCCGCACGTCCCATGAGATCCAGAAAATCGAGATGGTGGATTACGATGACCTCGGCAAGATCCTCGACTGGGATGCCGTCAAGAAGTTCCGTCGCAGCGCCCTCAATCCGGATCATCCCGTCATCCGCGGCACGGCACAGAACCCGGATATCTACTTCCAGGAGCGCGAGTCCGTCAACCGTTATTACGACGCCCTGCCGGAGCTCGTCGAGGAAGCGATGGCACAGATGGCGAAGATCACGGGCCGTGAGCATCATCTCTTCGATTACTACGGTGCTCCGGATGCGGACCGCGTCATCATCGCGATGGGGTCTGTCTGCCAGACGGCAGAGGAGGTCGCAGACTACCTGAACAAGAACGGCGAGAAGGTCGGCCTCCTGAACGTTCATCTCTATCGCCCGTTCTCTGTCAAGCATTTCCTCCAGCAGCTGCCCGCAACGGTCGAGAAGGTGGCTGTCCTCGACCGCACGAAGGAGCCGGGAGCCATCGGTGAGCCGCTGTACCTCGATGTCAAGGCGGCGTATTACGGCTCTGACCGCAATCCGGTCATCGTCGGCGGCCGCTACGGCCTCGGCGGCAAGGACACGACGCCGGATCAGATCTTCGCCGTCTACGATGAGCTCGCGAAGGACGCGCCGAAGAACGGCTTTACGCTTGGCATTGACGACGACGTGACGCATACGAGCCTCACGCCGAGTCACACGGATGTCGACCTCACGCCGGAGGGCACGACGGCCTGCAAGTTCTGGGGCCTCGGCTCGGACGGCACGGTCGGCGCGAACAAGAGCGCCATCAAGATCATATGTATGCGCAGGCGTACTTCGCCTATGATTCCAAGAAGTCCGGCGGCATCACGATGAGTCACCTCCGCTTCGGCAAGCAGCCGATCACGAGCCCGTACCTCATCAACAAGGCGGACTTCATCAGCTGCTCGCAGCAGTCGTACGTCTACCAGTATGATCTGCTCGCCGGCCTCAAGCCGCACGGAGTATTCCTGCTCAATACGGTCTGGAGCGATGAGGAGCTCACGAAGCATCTGCCGGCAGCGATGAAGCGCTTCATCGCGAAGAACGAGATCGAGTTCTACACGGTCAACGCCGTCGAGATCGCCAAGGGCCTCGGGCTCGGTGGCCGCTTCAATATGGTCATGCAGTCCGCGTTCTTCAAACTCGCGAACATCATCCCCATCGATACGGCGGTCAAGTACCTCAAGGAGGCTGTCGTCACCTCCTACGGCAAGAAGGGCGAGAAGGTCGTCAACATGAACCACGGCGCCATCGACCAGGGCATCGATGCCCTGCACAAGGTCGCGGTGCCTGAGACATGGAAGACGGCAGAGGAAGCGCCGGCGGAGGAGCGCGATGTTCCGGCGTTCATCTCGGAGATCCAGGAAGTCATGAACCGCCAGGAAGGCGACAAGCTCGCTGTCTCCAAGTTTGCTGACGGCATGGAAGACGGCACGTTCCCGGTCGGCGGCTCTGCTTATGAGAAGCGCGGCACGGCGATCAATGTGCCGAACTGGGATGCGGAGAAATGTATCGGCTGCAACCAGTGCTCGTTCGTCTGCCCGCATGCAGCCATCCGCCCCGTGCTCACGACGGATGAGGAGCTCGCCAAGGCGCCGGAAGGTATGCCGTCGACGAATTCCCGCGTGGCGAAGGGCATGCACCTGACGATTGCCGTCTCGACGCTCGACTGCCTCGGCTGCGGCAACTGCGCGCAGGTCTGCCCGGTCAAAGCGCTCGAGATGAAGCCGCTCGATGATGCCGGCAAGGCGAAGCAGGTGTATTTCGATTACGGTGTCGACCCGAAGCAGGTCGCGCCGAAGAAAAATCCGGTCAAGAAGACGACGGTTATCGGCTCGCAGTTCGAGCAGCCGCTCTTTGAGTTCTCTGGCGCTTGCGCCGGCTGCGGCGAGACGCCGTATGCGAAGCTCATCACGCAGCTCTTTGGCGACCGCATGATGGTCGCGAACGCGACGGGCTGCTCGTCCATCTGGGGCGGTAGCGCGCCGGCGATGCCGTACACGAAGAACGAGAAGGGCCAGGGCCCGGCATGGGCGAACTCCCTGTTCGAGGACAATGCGGAGTTCGGTCTCGGCATGTTCCTCGGCACGAAGGCCTGCCGCACGCGCCTCACGGCTGGCAAGGGCTCTGCAGAGCTCCAGGCTGCTATGAAGGACTGGAAGGACAACATGGACCTCGGCGAAGGTACGCGCGACCGCGCTGAGAAGCTCGCCGCGCTTCTCGCAGCGGAAAAGGGAACGGATGAGCTCCTCAACAAGATCTACGAGGAGAAGGACTACTTCGTCAAGCGTTCCCAGTGGATCTTCGGCGGCGACGGCTGGGCCTACGATATCGGCTACGGCGGTGTCGATCACGTGCTCGCCTCCGGCGAGGATGTTAACATCTTCGTCTTCGATACGGAGGTCTACTCCAACACAGGCGGTCAGGCATCCAAGGCGACGCCGGCGGCTGCCATCGCGCAGTTCGCGGCATCTGGCAAGCGCACGAAGAAAAAGGACCTCGGCCGCATGGCGATGACGTATGGCTATGTCTACGTCGCGCAGGTCGATATGGGCGCTGACCACAACCAGGTGCTCAAGGCAATCTCTGAGGCAGAGGCATACCATGGCCCGTCGCTCATCATCGCCTATTCGCCGTGCATCAACCACGGCATCCGCAAGGGCATGGGCTGCGCGCAGCTCGAAGGCAAGCTCGCCGTCGAGTGCGGCTACTGGGCGAACTTCCGTTACAACCCGACGCTCGTCGGCACGGACAAGAACCCGTTCAGCCTCGATTCCAAGGAGCCGGACTTCTCGAAGTTCCAGGAGTTCCTCATGGGAGAGAACCGCTACATCAACCTCAAGCGCAGCTTCCCCGAGGCGGCGGAAGCGCTCTTCGAGAAGACGCAGCATGATGCTGAGACGCGCTACAACACGTACAAAAAGCTCGCTGGCAAATAAGCCCGCTAGCTGAGATATCGCAGGAAAAACCGCGCATGGCCCGCAGGGGCTGTGCGCGGTTTCCTGTTTTGAAAAAATGCTTGCTTTTCTTTTGCAAATAGCGTATAATAATCATCGTTGTCGGGATGTGGCACAGTTTGGTAGCGCGCTTCGTTCGGGACGAAGAGGCCGCAGGTTCGAATCCTGTCATCCCGACCATAGGTCAGCCGTTGGGCTGGCCTTTTTCATATGCAAAAATCCACAGGAGCACAAGCTCTGGGAAGAACTGGGGGAGCGGTTTCGTAGCCTTCGTGTGCGTATGGCGGCGTATAGTTTGTTCACGTCCATTATGGTATGGTATAATAGGGATGTTTTGAAATGATAGCGAGGAGGAATTCCCATGAAGATACAAGAAGTTCGTCACGGCTTTCGCCTGCTGCGGGAAACGGAAGTTCCCGAGGCGGATGTGACGGCGTATGAGTTCACGCACGAGAAGAGCGGAGCGCGTCTGCTCTATCTGAAGACGACGGATGACAACAAGGTCTTTTCCATCACGTTCCGCACGCCGCCGACGGATGATACGGGCGTCGCGCATATCGTCGAGCATTCGACCCTCTGCGGTTCGCGCAAGTATCCGCTCAAGGAGCCGTTCGTCGAGCTCGTCAAGGGCAGCCTCAACACGTTCCTCAACGCGATGACGTACCCAGATAAGACGATGTATCCCGTGGCGAGTCGCAATGACAAGGATTTCCAGAATCTCATGGACGTCTATCTCGATGCCGTCTTCTATCCTGCGATGCGGGAAAACCCGCAGGTGCTCATGCAGGAGGGCTGGCACTACGAGATCGAGAGTCCGGAGGCGCCGCTCACCTATAGCGGCGTCGTCTACAACGAGATGAAAGGGGCACTCTCCTCGCCAGATGACCTGCTCGAGAGCAAGATCATGGCCTCCCTCTATCCCGATACGACGTATCACTACGAGTCGGGCGGCGATCCGCAGGCAATCCCGCAGCTGACGCAGCAGAAATTCATCGATTTCCACGCGCGCTACTATCATCCGTCCAACAGCTATATCTACCTCTACGGCGATCTCGATATCGATGAGAAGCTGCGCTACCTCGACCGGGAATATCTCTCGCAGTTCGATCGCATTCCCGTGCCGTCGCAGATCAAGGCGCAGCCGCCCTTTTCCGGTCTGCGCCGCTTGACGGAGCAGTATCCCGTGGGCGCCGATGAGGACACGAAGGAAAAGACCTTCCTCTCCCTGAACTGGAAGGTCGGCAAAGCGGCGGACGCGAAGACAATGCTCGCGCTCGCCATCCTCGAGCAGGCCCTCCTGCGCTCGCAGGCGGCGCCGCTGCGCAAGGCACTCGTCGATGCACACCTTGGCAAAGACGTGGATTCTGAATTCGAGACCGATCTCATGGAGCCGTTCTTTTCCATCATCATCAACAATTCGGAGGGCGAGCGGCAGGAGACGTTCTATCGCACCGTTATGGATACGCTGCGCACGCTTGCGACACAGGGTCTCGACCGCACGCTCATGGAGGCGTCACTCAACCGGTTTGAGTTCAAGGCACGGGAGGCGGATTTCGGCTCGGCGCCGAAAGGGCTCATCTACAATATCCGCTGCCTCAGGAGCTGGCTCTATGATGGGGATCCTTTGGACTACCTCTTTTATGAGAAGACGTTCCAGCAGCTTCGCGCAGGCCTCGAAGACGGCTATTTCGAGCAGCTCATCAAGACGTATCTCCTTGACAATCCCCATGTGACGCTGCTGACGCTCGCACCGTCGACGACGCTCGCGGCGGCAAAGGAGCAGGCGATGCAGCAGGAGCTCGCGGCACGGAAGCGCGCGATGAGCGCGGCGGACATCAAGGATGTCATCGAGGGGACACGGGCGCTCAAGCAGCGCCAGCAGACGCCGGATACGCCGGAAGCGCTGGCGACGATCCCCGTGCTGAAACTCGAGGATATCCGCAGGAAAGCGTACGAGCTGCCGCTCTCCCTTGGTGAGCTGGCGGGCAGGAAGCT
Organism: Dongibacter bovis; assembly: GCA_902763085.1. Taxonomy (GTDB): domain Bacteria; phylum Bacillota; class Negativicutes; order Selenomonadales; family Selenomonadaceae; genus Selenomonas_C. The sequence goes on from CACWQW010000022.1 coordinate 54,119, forward strand.
GCTCGAGAGCGATGTGGAGACCAACGGCATCGTCTACCTCACGTTCTATTTCGATGCGTCGCGCGTGGCGCAGGCGGATCTTCCCTATGCGTACTTGCTCTGCGCGCTGCTCGGCAGTGTCGACACGGAAAAGCATTCGTACATGGAGCTCGCCAATCTCACAGACCTTCACACGGGCGGACTGAGCTATGATCTCGGCGCTTATACGTACAAGGACGCTCCGGAGACCTTCCTGCCGAAGTTCCGCGTGAAAGCGAAGGCGCTGACGCGCAAGCTGCCGGAACTCTTTTCCCTGCTGGAGGAGATCCTCCTGACGAGTCGCTTCACTGATGGGAAACGCCTCAGGGAGCTGCTCGAGCAGGAGCAGGTCTCCATCGAGATGAACATGCAGCGCAGCGCCCATAATGTTGTCGCCTCTCGTCTCGCCGCGTACTTCACGAAGGCCGGCGCCTATGAGGATGAGGGGATGCTGCCGTACTATGAGTTCGTCAAAGCCTTCCTCAAGGATTTCGATGCTTCGCTGGTCCGCATGCAGGAGGCGATGGCACGCGTCGTACCGCGCCTCTTCGGGGGGATGGGGCTCGCTGTCAGCCTGACCGTCGCGGCCGCCGACGCGCCGGCGGCGAAAGCGGAGCTCGGACAATTCCTGCAAGCGTTGCCCGCGCAGGACTATCCGGAGGAGGCATATCATTTCCCGCTGAAGAAGCGGAATGATGCGTTCCTCTCTGCCAGCCAGGTGCAGTATGTCGGGAAGGGCGCGAACTTCAAGCAGCTCGGATTTGCGTATACGGGTGCGATGCGCGTGCTCGAGACGCTGCTGCGCTACGGCTATTTCTGGACGAAGATCCGCGTGCAGGGCGGTGCGTACGGTGCGTTCACGCGCTTCCGCCGCGACGGGCAGCTCTATTTCGGCTCCTATCGCGATCCGAACTTGAAGGAGACACTCGCTGTCTTCGACGGTACGGCGGAGTTCGTGCGGAATTTCAAGGCGACGGATCGCGAGATGCTCAAGTCCATCATCGGCACGATGAGTGCCGTCGATCTGCCGATGACCGCGAAGATGAAGGGCGAGGCGGCAGCGGAATGCTACCTGCGCGGCATCACTTATGAGGACCGCCAGCAGTCGCGCGACGAGATCCTCAGCACGCGGCAGAAGGATATCCGCGCGCTCGCGCCGCTCGTCGATGCCTGCATGCATGAGAATGCCATCTGCGTCTTCGGCGGTGAGGAGAAGGTGCAGGAGAATGCGGCGCTCTTCGACCATCTGACCCATGTGATGGATTGACTTTCAGGGTTCATCATGCAATAATGATAGAAAACTTTGCTGACCTGTTTCTCCTTTCCAGAAGCGGGTCACCGGCAAGTGCTCCCAGCTTTCCTAGTAGATGGCGCGGAGCTGATAGGGAGGGCTTTTTGTGAAAAAAGAGATTTTTCAGGGCGCGGCGGTCGCTCTCATCACGCCGTTCACGGAGGATGGGATCAACTTCGACGAGCTCGCACGCGTGCTCGAGGATCAGATCGCCGGAGGGACGGATGCCATCGTCATCACTGGGACGACGGGCGAATCTGCAACCATGACGGATGAGGAGCATCGCGCCGTGATCAAGTTCGCCTGCGAGCGGGTACACGGCCGCATCCCTGTCATCGCCGGTACGGGCTCGAACGAGACGGCTTACGCGATCTCGCTCTCGCAGTACGCAGAAAGCGTGGGAGCAGATGCGCTGCTCGTCGTGACGCCGTACTACAACAAGTGCACGCAGAACGGTCTCGTGGCGCATTACACGGCCATTGCCGACAGCGTGAACATCCCCATCATTCTCTACGATGTACCCTCTCGCACAGGCGTTGGCATCCAGACGGAGACGTATGTGAAGCTCGCGCAGCATCCGAACATCGCGGCGGTCAAGGAGGCAAACGGCGATCTCTCCAAGATCCTGCGCCTGCGCGCGGCCGTCGGTGACCAGCTGACGATCTACTCCGGAAATGACGACCAGATCATCCCCATCCTCTCCCTGGGTGGCAAGGGTGTGATTTCCGTCCTTTCCAATGTCGCACCGCAGGATATGCATCGGATGTGCGCTCTCTACTTCGAGGGCAAGGTCGAGGAGGCGGCGAAGATGCAGATTGATTACTGCGATCTCATCGATGCGCTGTTCTGTGAGGTCAATCCGATTCCGGCGAAGACGGCTATGCATCTCCTCGGCTATGAGACGGGGCCGCTGCGCATGCCGCTTTCCCCCATGGAGCCGGCACATGTCGAGAAACTCAAGACGGCGCTCCGCCGCCACGGATTGCTGAAATGAATTTGATACGATTGGCAGGCAAAGAGGCTTCCGATGCAGAGGGAGCCTCTCTCTTTTTCCTGTCTCTCCAAAGGTGGTATGGACTTTATGCATGGTGTCTTTGATATCGTCGGGCCCGTGATGATCGGTCCGTCGAGTTCTCATACGGCAGGGGCTGTCCGGCTGGGACTCATGGCGCGTCAGGTGCTTGGTGAGGAGCCGGTGAAAGCAGAGATCTTCCTGCATGGCTCATTCGCGCAGACGTACCGTGGACACGGCACGGACAAGGCGCTCGTGGCGGGCATCCTCGGGTTCGCGCCGGACGATGAGCGCATTCGAGAGGCGCTCGAGATCGCGACGCGGCGGGGCGTGAAGTATCGCTTCGAGCCGGTCCAGCTCGAGCAGGCGCATCCCAATACGGCGATCCTGGCGCTCACGGGCGCCTCCGGGCGGGTGGTGCGCGTGCGCGGCTCCTCCGTCGGCGGCGGCAACATCCTCGTCACGAACATCGACGGCTATGAGGTCGAGCTCACAGGGGCATATCCCGCGCTCATCACGATCCATCGCGACCGTCCCGGCGTCATCACCCAGGTGACGCAGGTGCTCTCGCGCTATGAGGTCAATATCGCGTTCATGCGCGTTTCTCGTAAGAATCGCGGGGAAACCGCCATGATGATCATGGAACTTGACGATATTCCTGCCGACGAAGTCATCGAGGAGTGCAGGGAAGTCTGTGATGTCGAGAATGCGTTCAGCATTCCGCCCATCGGTTAGGAGGACAGGATGATTGATTTTCATACCGTCGGCGAGCTCATCAGGCTCGCAGAGGAAAAGGATGTGCCGGTGCATGAGATCGTCATCGCCCGCGAGATGCATGATGCGCAGCGGTCGCGGCAGTCGCTCCTCGACGAGATGACGAAGAACTGGGAGGTCATGCAGGCAGCCGTCGAGCGCGGCATCGAGAACGAGGAACACTCGCTGAGCGGTCTCACAGGAGGCGATGCGCAGAGACTCTACGCCTCCGCCGGGAAGGGATGGCTGGGAGCGCACGTCCTGCAGGCAGCGGCGTATGCCGTCGGCGTCAGCGAAGTCAATGCCGTCATGGGGCGCATCGTCGCCTGTCCGACAGCGGGCAGCTGTGGCATCCTGCCAGCGGCGCTCTACGCAGCACGTGCACAGCGCCATGTGTCCGATGCGGCGGTGGTAGACGCGCTCTTCACGGCGGCGGGCATCGGCATGGTCATTGATCGGAACGCCTCGATCGCCGGCGCCGAGGGCGGCTGCCAGGCGGAGTGCGGCACGGCTGCCGGCATGGCTGCGGCGGCGCTCGTCGAACTCGCAGGCGGCACGCCGCCCGCCATCGGCAACGCCTGTGCCCTGGCCATCAAGAACCTGCTCGGCCTCGCTTGCGATCCCGTCGCTGGTCTCGTCGAAGTGCCTTGCGTCAAGCGGAACGGGTTCTGCACCGTGCACGCGATGCTCGCGGCGGACATGAGCCTTGCGGGCGTGACCTCCGTGATTCCCGTCGATGATGTCATCGAGGCGATGGCATCCATCGGCCGCATGATGCCGCATGCGCTCAAAGAGACAGCGAAGGGCGGCCTTGCGGCGACCGCTGCTGGAAAGGCGCTGGCTGCGCGGATCTATCCATCCCACGGCTGAGCAAGCGCCTGCAAAAGAAAAACTTTTGTCAGGAAGCAGGATTTTCCCTTTCGGAAGAGAAATAGTCTAGAGATTGAGTTCTATCAGGCACGACTGTGCCGGGCGCCTTGTGCGGCACTCTCCCGCGTTCGCTATATTGCGAGCTGGGAGATGGCGGCAGGAGGCAAAGACAAAAGGAAAGCAGGGGGTACATCCATGAAAAAGATCATTCAGCTGGCGCTGGTTCTTTGCCTCGTCATTTTCAGCACGCAGGTGGCGTTCGCGAATGCAGACAAAGTGACTCTGATCGATGGGGCAGACATCACGGGCATTCATCGCCTCGCCCTGGCGAAACCGCTCTACATGCAGGCGGACAAGCTGGCACCGACGATGGATCAGCTCATCCAAATTGAGAGCGAGTCGAGCAAGGTCGCCCGCATGTACGTGATTCCGTACGATACGGTGGCGGAGAGCATCAAGGCGGACAGCAATGTCGATATCAAGGCGCTGGACCGTCATAAGGCGGCAAAGGTATTCAAGGAAAATGCTGGCAAGTACGCCGACGCCTATGCCGTGCTGACGGTCGCCAATGACAGCCGCACGTCGTTCTTTTTCGATGTCTATCGGGCGGGCACGAACGAGCTCCTTTACTCGTATCAGATCCAGGCGAACCGCTCCGATAAAGATGACGTGAGCACGTATCAGACCCTCTGCGAGCAGTTCTACAAGAACTTTGAGCGCTCGATCGCTGATCAGCAGAAGAAAGATACCAAGGCAGAAAAGAAGAAATAAAAGAAGAGAGAGTCCCTCGAGTTAGAGGCGACTCTCTCTTTTTCATTGGGGATGGCTACTTCTTCGTATGGGCGAGCTTGAGCGGCTTGATCTTGGCATCCTCTGCGAGGTCCTCGCTGATGTAGCCGGCGGCAACCATGGCGTCGAGCACGATGAACTGCCGCTTCTTCGCCATGAGGAAATCCTCGTAGGGGGAGTAGACCGAGGGCGCGTTGGGGATGCCGGCGAGCATGGCGGATTCTGGCAGGGCGATGTCCTGCGGTGCCTTGCCGAAATAGCCGTCGGCGGCGGCGGCGATCCCGTAGTAGCCGCTGCCGTAGTAGATCGTGTTGAGGTAGAGCTCGAGGATCTCGTCCTTGGAGTAGTTTGCTTCCATGTCGAGGGCGAGCAGCAGCTCCTCCGCCTTGCGGCCGAACGTCTGTTCGTGGCTGAGGAAGAGGTTCTTCACGAGCTGCTGCGTGATGGTGCTCGCTCCTTCCTCGATGCTGCCGTACTGGAGGTTGACGAGTGACGCGCGCAGAATGCCTTCGGGATCGATGCCATGATGCTCGTAGAACCGCCGATCCTCGACGGCGATGACGGCATGGAGCAGGTCTGGTGGCATCTTCTGGATGGGGACGTAGCTGTCTTTCTGTATGTGGGCATTCACGGCGCGGCGCAGGAAGATGAGGCGTTCGAGCCGGTCGCAAGTTGTGACGGCTTCCCCGTCTCCGTCCGAGCGGCCTGCAGGCGGCACGTAAGCTGGTTTCGGCAGGAAATCGCCGATGCCCTGCCAGGTGCGCGGCAGAAAGATGTTCAGGCCGCCGGAGAGCGAAAAAGTGAGGAAGAAGACGACCAGGAGAAAGATGAGGAAACGAAGCGGCCGCAAGCGGCGCCTACTGTTTTTTTTCATGCGCAAAGCTCCTTTGGAAGAATCCCCTCCATTATAGCATAGGCGGTGGGAAGAAAGACATACAGAAAAAAGTTCTTGCATTTTTATGCATAAAAGTCGTATAATTATAAACATCAAATTCAAGGGAGCGCGGATGGAGGCGCACGCAGCGAATCTGTGTGAAGTGGCGTGTGAGCTCATCGGTGCGTTCTCAAGAGACGGCTGTGACCGCCTCGAGGAGGGAGCAGAATGAAGGTTAGTGTCTTGGGGGCAACAGGCTATGCCGGCGCAGAGCTCCTGCGCATCCTCTATCGACATCCGCAGGCAGAGGTCGTGCACATCACTTCGGAGAGCCATACGGGCGAGAAGATCGCCGCGCTTTATCCGCATCTGCGAGGGCTCTACGACATGACGCTCGAGAGCATGCAGCAGATCCGGTCGATCGGCGAGGACAGCGATTTCCTTTTCATCGGCCTGCCGCACGGGCACGCGATGGAGGTGGCGCGTCAGCTGGCGGACCTGCCGACGCGCATCATCGACCTCGGTGCCGATTTCCGCTTTGACGATACGGATGTCTATGAGGCATGGTACCACGTGCCGCACACGTATCCAGAGGCTCCGCGCGTCTATGGGCTCGCCGAGCTCTACCGAGACGAGGTGCGTTCCGCCAAGATCATCGGCAATGCCGGCTGCTTCACGACGGCGAGCATCCTCGCGCTCGCGCCGCTTGCAAAGTCGCATCTCATCGATACGAAGAGCATCATCGTCGATGCCAAATCCGGCGTGACAGGAGCGGGGCGCTCGCCGAAGCCGGCGAACCATTTCCCCGAGCTCTACGATAACTTCCGCGCCTATAATGTCGCGCATCACAGGCATACGCCGGAGATCGAGCAGGCCATCGCGGACCTTTCGGACGAAGAGACGCGCATCAACTTCACGCCGCATCTCGTGCCCATGGGGCGAGGTATCCTCGCGACCTGTTACGCCGATCTCCGCGACGGCGTGACGCCGGAGCTCGTTGATGCCGCCTACGAGAAGCTCTACAGCAAGGAGTTCTTCATCCGCCTGCTCGGGCGTGGCGGCTATCCGTCGACGAAGGAAGTGCGCGGCTCGAATTTCTGCGATCTCGCCTGGCACATCGACGAACGCACGCACCGCGTGATCGCGCTCTCGGCCATCGACAATCTCGTCAAGGGCGCTGCCGGGCAGGCCGTGCAGAATTTCAACATCGCGTGTGGGTTCGATGAGAAGACCGCGCTTGATGTCGTGCCGATGTATCCGTGAGAAAGCGGCGCTCATCACAGGGAAATCCACAACCATATTTGGGAGGCATGTAACATGTTCAGTGAAGAAAATGCGAAAAAAGGCGTAACGTATCCGAAGGGATTCCAGGCAGCAGGCGTCAAGGCTGGCATCAAGAAGAGCGGCAACCCGGATGTCGCTGTCATCTATACGGCGAAGGAGGCAGCTGTCGCAGGTACGTTCACGCAGAACCAGGTCGCGGCAGCGCCGGTCTACGCCTCGAAGGATGTCGTAGCGACGGGCACGGCGCATGCCGTCGTCTCGAACTCCGGCTGCGCGAATGCCTGCACAGGTGCCCAGGGGGAAGCGGACGCAGCGAAGACGCAGGAAATTGCGGCGGCGGCGCTCGGCTGTGCACCGCTCGACGTCATCGTCGGTTCGACGGGCGTCATTGGTGTGCCGCTGCCGATGGATAAAGTGGAGGCCGGTGTCAAGCAGGCGGTCAGCGAGCTCTCGGAGACCGGCAGCGAGAAAGCGGCGAACGCGATCATCACGACGGATACGCACACGAAGGCATGCGCGACCTCGATCTCGCTCGGCGGCAAGGAGGTCCGCTTCGGCGCTATCGCTAAGGGCTCGGGCATGATCCGCCCGAATATGGCAACGATGCTCTGCTACGTGACGACGGACCTCGCCATCGATCAGAAGCTCTTGCAGGAAGCGCTCTCCAGCGTCGTCGAGACGACGTTCAACATGATCTCCATCGACGGTGATATGAGCACGAACGATATGGTCATCGTACTTGCGAACGGCGAGGCTGGCAACGAGAAGATCACGGAGAAGGGAGCGGACTACGATAAGGTCGTCGATACGTTGCATGCCATCTGCCAGGGCATGGCGCAACGGATTGCTGCGGACGGCGAGGGCGCAACGAAGTTCCTCACGATCCACGTCAAGGGCACGAAGTCGTTTGACGATGCGAAGAAGGTCGGCATGGCCGTCGCCAACAGCCCGCTCGTCAAGACGGCATTCTTCGGGGAGGATCCGAACTGGGGCCGCGTCATTTGTGCTGTTGGCTACGCCGGCGTGCCGATGGACCCGGAGAAGACGGTCGTGAGCTTCGGCGGGATTCCCGTCTACGCGCACGGCGTCGGTGCACAGACGGATACGGAAAAGATCGCCAAGGTCATGGCAGAGCACGACATCACGATCGACATCGATCTCGCAGACGGTGACAGCGAGGCGACGGTCTGGACCTGCGACTTCTCCTATGAATATGTCAAGATTAACGGGGAGTATCACACCTGATGGGAGGGGCTTCGATGTTTTCTGCAGAGGAAAAAGCCTCAGTCCTCATCGAGGCGCTGCCCTACATCCAGCAGTTCTACGGCAAGACCGTCGTCGTGAAGTATGGCGGCAACGCCATGGTGAGCGATACCCTGAAGGAAAAGGTCATGGAGGACATCGCCCTCCTCAAGTACGTCGGCGTGCGGCCGGTCATCATCCACGGCGGCGGTCCGGAGATCACCGGCTTCCTCAAGAAAGTCGGCAAGCAGACCTCCTTCGTTTCCGGCCTGCGCGTCACGGATGAGGAGACCGTCGAGATCGCGGAGATGGTCCTCGACGGCAAGGTGAATTCCGAGATCGTCAACCTACTCAATCATCGCGGCGTCCGGGCAGTCGGCATCTCGGGGAAGGATGCCGGCCTCATCCGTGCGAAGAAGAAACTCGCGACAGTCTACGAAGGCGACGATACGAAGAAAGTGGATATCGGCTATGTCGGCGAGGTGGAGGCAGTCGATACCGGGCTGCTCGACGACCTCATCGACCATGATTACATCCCCGTCATCGCCCCAATTGGCGTCGATGAGGAGGGCGCGAGCTACAATATCAACGCTGACTACGTTGCCGCGGAGATCGCCGGCGCGCTCCACGCGGAGAAACTGCTCTTGCTCACGGATATCGAGGGCGTCTACAAGGACTATCATGACAAAGATACGTTCATCTCCACGTTGCATCGATCGGAGGCGCGGGCGTACATCAAGGACGGCATTATCAACGGCGGCATGATCCCGAAGATCGAAGCGTGTCTCAAGGCGCTCGACGCGGGGGCGGGCAAGGCGCATATCATCGACGGGCGCCTTGCACACTCCATCCTGCTTGAGATCTTGACTCCGCAGGGCATCGGTACACAGGTTGTCAGATAGGAGAGGTAGACGTTATGAGTGAGATAGATGAAAAAGTTTTTGCGGAAGACGCGGCGGACTATCTGCCGGTCTTCAGCCGGTATAAGATCGTCCTCGACCACGGGGAAGGCGCCTATACCTACGATGTGGATGGCAACCGCTATCTCGATTTCCTCGGCGGCATCGCCGTCAACGTGCTCGGTCATGCCTACGCACCGCTCGTCGAGGCAATCAGCCGTCAGGCGGGCAAGATGATCCATTGCTCGAACCTCTATTACACGGAGGCGCAGGCGAATGCCGCGGCGAAGCTCGTGAAGCTCTCCGGACTTGATAGGGCGTTCTTCGGCAACTCCGGTGCAGAGGCCAATGAAGGCGCTATCAAGGTCGCGCGCAAATACGCACACTCGCTCGATCCGGAGAAGTCTCAGATCATAACGGCGCTTGGCAGCTTCCACGGCCGCACGATCGCGACGCTCACAGCGACGGGGCAGCCGCATTATCACGAGGGCTTCGGTCCTTTGCCGGCGGGATTCGATTACGTTCCATACAATGATATCGATGCCCTCTCCCAGAAGATGAGCGAGAAGACCTGCGCCGTCATGCTCGAGACGATCCAGGGCGAGGGCGGCGTCTATACGCCGGCGCCCGGCTACCTTGAGCAGGTGCGCGCTCTCTGCGATAAGTACCATGCGCTGCTCATCCTCGATGAGATCCAGGCGGGCATCGGTCGCAGCGGCAAGTTCTTCGCCTACGAGAACTACGGCATCAAGCCGGATATCGTGACGCTCGCGAAGGGTCTGGCGGGCGGCGTGCCCATCGGCGCGTTCCTCACGACGGAGGAGGCGGCGTCCGCGATGAAGCCGGGGGATCACGGTACGACGTTCGGCGGCAATCCGCTCGCCTGCGCCGCGGCGAATGTCGTCCTCGATACCGTGCCGCAGCCGGAGTTCCTCAGCCATGTGGAGAAGGTCGGCAGCTACTTCAAGGCGCAGCTCCTTGGACTGCAGCAGAAATATCCGGCGCTCATCAAGGAAGTGCGCGGTACGGGCCTCATCCTCGGCGCAGAGCTCACGTGTCCTGGCCGTGGGATCGTCAACGACGTGCTCGCGAAGGGGGCTATCATCAACTGCACGGCGGGGAACGTCCTGCGATTCATTCCGCCGCTCATCATCACAGAGCAGCAGGTCGATGAGGTCATCGGAAAGCTCGACGATGTCCTGCCGAAATACTGCTGACGGCTACTGGTCAGGCAGAAAGCAATGTTGTATAATGAAGGACAGTAATGAACAGAATATCGTGTGAAATTCTATTTTACACGATGATATGTTCTCGTTTTTGCGAAGGCCATCGGAGAGGAGACGCTTTGTCCACATCTTCTTGGCCTGTGCACAAGATTCGATATTGGAGGTAATGGCATGCTCAAAGGCAAAGACCTGTTATCCATCCATGACCTTTCCGTCGCGGAAGTCGAGGAAATCCTGGAACTTGCCAAGGAACTCAAGGCCATGCAGGAAGCCGGCATTGAACATCACCTGCTCACCGGCAAGACGCTCGGCATGATTTTCGAGAAGTCCTCGACGCGGACGCGCGTTTCGTTCGAGACGGGGATGTACCAGCTCGGCGGTCAGGCGCTCTTTCTCTCGAACCGTGATCTCCAGCTCGGGCGCGGTGAGCCGATCAAGGATACGGCGCGTGTCCTTTCCCGCTACCTGGACGGCATCATGATCCGCACGTTCGGCCATGACCGCGTCGAGGAGCTCGCGAAGTGGGCGGATATCCCCGTCATCAACGCGCTGACAGATCTCCTGCATCCCTGTCAGGTGCTCACGGATCTTTTGACCATCCGCGAACACAAGGGGAAGGACCTCAAGGGGCTCAAGATGGCTTACGTCGGTGACGGCAACAACATGACGAACTCCTACCTATACGGCTGTGCGAAGGTCGGCATGACGTTCGTCGCCGCGACGCCGGAGGACTACCGCCCAGACGCACAGGTTTTTGCGAACGCCTGCAAGGATGCGGAGGAGACGGGGGCGCAGCTCTCTCTCGTCACGGATCCGCGCGAAGCGGTCAAGGATGCGGACATCGTCGTGACCGACACCTGGGCGAGCATGGGACAGGAAGCGGAGCATGAGATGCGCAAGAAGATCTTTGCCCCCTATCAGGTCAATGCAGAGCTCCTGCAGGGGGCGGACAAGCGCGTCATCGTCATGCACTGCCTGCCGGCCTATCGCGGTGAGGAGATCACCGACGAGGTCCTCGAGGCGAATGCCGACGTGATTTTCGATGAGGCGGAGAACCGCTTGCACACGCAGAAAGCGATCATGGCGCTCACCATGGGCGATTGAATTCAAGAAAAGAGGTTACTCACTATGGCAGATCAGATCAAGAAAGTCGTACTCGCATATTCCGGTGGTCTCGATACTTCCGTCATCATCCCCTGGCTCAAGGAAAACTACGATGGCTGCGAGGTCATCGCTGTCTGCGCCGATGTCGGGCAGGGCGATGAGCTCGATGTCGTGCATGACAAGGCGCTGAAGTCCGGTGCGTCGAAGGTCTACATCGAGGATATCAAGCAGGAATTCCTCGAGGAGTACGTCTGGCCGACGCTCAAGGCGGGGGCTGTCTACGAGGAGAAGTACCTGCTCGGCACTTCGTTCGCGCGTCCGCTCATCGCGAAGAAGCTCGTCGAGATCGCGAAGAAGGAAGGCGCTGATGCCATCGCGCACGGCGCGACGGGCAAGGGCAACGACCAGGTGCGCTTCGAGCTCACAGTCAAGGCGCTCGCACCGCACATCAAGCTCATCGCGCCCTGGCGCGAGTGGGATCTCGACTCCCGTTCATCCGAGATCGAATACGCGAAGAAGCACGGCATCCCCATCGCGACGGAGAACAAGACCTACTCGATGGATCGCAACATCTGGCATCTCTCGCACGAGGGCTCCGATCTCGAGGATCCGGCGAACGAGCCGCACAACAGCATGTTCCTCATCTCGAAGGCCCCGGAGGATGCGCCGGATCAGCCGGAGTACGTGACGATCGACTTCGAGAAAGGTGTCCCTGTCGCCGTCAATGGCAAGAAGCTCGGTGCCGTCGACCTGCTCACCGAGCTCAATGAGATTGGCGCGCGCAACGGCGTCGGCATCGTCGATATCTGCGAGAACCGTCTCGTCGGCATGAAGTCTCGCGGCGTCTACGAGAATCCGGGCGGATCCATCCTCTACTATGCGCATCGTGAGCTCGAGTACCTCTGCCTCGATCGCATGACGTTTCACTACAAGCAGCAGGCAGCCATCCGCTTCGGTGAGCTCGTTTACGATGGCATGTGGTTCTGCCAGCTCCGCGAGGCGCTTTCTGCCTTCGTCGACAGCACGCAGCAGACCGTTACGGGCACGGTGAAGCTCAAGCTCTACAAGGGCAACATCATTTCTGCAGGCAGCAAGAGCCCGTATTCTCTCTACAGCAAGGAGTTCGTGACGTTCGAGCACGATGACGTTTACAACCAGGCGGACGCGACGGGCTTCATCAACCTCTTCGGCCTGCCGCTCGAGGTACGTGCGCTCATGCAGGAGAAGACGCAGAAATGAGCAAGGCAATGTGGGGAGGCCGCTTCTCGAAGAGCACCGATGAGATGATCAACGAGTTCCAGGCCTCAATCAACTTCGACAAGCGCATGCATCATGAGGATATCCGCGGTTCCATTGCCCACGCGCGGATGCTTGCGAAATGCGGCATCCTCACGGAAGAGGACAGGGACAAGATCGTGGCGGGGCTTGAGGACATCGAGCAGCAGATCGAGGATGGGGACTTCGATTTCTCCGTCGACCTCGAAGACATCCACATGAACATTGAGAAACGCCTCACCGAGGCCATCGGCGAGGCGGGCGGGCGGCTGCACACGGCGCGCAGCCGCAACGATCAGGTCGCGCTCGACACGCACATGTACATCCGCCGCCAGGTCACCGAAGTGCAGAAAGAGATCGAGAATCTCCAGCAAGCGCTCGTCGAGACCGCGGAGAAATACAGTGATGTCATCATGCCGGGGTATACGCATCTGCAGCGCGCGCAGCCGATCCTTTTCGCGCATCATCTGCTCGCGTATTTCTCCATGCTCGCGCGTGACTTCGCGCGGTTCGAGGGCGTCTATCGCCGTGCGGACATCATGCCGCTCGGCGCCGGCGCGCTCGCCGGCACGACGTTTCCCATCGATCGCGCCTATGTCGCGAGCCAGCTCCATTTCGAGCAGGTCTATAACAACAGCCTTGACGCCGTGAGCGACCGCGACTACATCATGGAGTTCCTCTCCGCGGCGTCCATCCTCATGGTGCATCTCTCGCGCCTCTCCGAGGAAACGATTCTCTGGTGCAGTCGCGAGTTCCACTTCATCGAGCTCGACGACGCACACTGCACAGGCTCCTCGATGATGCCGCAGAAGAAAAACCCAGATGTCTCTGAGCTCGTGCGCGGCAAGACAGGGCGCGTCATCGGCCATCTCATGGCGATGCTCACGACCGTCAAAGGACTGCCGCTCGCGTACAACAAAGACCTCCAGGAAGACAAGGAAGGCATTTTCGATGCCATCGATACGGTGAAGTTCAGCCTCGCCGTCTACGCGCAGCTCATCCGCGGCATGAAAGTGCGCGCGGAGGTCATGAAGAAGGCCGTGACCGAGGACTTCTCCAACGCCACCGACCTCGCCGACTACCTCGTGAAGAAGGGCATGCCCTTCCGCAAGGCCCACGCCGTCGCCGGCAAGGCCGTCCATCAGTGCATCGAAGCGGGGAAATACCTCGAGGATATGTCGCTCAAGGAGTTCCAGGCGCTTTCTCCGCTCTTC
>CACWQW010000023.1 GCA_902763085.1 Dongibacter bovis
ATAACCATTATCTTGCCGCATAGAAAAAGCGGCTCGCCACTCAAGCGAACCGCAAATCCATTATTTTTTTCCGTGTCCTATTGACGGGGTGCACACCACCTCTCGCGGGGCGTCCTGTTTTTCTATGCGCGCAGCATCATCTCACACAGGCAGCGCGTCATGATCTCATATGCACCGTCAGCACCGCCGCCGGATCGTCCAGGTGCTTCTCCACGCTCTTGACCTGCTCCGCCTCATTCGTGAGCACGAGCATCGTCGTCAGCCGTTTTCCCTGTGCCTCGAGGGCCGCGCGGTCGAACTGGAGCAGAGGCGTCCCGCGGCGCACCTGGTCGCCAGCTTTCACAAGGGCGTGGAACCCCTCTCCTGCGAGCTCTACGGTATCGAGCCCGACGTGGATGAGGAGCTCTACGCCGTCCGCGCGGAGCGCGACGGCATGGAGCGTCTTCGCGACGAGCGTCACCTCCCCGTCGCACGGCGCGACGATCGTGTCCGCCTCCGCCGACGGCTCCACGGCGAAGCCGTCTCCCATCATCTTGGAGGAAAAGACGTCGTCCGCCACCTCCGTGATGTCGATGATGCGCCCGGCGACGGGCGCCGCGAGCTTGAGTTTCCGTTTCCCAAAGCCAAACATAGCCATTTCCTCCTCATACAAACGGGCCGAGCCGCCGCCCGCCCACAATAGTATCGTAGATCGCCAGGTCCTCATCAAATATGGTGATGTCGGCGCGTTTGCCCGGCGAGAGCGAGCCCACCTCCGCATAGATGCCGAGGTCCTCCGCCGGGTTCTTTGTCGCGAGTGCAACGGTCTCTGCGATGCCCGCGCCCGTGTTCTCATGGAAGAGGCGCAGGCAGCGATTCATCGTCGCGACACTGCCCGCGATCGTGCCGTCCGCGAGCGTCGCGCGCTCGCCCTGCACGAACACGCGCTGCCCGCCGAGCTCCGAGGGACCGTCGCCGAGCCCGCAGGCGCGCAGCGCATCCGTGATGAGGATCACGCGATCCCGTCCCTTCACGCGGTAGGCGAGGCGCTGCGCCATCGGCGTGGCGTGCACGTTGTCGGCGATGAGCTCGACGTAGGCATCCGTATCGAACGCCGCGCCGAGCGTGCCCGGCGCGCGGTGGTGGAAGCCCTGCATCGCATCGTAAAGGTGCGTGAAGCGATGCGCGCCACCTATGAGCACGGCGCGCCGCGCCGTCTCGTAGTCCGCCGCCGTGTGGCCGATGGAGACATGGATGCCCGCGGCACGGCAGCGCGCGAGGAAGTCGCTCCCCTCCGGGAGTTCCTCCGGTGCGAGGGTCACGATGCGCACGACGTCGGCAAAGGGCGCAAGCCGCGCGAAGTCCGCGCACAGGATGTTCTCCTCCGCCTGCGATCCCTTCTTTGCCGGGCTGATGAACGGCCCCTCCATGTGCGCCCCGAGCACACGCGCGCCCGCACGCGGCGCCTGCATCGCCGCCCGCACGGCCGCGAGCGCCGCCGCGATGTCCTTCCAGGCGCACGTCATCGTCGTCGGCAGGAACGACGTTACGCCCGTCTGCGGCAGGAAGTCCTGCATGACGCCGAGCGCCGCCGCCGT
The DNA here is from genome assembly GCA_902763085.1 of Dongibacter bovis. GTDB lineage: Bacteria > Bacillota > Negativicutes > Selenomonadales > Selenomonadaceae > Selenomonas_C. Next base: position 1,578 of record CACWQW010000023.1, read on the forward strand.
CGCGTCCATCGTGTCCGCGCCCTTACAGCCGTGGATGTGCACGTTGAGGAATCCCGGCGCGACGTAGCGCCCGCCCGCGTCGATGACCTCCTCGCAGCCGTCTTCCTCGAAACGAGCCGCCTCGATCACGCCTGCGATCCTTCCCACGTCGTATAGCAGCGTCATCCCCTCCACCGTCACGAATTCGCCCGCCGCTCCGGGCAGGATGCACCTGCCATTCTTGATTGCTTTCAAAAGAACCCCCTCTTTCCTGAGCTCACGAGGAAAGCCCAGCGCTGCTGCTTGCCGCAACGCGCCGGGCGGCTTTCCTTCCTGAGAGAACGTGGCTGGTCAGCAGCTCACTGCTTGACGTAGCGCTTCATCTCATCGGCGACATGCTCTGCCTCCGTGCCGATGATGACCTGCACGGCCTGTCCCTTCGCGATGACGCCCCTGGCGCCGAGCTTCTTGAGCTCCACCTCGTCGATGGCACTGCTGTCGCGCACCTTGAGGCGCAGGCGCGTGATGCAAGAGGAAATCTCGAGCAGGTTCGCCGCGCCGCCGAGGTTCTCGACGAGCGCATGGATATAGCCGCTCTCCTCGAGGGACACATGCTCCTCTTCCTCCGCCGTATCATCGTCCGCGCGGCCGACGGTCGGGAGATCGAAGTGGCGGATGGCCCAGCTGAAGATCACATAGTAAATGACGAAGAACACGAGGCCGATGGGGATGATCATCGCTGGCTTCGTCGCGAGTCCCCAGTTCAGCACGTAGTCGATGAGCCCCGCCGAAAAGCCGAAGCCATGCAGGACGCCGAGACTGTACGTCACGGAGAGCGCGAGGCCCGTGAGCACGGCATGCACCGCATAGAGCCCCGGGGCGATGAACATGAACATGAACTCGATCGGCTCCGTGATGCCTGTGAGGAACGCCGTGAACGCCACCGATGCCAGCGCGCCCGCGATCTTCGGACGGTTCTCCGGCTTGGCCGCGCGGTACATCGCCAGCGCGACCGCCGGCATGCCGAACATCATCATGACGAAGAAGCCGGCCATGAACATGCCCGCATGGGGATCGCCGGCGAAGAAGCGGTTGAGATCACCCGTCGCGACGACGCCTGCCGGCGTCGTATACTCGCCAAAGACAAACCAGATGAAGCTGTTGAGGATATGATGCAGTCCGAACGGGATGAGCAGGCGGTTGAGCACGCCGTAGACAAACGTACCGACGACGCCCGCGCCGATGATCCACTCGCCGACGTCATGGATGACGGCCTGGCACGGCCCCCAGATCACGCCGAAGATGCCGGCGAGGATGATGGAGACGAACGCCGTCACGATGAGGACGAAGCGCCTCCCGGAGAAGAAGCCGAGGAACTCCGGCAGTCGGACGCCGTGGAAGCGGTTGTAGAGCACGCCCGCCTCGATGCCGCTGATGATACCGGCGAGCACGCTCATATTGAGGTCCTTGTCGATGGCCTTGAGGCCGGACGTCAGCACGAGATAGCCGATGGCACCTGCGAGCCCCGCCGCACCGTTATTCTCTCGCGCGAGGCCGACGGCGATGCCGATGGCGAAGATCAAGGCGAGATTGTCGAAGACCGCACCGCCTGCCTTCGTGATGAAGGGGATATTGAACACGTCCGGCGCGCCGAGGCGCAGCAGCAGCGTCCGCGATGGGGAGCATCAGCGCCTTGCCGATGCTCTGCAATTTTTCTAAGATACCACTCATGATGAATCCCTCCTCAGAGCAGAGATCAGAAATGATAAGAACGATGTTCCCGCCACGCCTCCGGCAGCCGCGCTGCCGCCGCAGCGTCCGCGATGATGGTCGCATCGCGGTGCAGTTGCAGAATGGAGGCGGGCGCCTTCGGGCTCACGTTGCCGCAGGCCGCCGCATAGACCGCCTCCGCCTTCTCGGGTCCGCTCGCGAGCAGCAGCACGCGGCGCGCGAGCATGATATTGCGGATGCCCATGCTGATGGCGTAGCGCGGAACATCCTCTTCCCGTGCGAAAAAGCGCGCGTTCGCCCGGATGGTCTCATCGTCGAGCCGCACCTTGTGCGTCATCGCCTCAAACTTGATATCCGGCTCGTTGAACCCGATGTGCGCGTTGCGCCCGATGCCGAGCACCTGCAAATCAATGCCGCCCGCCTGCTCGATCAGCGCGTCGTAGCGGCGGCCCTCCTCCTCGAGATCCTCTGCCATGCCGTTCGGCACGAAACAATGGTCAGGCCGCAGATTCACGCGCGAGAACAGATGCTCTTTCATGAAATAATGATAGCTCTCCGGATTCTCGCTCGGCATGCCCACATACTCATCGAGATTGAACGTCGTCACCTCCGAAAAATCAAGCCCGACCGTCTCATGCAGCTGCACGAGCTTATCGTAGAGCCCGACGGGCGTGCTCCCCGTCGCGAGCCCCAGCACGCTCTGCGGCTTCAAGTAGAGCTGTCCTGAGACGATCTTCGCCGCCTCGCAGCTCATATCCTCATAATCCTTTGCGAAAATGATCCGCATTTCCCTACCCCCTTACACATCGAGGTGCCCGGGCGCCTCTTGCGTACGCCTACACCTCCCTGAGGCGCAGCTACGCCTCGAGCGCTCTGACAAAGTGCGCCGTGATGAGCTGCGGCCGCGTGATCACGGAGCCGATGACAGGTGCGTACGCCCCCGCTGCCATGATCGCGCGCAGGTCCTCCGCCGTATGGATGCGCCCCTCAGCGAAGAGCGGCACCGGTAAATCCGCCGCAAGGCGCCGCACGAGCGCGACATCCGGCCCCGCAAGCTGCGGCGAATACGACGTATAGCCAGAGAGCGTCGTCGAAACCGCGTCCGCGCCGAGGCGCACCGCCGCCATCCCTTCCTCATACGTCGAGATATCCGCGAGTACCGCGGCGCCGCCCTCATGTGCGAGCGCGATGAGATCCGCCATCTGCTCCCCGTGCGGCCGCCGCCGCGCCGTCATATCGAGCCCGATGACTTCCACGCCCACGGCGAGCAACTCGCGCACCTCCTTGGCGGTCGGCGTGATGTAGATGTCTGAATCCTCGTAATCCCTCTTGACGATGCCGAACACCGGCAGTCCCGTAACCTCCTTGATCTCGATGATGTCCGCCATGCCCTGCGCGCGGATGGCACAGGCGCCTCCCTCTTTTGCCGCCAGCGCCATGCGTCCCATGATGAACGCGCTGCAGAGCGGCTCGCCCGGGAGCGCCTGACACGAGACGATCAGACCCCCCTTGAGCTTCTCAAATGAAAACATCCAGAACCTCCCTTTCTCATCCCCTCAACGAAGATGCGCTACGGCGAGCGCCGTCCGGCGCTTGCTCTCCGCGGCCCGCTCGGCGCGATCCTTGACGATCTGCGTGTAGATGAGGTCGAGGATGAAGATCTGCGCCATCTTGACGGAGACCGACCCCGTCTCGAGCAGCGTCTCCCGGCCGACATACGGCACGACCGTATCCGCGAGCTGTGCCAGGGGCGAGGTGCGCTCCGAGGTGATGACGATCGTGTGCGCGCCGTTCGCCTTGGCGATCCTCAGCGCCTCGATGACCTCCGGCGTCTCACCGGAGTGCGACACCGCCACGAACGCCGTCGCCGCATCGCTCAGCGCCGCTTTCATGACCATCACATGCGAGTTGTCGCTGCTCTCGCTCGGCAGCCCGATGCGGAAGAATTTGTACGCCGCATCCATCGCCATGAAGCCGGAATTGCCGAGTCCCACGAAGATGATGCGCGCCGCCTGTTGCAGCGCCGCGGCGCTGCGCTCGATCACGCCCTCCGGCAGCGCCGCATACGTGTGATCGAGCGTGTCGTAGTAGGCGTCGAGCAGCTTGCGTCCCGTGACCAGCGCCGGCTCATCGTGCTCGATGCCGCGGCTGATGATCTGCCGATCCTTGTACTTCGAGAACTCCTTCGCGAACAGGACCTTGAACAGATTGAGGCTCTCAAAGCCCATCTTCTTGACGAAGCGCGTGACCGTCGCCTCTGCGACGCCGACATGCTCCGCCAGCGCCGCGATGGTCGAGACCGGGATCTCCTCCGGATGACTTTTCATATACGCAATGAGCTTGCGATCTGCTTTGGACGGGCGAAAGGACGGCTGATCCAGCTGCGCGAGGATCGATCCCGCCTGCTTGCCGTTTCCAGTGGTCATGCGTCACCCCTCCCTCTTGGCTGCATCCTCATTCAAAACACTGGCGCCTTTCAAATATGAAATTATATTTCATATTTCACTGTCAGTATAGCAGTTTTCTGTAATTATTGCAAATAAATTTTCAAACAAGCGCATCTCTTCGCCACCTGGACAGAGAAAAGCCCCGCAGGCGCGGGGTTCATGCCGCACCTGTGGGGCTTCTCTGCTCATCGATCGTATGCGTTTGTCTCTCGCTCTGGCGCGCGCTCAGCAGGTATGGCACTGCTCGTAGATGCCCGCCTTCTTGAGCGTCTTCACGACGGTCTCGCCGATATGGGCGACGGTGTCGGCGACCTCAATGCCGACGGCGTTCAATGCCTTGATCTTGTCCGCCGCCGTGCCCTTGCCGCCGCTGATGATGGCGCCCGCATGGCCCATGCGCTTGCCCGGAGGCGCCTGACGGCCGGAAATGAATGCCGCGACGGGCTTATCCGGCATATTCTCGGCGATCCACTTCGCCGCGTCTTCCTCCGCCGTGCCGCCGATCTCGCCGATCATGAGCACTGCGAGCGTGTCGGGATCGTCCTTGAAGAGCGCGAGCGCGTCGATGAAGTCCGTGCCCTTGATCGGGTCGCCGCCGATACCGATCGCCGTCGTCTGGCCGATCCCCGCCGCCGTGAGCTGGAACGTCGCTTCATACGTGAGCGTGCCGGAACGGCTGATGACGCCGACGTGGCCCTTCCTGTGGATGTAGCCCGGGATGATGCCGAGCTTCGCCTCGTCCGCCGTGAGGATGCCCGGGCAGTTCGGCCCGATGAGGCGCGTCTTCTTGCCTTCCATGTAGCGGCGCACCTTGACCATGTCCTGCACGGGGATGTGCTCGGTGATGCAGACGACGACGTCGAGCTCAGCGTCAACGGCTTCGAGGATGGAGTCCGCTGCGAAGCGCGCCGGAACATAGATGACCGAGGCATTCGCGCCCGTCGCCTCGACGGCGTCGCGCACGGTGTTGAAGACCGGCACGCCCTCGACGGTCTGGCCCGCCTTGCCCGGCGTAACGCCGGCCACGATCTTCGTCCCGTATTCGAGCATCTGCTTCGTGTGGAACGTTGCCGCCTTGCCCGTGATGCCCTGTACGATGACTTTCGTATCCTTGTTGACTAAGATTCCCATAGAGAACGCCCCCTTTACGCCTGCTCTGCTTCTTTGACGAGTTTCACGATGGTCTCAGCGCCGCCTTCCATCGTCGGCGCCATGATGACGTTCTCGATCGGCGTGTTCTTTAAGATCTCGCGTCCGCGCTCGACGTTCGTGCCCTCGAGGCGCACGACGACGGGCACGGGCAGGGACTTGCCGTCCGGCGAGATGATCTTCGCCGCCTCGACGATGCCCTCGGCGACGAGGTCGCACTTGTTGATGCCGCCGAAGATATTGACGAAGATGCCCTTCGCCTGACCGCCGTCGAGCATGATGCGGAACGCGGCCGCGATCTTCTCCGGCGTGGAATCGCCGCCCACGTCGAGGAAGTTCGCCGGCTCACCGCCGTAGTACTTGATGATGTCGACCGTCGCCATCGCGAGGCCCGCGCCGTTGACCATGCAGGCGACGTCGCCGCCGAGGTTGACGTAGTTGAGCCCCTCCTTCGCCGCTGCGAGCTCCTTCGGGTCCTCCTCCGTCACGTCGCGCAGCTCCTCGATGTCCGGGTGGCGGAACAGCGCGCTGTCATCGAAGTTGAGCTTCGCGTCGAGCGCGATGACGTCGCCTTCCTCCGTGAGCACGAGCGGGTTGATCTCCGCGAGGCTGCAGTCCTTGCCGACGAACGCCTGATAGAGGCAGCTCATGAGCTTCGTCGCCTTGCGGACCGCCTCTTTCGGCAGGTGCAGGCCGTACGCCATGCGCGTCGCCTGGAACGCGGCGAGCCCGATGGCGGGGTCGATCGTCTCCTTGAGGATCTTCTCCGGCATCTCAGCGGCGACCTTCTCGATCTCCATGCCGCCTTCCTCCGAGCCCATCATGACGACGCGCGCCGTCTTGCGGTCGAGGACGAACGAGAGGTAGTACTCCTTCTTGATGTTCGAGCCCGCCTCGATGAGCAGGCGGTTCACGACCTTGCCCGCGGGGCCCGTCTGCTTCGTGACGAGCGTCTTGCCGAGGAGCTCTTTCGCGAATACCCCCGCCTCCTCCGGCGAGTGCGCGATCTTGACGCCGCCCGCCTTGCCGCGGCCGCCCGCGTGGATCTGCGCCTTGACGACAACGACCGGCGTGCCGAGCTTCTTCGCGTTCTCGACGGCCTCCTCGACGCTGAACGCCGGGTAGCCCTCCGGCACGTTCACGCCGTAGGATTTGAGGATCGCCTTGCTCTGGTACTCATGGATATTCATTTCTCTGCCCCCTTATTGTAGTCTTCGAGCTTCGCCGCGGCTGCCCGCAGCATGTCCTGGGTAATCTTATAGGGTAGGATCTTGACGTCTTGATGTTCCTCCGTCGCCTGGAAGACGCGGTGGATCTCGTCCTCCGTCGCGCCGATCGCCTGACGGCTCACGGGCAGGCCGATCTGCTGACAGAAGGCGTGGAGCCTTCGGAACTCCTCGACCTGGCCGTCGGCAAGCAGCATGAGGAGCGTGCCGTAGGCGGCGAGGCCGCCGTGCGTCTCCGACTGCTTATTGCGCGGCAGGGTCGAGAGTTCCTCGTAGAGCGTGTGCGCGATGTGACCGTTGAACTCCGGCGCGGCGAAATTCGACACCATGCCGCTCGAGACGACGACGGAGAGCATGACCTCCTCGAACGCGTCCGAGACGAGGCCGCGCTTGTTGTCCTGCACCGCCTGCACGCCGTAGGCGTAAACGGGGTCGGCGCAGAGGCGCGAGACCGCGAGGCCCATGGCGTCCGTGTGGCAGAGCTTCTTGCCGCGCGAGGAGATCTGCGCCTCGTAGTACTTCGCGATGGTATCGCTGATGCCGCGCAGCAGGAAGCTCACAGGCGCCTGTGCCATGATGCGCGAGCAGAGGAAGCTGTGCACGGGCGGCACGCGCCGCCGCGCGTACTCCTGGAACCGCCCTTCCGGCGTGTAGATCGTCGCGATGCCGGAGATGGCGGCGCAGCTCCCGGCGACGGTCGGGAACGTGAAATACGGCTTGCGCAACTCGCTCGCGACAACCTTCGCCGTGTCGATCGCCTTGCCGCCGCCGACGGCGAAGACCATGTCGGCCTCCATGACCGCCTGGTCGCGGCTGAGCTTCGTGATGTTCTCGTACGACGTCTCGCCGCCCGCGTGCAGGAAGCCCGTGAACTCCAGTCCGACACCTTCCGTCGCCGAGATGATCTTGTCCTGCGCCGCCTCGACGCCGCGGCGGCCGCCGATGACGACGACCGTCTTGCCGTAGCGCGGGCAGACCTCGCGAATCTTCTCATAAGCCTCGACGCCGACCGTATAGTCCGGGAACGTCATCGTATAGCGATCCATCAAGTCTCTCCTCCTATTCTAGGATGGGAGGCGCGGCGGTCACTTCCTGCCGAGCACGAAGACCGTCTGTGCCTTCCAAATATCGCCTTTCTTCAAGAGCGGCTGGGGGAACTCCGGATGGGCGGGCGCGTTCGGGAAGAACTGCGTCTCGAGGCAGAACCCCGTGCGCCGCTCGAAGCGCACGCCCTCCTTGCCAACATGCGTGCCGTCGAGGAAATTCCCCGTGTAGAACTGGAGCCCCGGCTGCGTCGTATAGCACGTGAGCGTGAGGCCGCTCTTCTCTGAGACCGCATAGGCGGCCTTGCGCAGGCCGTGCGCGTCCGGTACCGCTGAGAGCACCCAGTTGTGGTCGTAGCCGTGCCCCATCTGAAGCTCGTCGAAATCATCGTCGATGTGCGCGCCGATGCGCGTGAGCTGCCGCAGGTCCATCGGCGTGCCGTCGACGGCGAGGATGCGCCCGTCCGGCAGCGACTCGCTGTCGGCCCACGTGTAGCGGTCGGCGAAGATCTGGATCTCCTGGTCGAGCACGGGCGGCGCCTGGTAGCCATCGAGGTTGAAATACGTGTGGTTCGTGAGGTTGCAGATCGTGTCCTGATCGCTCGTCGCCTCGTAGCGGATGGAGAGCGCATCGTCCTCCGTGAGCGCGTAGAGCACCGTGACCTGCATCGTGCCGGGGTAGCCGCCCTCGCCGTCAGGACTCTCGAGCGTGAGCTGGACGCCCGTCTCTGTCGCCTCGGCCTGCCAGAGCTTGTTGTGGAAGCCCGGATGGCCGCCGTGGATGTGGTTCTGCTGATGGCTGCCGTCGTTGAGGTCGAGCTGGTACGTCTTGCCTGCGATCGTGACCTTGCCGCCCTCGATGCGGTTCGCGTGGCGGCCGACGATGCCGCCCATGCTCGTGTCGTCCGCCTCGTAGCCCGCCGCGTCCGCGTAGCCGAGCACGATGTCGACGGGCTTCCCCTCGCGCCCCGCCGTCTGCCAGCGCACGAGCCGTGCGCCGTACGTCGTCACGGACGCCTCCGTGCCTCTCGCGTTGCGCATGGTGTAGAGCTCCACCGCGCGCCCATCGCTCAGCGTACCGAATGCTTCTTTCCTGATCTCTGTCATAACAGAACCCATCCCCTTGCCATCGTCTGAAAATTGTTTAGAATTACTAAGTTTTTATAACAATTTATGCTTCCAGTTTACCCCGATAGAAAACGGTTGTCAACGGCAAACGCGATGGAATGAGTATGAATAAGTGCTATCTCCTATAGCTTTTCGATATCGACATGCGCGAGATCCGTCACGATCTCGTCGGCACGCGCGAGGTCCTGTGCCCCGGAGTGGGGACTCCGAAAGCCGATGCAGTACATGCCCGCGCGCTTCGCCGCCTCGACGCCCGCCGCCGCGTCCTCGAGCACGACGCAGTCCGCGGGCGCCGCGCCGAGCGCCGCCGCGCTCTTCAGGTAGATCGCGGGGTCGGGCTTGCTCGCGGGGAGCTCCGACCCCGAGATAACGGAGGCGAATGTCCCGGCGAGGTCGAGCTCCCGCAGCACGGTATCGACAACACGACGCCAGGACGACGTCGCGAGCGCGAGCGGCACGCCCGCCGCCCGCAGGCGCGCGATGAGCGCGAGGCTCCCGGGGATCGGGCGGACGCCGTCGCGCTCGATGACCTCGAGGTAGTGCGCGTGCTTGTAGTCCGCGAGCTGCTCCGCCGTGAGATCCGTGCGCCCCGCGCGCCGGATGACGTCGCGGAAGATGTCGCGGCTCGTCCGCCCCATGTAGCGCGTGAGCTCGCGCGCGTCGAACGGCAGGCCGAAATGCGCGAACGTCTCGAGCTTCACGCGGCTGTGCAGCGGTTCGCTGTCGACGATCACGCCGTCCATATCAAAGATGAATGCTTTCATAGAGCTCCTTTCTCAAGAGGAAGCACGGGGCGTGCGGAGGCGCCGCCTCAGCCCGCCGGCGCCTCGACGCCGTCCCGCTGCAGGAGCTTTCGGAACGCCTCCTGCGGCATCGGCTTCGCGTAGACGTAGCCCTGGATGTACCGGCAGCCGATGGAGGCGAGGTACGCGAGCTGCTCGCGCGTCTCGACGCCCTCGATGACGATGCCCGTCCCGAGCCGCTCCACGAGCGGCACGAGGCCCTCGAGGACGGCGCGCCCGCGCGCCGCCTCCGCGTCGCCCCCCCGCAGGAAACCGCAGTCGAACTTCAGGAAGTCGACGGGGAAGTCCCGCAGCATCGTGAGCGAGGACGCCTCTCTGCCGAAATCGTCGATGAGCACGCGGAAGCCGCGGGCGCGCAGCGCCCGGGACGTCTCGACGACCTGCCGCACGTTCTCCGCGTAGGCGCCCTCCGTGACCTCGAGCCGGAGCAGCTGCGGCGCGAGCCCATATTTCTTAGAGAGATTCTCCAGTCTATCCAGCATGTTCTCGTTGTAGAAGTTCAGCCGGGAGACGTTGACGGAGAGCGAGAGCGGCACGGGCAGCTCCTCGCGCAGCTGGGCGAGGAAGCGCGCGGTCTGTTCCCAGACGAAGCGGTCGAGGCGCACGATGAAGCCGTTGTGCTCGAAGAGCGGCACGAAGTCGCCCGGCGTGATGAGCCCCTCCGACGGATGGCGCCAGCGCACGAGCGCCTCCGCGCTCGCGATCTTCCCCGTCTTCTGATCGTAGATCGGCTGGTAGTAGACCTGGAACTGCTTTTCCTGCAGTGCGAACTCCATGTCGCGCAGGATCATCTGCTTCTTGAGGAAACGGTCGCGCATCGAGCTGTCGTAGACGCAGTAGCGCTTCGCGTCGCTCGCGTCGATGTGCTCGAGCGCGAGCTGTGCGCGGTCGAGCATCTGGTCGACGGGCAGGTAGATGTTCTCCACGGGATAGACGCCCGCGCAGAAGACGACGTTGTGGCTGATGCCGAGCGACTGCACGGTGCTGTCGAGCCCCTGCATGAGCGTGTCCATCTGGATGGCGCGCACGGGCTGGCAGAGCGCAAAATGGTCCGCCTCCATGCGGCCGCAGACGCCGGTCGTCCCCGCCGCCGCGCGCAGGTAATAGGCGGCGGTCTTGAGGATGAGGTTGCCCGTCTCCACGCGGAACAGGTCGTTGATCACGCGGAACGCGCTGATGTTGAAGTAGATGACCTCGTAGTCCGTGCCCTCGTTCTCCTGCATGAGCTCCGCCGCCTTGCGGTAGAACGTCTCACGGTTGTAGACGCCCGTGAGGCTGTCCTCCTCGATGAAACGGTGCATCTCCCGGATCTGATGGTCCTTCGCGAGCTGCAGCGCCTGCCGCCACTGGTTCTCCGCCTCCGCGAGGACGTTCTGCACGCGGCGCCGCACGATGAGCGGGTGGAACGGCTTCGTGATGAAATCCCGCGCGCCCATCTCGAGAGAGCGCGCGCCGGCGTCGCTCTCGTCCCGCGTCGTCATCGCGACGACGGGCAGCTCCGCGTACTCGTCGTGGCTCTGCAGGTACGAGAGCACCTCGAAGCCATCCATCTCCGGCATCGTGAGATCGAGCAGGAGGACTTTCACGTCCGCCCCCTGCAGGCGGCTCACGGCTTCCCGTCCGTCCGCCGCCTCGATGATCTCATATGTTTCCTGAAAGAACTGCCGCAGGATGACGCGGTTGATCTTCGCATCGTCTGCGATGAGCATCTTCTTTTTCCCGTCCACAGCATCGCCTTCCTCACCTATGTCTGCCAACCTTCTTCTTTATTATAGTTCCACAAGGGGCGGGGATTTCCTGCCGCACGGCGGAGATTTCTCCCCGGATGCGCCTTGAAAGCCCCCGCCCCTTCCGCTACAATGGGAGGAAGATACGCGCCCCACGCTCAGGCGGGGCAGAGGCCGCCCGCGCCGCCCTCGCGGCTGCTGAGCGCCGCGCGCAGCTTCGCGAGCGCCTTCCGCTTCGCCTTGCCGACGGCCTGCTGGCTCACGTGCAGGAGGAGCGCCGCCTCCCGCTCCCGCCGCTCCTCCCAGTAGACGAGGCGCAGGATGCGGCGCTCGGCCTCCGTCAGGCAGCGCATGGCCGCGGCGAGCGCCGTCCGCTCCTCGAGCCGCACGAGCGCCTGCTCCGCCTGCGGATCAGAGACGCTCTCCCAGAACGGCTCCTCGCGGTCCTCAGCGACCGTGGCCTCACGCTCCCAGCGGCGACACTCCCGGCGAAAGAGCGTGCGCACGTCGCCGTAGACGCGCGCCCGCGCGAACGCCGCGAACGGGACACCCGCCGAGGCGTCGTACTCGCGTACGGCGCGCACGAAGCTCACATACCCCTCCGCGAGCGCGTCCTCGCGGATCGTCCGCAGGTGCGGCTGCGCTGCGGCCGCCTGCAGGAGCGGCAAATAGCGGTCGAGGAGGCGCGACAGCGCCGGGCTGTCTCCCGCCTGCGCCGCGCGCAGCAGCGCTTGTTCCTGCTCCCATTTCTCAGCTTGTTCCCGTTCCTGTTCTCGATTCGTTCTCTCCATCCCGTTCCTCCTTTGCTCATCTGCTTACAGTCCTCACGGCGGCGCTCTGAGCGTCCGCCGTATGCACAGACTCTAGCAGACGCCGGCACCCTCTCGCAAACGTCAAGTCGTGTTTGACTCTATCTGTCGCGTATTTGTCACGAGTGAGCAGATGCATCCCCAAAGAACGGAGGCTCTCATGAAACATCTCCCCGCCTCGCGCACGCGCGAGGACGTGCTGCTCCTCGCCGTCCTCGCCGTGCTCTCCTTCCTGCCGCTCGCGCTCCTGCCCGGCGGCGCGCCGCTGCGCACGGCCGTCCTCACGGTGGACGGCGAGGTCCGCCGCGAGATCCCCCTCACGACGCACCGGGGGCGCGAGACGCTTACGGTCGAGACCGACGCCGGCAGCAACACGGTCACCATCGACGGCAACACCATCGCCGTCACGGACGCCGACTGCCCCGACCGCATCTGCGTCAAGACCGGCGCCATCTCGCGACGCGGCGAGGTCATCGCCTGCCTGCCGCACCGCCTCCTCATCGAGATCCGCTGACCGCCGCGACGCTCTCCGCCCCCCATTTCCCGACCGCTATGAAAGGAGTCTCCCATGACCGACGCCCGGCGCCTCACGCGGATCGCAGAGCTCACGGCGCTCTCGCTCGCCCTCTTCGTCCTCGAGGCACAGCTCCCTGTGCCCTTCCTCGCGCCCGGCGCGAAGCTCGGCCTCGCAAATATCGTCACCTGCGCCGCACTCGTGCTCCTGCCGCGCGCACGCGACGCCGCGTGCATGCTGCTCGCGCGCATCGCGCTCGCCTCGCTCTTCGGCGGCGGGCCCATCGTCTGCCTCTACAGCCTCGCAGGCGGGCTCCTGAGCTTCGCCGCCATGTGTGCCCTGCTCCGCACGGAGCGGTTCTCCCTGCCCGCCGTGAGTGCCGCTGGCGGCTTCTTCCACCACGTCGGTCAACTCCTCTGCGGCGCGGCGCTCGCCACCTCACCCGGCCTGCTCACCTATCTCTCCGTTCTCGGCCCTCTCGGGCTCGCGACGGGCCTCCTCACGGGCTTCGCCGCGAGCGCCGTCCTGCGGCGCCTGCCGCGGCAGGGATAGAGACCCATAGGAAAATACGCCGTACGTCGGACTGCCCGGAGAAAATTCCTTGCAATCCGACGTACGGCATGGTAAAATAGCTAAGTCAGCAATGATGCGGGCGTAGTTCATTGGTAGAATGTCAGCTTCCCAAGCTAAAGAGGGGGGTTCGATTCCCCTCGCCCGCTCCATAGAAAACAAAGAGATGCGCGAGCATCTCTTTTTTACTGCTTTTCTATATGTTTTTGCTGTTTTCCTATACGATCTGGGGATGGATGCTCAGACCCGCACCTCGAAGTGGGGGCCATCCTGCGGCGCTTGCGTCGGCTGCCCCGTCTCCTTGACGTCGGCGCTCGGCGCGGAGGGAACGGTGGGCGCACGAGGCGCGGCATCCGCGCGTGGCGCCGCTGCCGCCTCCTCGCGGAGGCGTGCCTCCACCCGCGCGCGTTCGCGCCGGGCGCGCGCGAGCTTCGCGCGGGCACGTGCCGCCGCGAGCTCTCGCGCTTCCTCCGCCTCGATGTCCTCGAGGATCTCACCGGCGGTCAGGCCGCGCAGCTCGGGCTGCGTCTCAGACGCCTCCGGCGCCGCTGCCGCGCGCAGGTCGCGCGCCATCTCGCGAAAGCGCAGGCCGCCCTGCCGCGCGCGGCGCCGCAGCCAGAAGAAGAGCACGGCACCGAGCACGAGGAACGAGACGACGCTGAACCCGATGTAGAGCGTGCCGTGCCCGCCCGTCTGCGGCACCGCCTGGCGCCCCGCCTCGAGCGCCTGCTGCTGGTCGGCGGGCAGCTCCGCGCCCGCCTGCGCGCCCTGCGCCTCTTGCGTCCCTTGCGCACTCTGCGCTGCTGCGGCGTCAGCCGGCGCCTGCGCCCCTGCCTGTGCATCCTGTGTCCCTTGCGCGCCCTGCCGCTCCTGCGGCGCCTCTGTCGTCGTCTTGGCGAGCGGGCCGTCGCCGCGCGCGACCGCCGCGCGCGCCTGCGACTCGTTGTCGCTCGTGCCGCTCACGGGCTGCGTGCTCTCCGTCACGGAGCCGCCGCCGCCCAACACAACGCGCGGCACGACAGGCGGTGTCGGCGGCGTCGGTGCCGTCGGCGGTGTCAGAGCCATGTCCATCCCCTCCTTTCTCACTCGTTTTCCTCACTATAGCACAACTCCCGCCGCCCTGCCAACTGGCGGCAGGTCTCTCCCCCACGCGGGGCTACGATCGGTCAGGTGAATCATTTGCGTTTTCTTCTTTCCCTCCAACTGGACCTGCGGCTCTTCGTCTTCCTCCACGTCGAGCTCATGGTCTTTCGCGTCGCCTTCCTGCTGCTCTACGCATCCCAGCTCGGCAGCGCCACGGGCGCCGACATCCTCGGCGCGCTCTGGCTCGGCGCGCGCATCAGCCTCAAGACGGCGGCGTTCCTCACGGGCCTGCCGTTCCTTCTCGGCACCGTGCCCTACGCGCTTTCCGGGCGCTGGCCGACCCGCCGCCTGCACTTCGTGCTCGGCGGTGCCGCCGTCTCGCTCATGACGCTCCTCTTCATCATCCGCATCCCGTACTACGAGATCTTCCATCAGGGCTTCAATATCATGCTCTTCAACGGGTGGAAGGACGACCGCGCGGCGATCTTCGCGACGGCGGTGCAGCAGTACCAGTTCTGGCCGCGCCTCGCTACCGCGCTCCTGCTCGCGGCGCTCCTCACCTGGCTCTTTTGCCGCGTCCTGCGCCTGCCGCTCTTCCGGCCGCGCCGCCACGTCCGCGCGCTCACCTGCGGCGCCCTGGCAGTGCTCCCCGTCTTTTCGATCTTCTGCCGTTTCGGCGGCGCATTTTCCGCCGATGCGGGCGTGCCCTGGGAGAGTGCCGCGCGCACGCGCAGCAACCTGCTGAACGAGGCGATCCTCGACGACGGGCAGGCGCTCTACCGCGCCTACAGCACGCACAAGCGCGCGACGGAGAAAGCCCTCCGCCCCGTCTCCACGGAGGAGCTCGAGAACGCCATCGCCATCCTCGGCGGCGACCCGCAGGCAGAAGACCTCGGCGCCGCCTTCACGCGCCAGAAGACGGCGCCGCCGCTCGCGCGCCGCCCGCACCACGTCGTCCTCATCCTCGGCGAGAACTACGCGCTCTGGCCACTCCTGCCCGAGTACCGCGCGCTCGGCCTCGCACAGACCGGCGCCTGGCTCGAGGAGCACGGCGCCCACACGTACCGCTTCCTGCCGAACGGCAACGGCACGATGACCTCGCTCAACGGCTTCCTCACGGGCCTGCCGGACGTCGGCCTCTACGTCAACTATCTCATGGGCAAACACGGCAGCGCCGATCCCTTCGGCATCGGCAGGATGATGCAGCACCTCGGCTACAAAACGGTCTTCTGGTACGGCGGCCTGCGCAGCTGGCAGGACATCGGCCGCTTCACGCTGCGCGAGGGGTTCGACGAATTCCACTGCGCCGACGAGCTGCCCGAGCAGGGCGAGAGCTCCTCGTGGGGCGTGCCGGACGGCGTGCTCTTCGACGGCATCCACGCGCAAATGCAGGAGGATACCGAGGACACCTTCTACTTCATCCTCACGACGAGCAACCATCCCCCGTTCGCCTACGACGTCGACCGCGAGGGCTTCCCGCGCGAGGACGTCGCCGGGAAGCTGCCGCCCTCGATCCCCGGTGACAAGGCGACGCTCGACCAGCTCGGCCACATCTGGTACGCCGATCAGGTCATGGGCAAATTCATCCGCGAGACCCAGCAGGACGATCCCTCGACCCTCTTCGTCGTAACGGGCGACCACGCGGAACGCTTCAACTTCTCCGCCGACGTCTCCCTTTGGGCGCTGAGCGGCATCCCCTGCTACTTCTACGGCGACGGCGTGCCGACGGACCTCTTCAGCGCGCAGACGGCGGGCAGCCACCTCCAGATCGCGCCGACGCTCGCAGAGCTCATCCTGCCCGCGGGAAGTGCCTACACCTCCCTCCTGCCGCCGCTCACGGCGTCCACGCAGGCGTTCAACCATCGCCTCGTCATCGACGAGGACGGCATCGGCGAGGAACGCACCTCGGGCGATGCCGCCCTCACCCGCACGATCCACGCCGCGCGCACCATCGCCTCCTGGGTCATCCTGCACGACCAGTAACGGAATCGAAAGGAAGGGAAAACCTGCCATGATCACGAAAGAACTCATCGCCCGTATCAACGCGCTCGCGCACAAGCAGCGCGAAGGCGGCCTCACAGACGCCGAGCGCGCCGAGCAGCAACACCTCCGCGCCACCTACCTCGCCGACATCCGCGCCCAGGTCAAAGGCATGCTCGACCGCGTGGAGATCGTCGATGTCGTCAAAGAAGAAACACCCCTCCGCCCCGCGCGCCACACGCAAAAACGCCGCTAACTCCTCGCGGAGCCGCGGCGAACACCTGGGGACAAAAAAGCGCCACCTGCGTAGCAGACGGCGCTTTTCCTTTACCCGCGCGGCGGGAAGGAGACGACGAGCAGCATCTTGAACGGCTCTACGCCGTAGACCGCGTGCGGGTGGTTGGCGGGCATGACGATGGAATCGCCTTGGGCGAGTTCGTAGTCTTTGCCGTCGATCGTGATGCGGCCCTTTCCGTCGAGCGCGACGACGAGCGCGTCGCCTTTCGACTCATGGGTGCTGATGCCCTCGCCCTTTGCGAAGGCGAACAGCGTGATGCCGACGCCGTCGTTCTGGATCAGCGTCTTGCTCACGACCTGCCCGTCGGCGTAGGTGACGGCCTCCGCGAGCCGGAGGACCTGGGATTTGGGGATATTCTTTAGGATCTCACTCATTGTCATTCCCTCGCTTTCTTTTCAAGACCATCATACCACGCGCCGCCCGCCCTGTTTGTCACAATCGCAACGATTTTCCGGATATCTATAGGAAACGCAGCAAAAAGCAGCCCTGCTCCCATCCCGTGGAAGCAGGGCTGCTTGCTGTCTTTATGATACGCGCTCGCGATCCCTCACGGCTCAGCGCTTGCCGCTGAGCACGACGTTCGAGAAGATCACGAGGAACGCCGCGAAAACGGCGAGGCCGAGGTACTCCGCCGTGTCAGCGAAATCCTTGCCGACGAGTGCGAGCGGTGCCTCGCTGCCGCCGTTCGTGACGGAGACGACGATGACGCCCGCGAGCACGACGCCGACGATGGACTCGCCGACGATGAGGCCCGACGCGAAAAGCGTGCCGCGACGGCTGCCCTTGCGCTCCGCCTCCTCGCCGCCCTGCGTGCGCAGGTGCTTCTTGAGGAAGTAGCCGAGCACGGCGCCGACGACGAGCGGCGTCTGCACGGAGGGCGGCAGGTAGATGCCCATGCCGACCGCGAGCGGCGGCAGGCAGAGGCTCTTCGTCGTCGCGCGCAGCACGCGGTCAACGATGACGAGCACGACGCCGAGCGCGAGGCCGATGTAGATGTACTCCCAATGGAGCGAGCTCGAGAAGATGCCCTGCGCGATCGTCGTCATGAGTGCCGCCTGCGGCGCCGCGAGCGCCTGCGCGGGGTCCATGCCGGGGCGCGGCAGCGCGCCCGGGAAACCGTAGGCCTCGTAGAGGAGGTTCAGCACCGGCGCGATGACGAGCGCGCCGACGACGCAGCCGAGCAGCAGCGCGACCTGCTGGCGCCACGGCGTCGCGCCGACGAGGTAGCCCGTCTTGAGATCCTGCATGTTATCGTTCGAGATGCAGGCGATCGCCATGATGATGGACGTCGTGAAGATCGCCGTCGCCGTCGCGAATTTCTCGCCGCCCGGCAGCGCGAAGATGCCGAACGACTCGCAGAGCGCGTACATCACGAGCGACGCCACGATGATGGCGAGGATGCCGATGCCCGAGATCGGGCTCGAGCTCGTGCCGACGAGGCCAGCCATGTAGGCGCACGCCGCAGCGACGAAGAAGCCCATGAGCACGGCGACGCCGACGCCGACGACCGTGAACGTCAGCGTCTCGCCCGCCGGCAGGTTCTCCGGCGAGACGAACGCGTAGAAGATCGCGAGCAGGCCTACGACCGTCACGAGGAACACGAGCCCGACGCTCTTCGCGCTCATGTCGATGTCCATGCGGTGCTTGCCCTTATCCGCGTCCGGCATACGCACGGCCGCGAGCGACTCGCGCACGCCGTCGATGACAGGACGCGCAAGCATGAGCAGCGTCCAGATCGCCGCGACGCCCATCGCGCCCGCGCCGATGAGGCGCACGCGCTCCTGATAGACGGAGCCGGCGAACTTCTGCAGCGTCATGCCATCCGGCACGACGCCCGTCATCGTGAAGTACGGCACGAAGCCCGCCCAGGCGATGAGGATGCCGACGAGCATCGAAAGGCCCGCCGCAATGCCGATGAGGTAGCCCGCGCCGACGAGCGCCGTCGCGTCATGCCGCGCCCGACGTGAATCCACAGCGAGAGCTGGGAGCCGAGCACCTGAAACGCGTTCGTGAAGAGCGCGATGACACCGGCAACGAAACCGCCCGAGGCGATCTCGCGGATGCCGGAGCTTTCGCCGCTCTCCTTGCTCGCCGAGCTGCCGACCTTCAGGATCTCCGCGGCCGCCACGCCCTCAGGATACGCGAGGTCGCTGTGCACGACCATCGCGCGGCGCAGCGGGATCGTGAAGAGCACGCCGAGGCAGCCGCCGCACGCCGACACGATGAGCGTCTGCCAGAACTCGAAGCCCTGCCAGTAGCCGATCATGAGCATGCCTGGGATGATGAAGATGATGGCGGAAAGCGTACCTGCCGCAGACGCCTGCGTCTGCACCATGTTGTTCTCCAGGATATTGGAATCCTTCGCCATCTTGAGGATGGCCATCGAGATGACCGCCGCCGGGATGGCCGACGAGAAGGTCAGACCGACCTTAAGCCCGAGGTAGACGTTCGACGCCGTGAAAATCACCGTGAGGATCGCGCCGAGCACCATGCCACGGACCGTGAGTTCCGGAAGCCGCAGCTCGTGCTGCATGAACTCATTTTCTTCCGTTTGCATAAAAAACACCCCTGATAAGAATTGCTGAGAAAGCTTCCCGCAGTTCCCACCTGCGCTCCGCTTTCCTCATTTGTCCTTTCCTAATGGACAAATCACAAGGACTATTATAGCATAAAATCTCAATTTGTAAACGATTTACCTTTGTATACAAAAGAAAAAACAGATTGTTTCCGACAAAATACGAAACAATCTGTCATTGGTTTGGTATTCTCCAGGCGGACATATTCCATTTACATCTTACAGATGTATAATATCAGGAAGCGAAAATGAGCTTCACGCACATTTGTCTGTTCCTTTTATCATTGATATCTCGTATCAATGACCCGCTTCGTCTTCTTCTCTGAGCGCGGCAGGACGCCGATCTCGACGACCTTGACGAGCGGCGTGAAGCCGATGCGGCTCTTGACGCGCTCCGCGATGCGCTGCGCGAGATTGAGGAAATCGACGCTGCCGTTCGTCTCGACGTAGAGGCGCATCGTGTCCTTGCCGTCGAGGTGCGAGATATGGATCTGATACTCGCTCGACACCTCGGGGAACGTCCTCAGGATCTCCTCGATCTGACTCGGGAAGAGATTGACACCCTTGATCTTCACCATGTCGTCCGTGCGACCCTGGATCGTGTCGATGCGTGGGAAGCGGCTGCCGCAGGGGCAGTCGCCCGGCAGGATGCGCGAGAGATCGTGCGTGCGGAAGCGGATGAGCGGTGCACCCTCCTTGCGCAGCGTCGTGATGACGATCTCGCCCCACGCGCCGTCCGGCAGGTTCTCGCCCGTCTGCGGGTCGATGATCTCGAGGTAGATGTAGTCATCCCAGTAATGAATGCCGTCATGCGCGTCGCAACTGATGCCGATGCCCGGCCCATAGACCTCCGTGAGCCCGTAGATATCGTACGCATCGATGCCGAGCTTCTCCTCGATGGAGCGCCGCATCTTCTCGCTCCAACGCTCCGAGCCGATCACGCCCTTGCGCAGATGGATGCGGTCCTTGATGCCGCGCGCCTCAATCGCCTCGGCGAGCAGCAGCGCGTACGAACTCGTCGCGCAGAGCACCGTGCTCTTGAGGTCCATCATCATCTGCAGCTGTTTCTCCGTATTGCCCGGCCCCATCGGCACCGCCATCGCCCCAAGCCGCTCACAGCCCGCCTGGAACCCGATGCCCGCCGTCCAGAGCCCATAGCCCGGCGTGATCTGCACGCGGTCGCGGTCCGTCACACCCGCCATCTCATAGCAACGCGCGAACTGGATCGCCCAATCCTCGACATCCTTCGCCGTATACGGGATGATGACCGGCTTGCCCGTCGTGCCCGAGGACGAATGGATGCGCACGATCTTCTCCTCCGGCACGCTCATGAGTCCGAGCGGATACGCATCGCGCAGATCCTTCTTCTCCGAAAACGGCAGCTCCTTGAAATCCTCCGCCGACGCCACCCCATCGATGCCGCACTCCCGCAGGCGATGCCCGTAGAAACTATCCGACTGCAAAAGCTGCGCGATCCGCTCATTCACGAGCGCAAGCTGTTCCTTTGAAATCTCCATAAATCCAGATACCTCCCAGAAGCGGCGCACCGCCGCAAATTACCTTCTGCCTCGAACCATCCCGCCTCCCAGTTTCCGCCAGGGCGGCAGGTGCCGGGCAGCGAGCGCAGCAAGGCGCCTATTCGGAGGAACGACGAGCCTGCAAACCACCGCCGCCCCCGTTTCCGACGAGAGCGCCGCCGCGCAGCGAGTCGCACGGTGCCTGCCGCCCGTCCGCCTCGAACACGCCTGAGCCTGCAAACCACCGCCGCCCCCGTTTCCGACGAGAGCGCCGCCGCGCAGCGAGTCGCACGGTGCCTGCCGCCCGTCCGCCTCGAACACGCCTTCTCCACGAACCGCCCTGCCGCTTTTTATACTCCATGCTCCCCCGCATACCGCAGCGCTCTTTCATTCATCTCGACGAACTGCGGCTTCACCTTTTTCCGGATCGCCGCGATCACATCCTCCTCCGTGAGGAAATCGAGCGCCCCGCTCGCGAGCGCCGCACCGAGCATGATCACGTTGAGCGCCTTCGGGCTGCCGACCTCCTGCGCGGCCGCCGCCCCGTCGAGCACGTGCATCTCCCGCACCTCGCGGCGCAGGTACTCCACCATCTCGCGCCCCGTGTAGTCCGTCCCCGCGAGCGCCGCCGTCACCGGCATCACGGGATGGCTGCTCACGACGAGCACGCCCGACTCCTTGAGATACGGCAGCATCCGCACCGCCTCCGCCGGCTCGAACGCGAGCAGGAGATCCGCCGTCCCCTGCCGGATCATCGGGCTGTAGAGTCCCTCGCCCACGCGCAGATGGCTGAATACCGATCCGCCCTTCTGCGCCATGCCGATCGTCTCGGCACTCATGACCTCGTAGCCCTTCGCGAGCGACGCCGCCGCGATGAGCTTCGACGCGAGCACCGTCCCCTGTCCGCCGACGCCCGTCAAGATGATATTCTTCTGCATTATGCGCGGCCTCCTTTCCCCTGCTGCGCGCTGCGCGCGCCCTTCGGCAAGCCGCCGCCCGGCAGCCGCGTCACCTCGATGGCATCGAACGGGCAGATCTCCGCGCAGATGCCGCAGCCCGTGCACTGCGAGGCGTCGATGACGATCTGCCCGTCCTTGACGACGATGCCCGGGCAGCCGATCTCGCGGATGCACTTCTTGCACCGCTTGCACTTCTCCTCATCGACCGCCGCGCGGCCGAGCGGCTTTACGAGCGCGATGCACGGCGAGCGGAAGATGATCGCCTTCACGCCCGGCTGCGCCGCGACCTCGCGCACGACCTCGACGGCATGCGGCAGGTCAAGCGGGTCCGCCGTGCGCACGACCTGGATGCCGATGCCCCGGAGCGTCTCCTCGATCGAGACCTTCTCGACGACCTCGCCCATCATCGTGCGCCCCGTGCCCGGGTGCGGCTGATGGCCCGTCATCGCCGTCGTCGAATTGTCGAGCACGACGAGCGTCATATCCGCCTGGTTGTAGACGCCGTTGATCGCGCCCGGGATCGCCGCCGCGAAAAACGTCGAATCCCCTACGAACGCGAAGCATTTCCGCCCCGGCTCCACGGCGCCGATGCCCTGCGCGATGCCGAGCCCCGCGCCCATGCAGAGGCACGTATCCACCATGTCGAGCGGCATGGCGTTGCCGAGCGTATAGCAGCCGATGTCGCCGGCGAACAGGCACTCCTGCCCCTTCATCGCCTGCTTCACCGCGTAGAACGACGCGCGGTGCGGGCAACCCGCACAGAGCACCGGCGGCCGCACGACGGAGACCGGCGGCTCAGGGAGCGCGCGCCCCGCCCGCGGCGCGATGCCGAGGAACGAGGCCGTCTCCGCGTAGACGCTGTCGCGCGTGTTCTCGCCGGAGGCTGGCACGTCGCCCGTGAGCTTGCCGCGGATTTTCACGTCCAGATGATATTTCCCGCAGAGATACGTGAGCTCCCGCTCGATCACGGGGTCGAGCTCCTCGATGCAAAGCACCTCGTCGAGCCCCTTGAGGAACGCCACCGCCCTGTGCTCCGGGAACGGGAACGGCGTCGCGACCTTCAGCAGACGCGGCGCCTTCTTGTCATATCCAGCGAGCGCGAACCCGCGCAACGTCTCCTCGAGGTAGGTCCACGAGACGCCGTGCGACGCGATGCCCTTGCGGCAGTGCACGTGCCCCGCCGTCAGACACGCGTTGCGCTCGTAGCGCGAAAAGACGTGCGTGAGCTCCGCGTTGCGCTTTTCGATCGCCGCATGCGCGCGCCGCGAGAGCCGCGGGAAGATCACCCAACGCCCCGGGTCGCGCACGAAACCCTTCGCCTCGTGCACCGTGTACTCCGCCGCCTCCTTCACGAGGAGCGACGCGTAGCCATGGTCGACGCGCGTCGTCGGGCGGAAGAGCACAGGCGTATGGTATTTCTCCGAGAAATCGAACGCCTCCTGGATCATCTCGTACGCCTCGGCGACGCCCGTCGGGTCGAAGCAGGGCAACTTCGCGTAGCGCGCGAACGTGCGCGTGTCCTGCTCCGTCTGCGACGAGATCGGCCCCGGATCGTCAGCGACGAGCACGACCATGCCGCCCTCGACGCCAAGGTACGCGAGGCTCATGAGAGGGTCGGCGGCGACGTTCAGCCCGACCTGCTTCATCGTCACGAGCGAGCGCGCACCCGCATACGCCGCGCCCGCCGCCGCCTCGAGTCCCGTCTTCTCGTTCGTCGACCACTCGACGTGCACGCGCCCGTCCCGATTCTCCCGCGCGATCGTCTCGAGCACCTCCGTCGAGGGCGTGCCCGGGTAGCCGCTCACGAAGTTCACCCCCGCCGCGAGCGCACCGAGCCCGATGGCCTCGTTGCCCATCAAATACGCTTTCTGCATTGCTCTGTCTCCCCTACGCCATGTTCGGGAGCGCGGACGAAGCCGCCATTCGGTTTCATTCGCGCTTCCTTTACATAAATTCGAATCACACGGTTCCATTATACAATAAAAATCCGTGGAAAGAAAACCAAAATCCGCACTCCGGGGATTCCCCCAGGGTGCGGATGTACATGATGGGAAACATATCACCAAGGCTGCGGCGTCATCGGCGTCACGACGCCAAAGGCATATCCCTTCTCGCGCAGCACGCGGATGATCTCCGGCAGCGCCTTCACGGTCTCCTCGTGTCCTTCCGAAGAGTGCATGAGGATGATCGCCGTATGCGCCGTCGCCTCGCCCTCCGTCTCGCCCGTGATGTTGTCGATGAAATCCTGTGCGGTCGGATGCCCCGGCGCGGCGTCGGCGGAGCTCACATTCCAGTCATGCTCAACGTAGCCGTGCGTCTGGAGCGCGGGCGCGTACGCCGCCGTGAAATGGCCGATGCGGCCGCCCGGCGCGCGCAGGATGAGCGGGCGCACGCCGAGGATGCCGTAAATCACCTCGTCCGTCCGCTCCATCTCGCGGAAAAAGCCATCGACAGACGGATAGAGCTTCTCGTAGCGGTGATCGTAGCTGTGGTTGCCGATGGCGTGACCCTCTGCGTAGATGCGCCGCAGGACGTCCGGATGCGCCTCTGCCTGCGCGCCCGTAACGTAGAACGTCGCCTTGACGCCCGCCTCCTTGAGCACATCGAGCACCGCCGGCGTGTTCTTGTCATCGGGGCCGTCGTCGAACGTCAGGTAGGCGACCTTGCCTTCGTGGTACGGCGTGAGCGCGGGGAGCGTCACGGCGAGCCCCTCCTGCCGCCGCTCGGCGAGCGTGTGCGCGTCGTAGACCGGCACGTCGGGCGCGTCGAGCTGCAGGTTCGAGAGATCGTCTGCCGCCAGCACGCGCGCGGGCGTCTCCTCTGCCTCGCCCGCCTCTGCTGCCTGCCCGCCGTCCGCGGCGTCCGTCGGCGCGCCCGTCTGCGTGCCCGCACCGCAGCCCGCGCTGAGCGCGAGCGCCCCGGCGAGGAGCAGCACGGAAAGGCCTTTGACCAGCCGCATACGCATCGTCTCCTTTTCCTTTGCGTCTCCCATCATCCTCGCGCCTCCTCCCACGCCGCACGCAAGAGCGCAATCTCCCGCGCGTAGCCCGCATGGTCGTTCGGCGTCTCGAGGATGAACGGCAGCCCTTGGAGCGCCGGATGGCGGATGACGCGCACGAGCGCATCGAGGCCGATGCAGCCCTCGCCGATGCGCGCGTGGCGGTCCTTGTGCGCGCCGCGCTCGTTCAGGCTGTCGTTGAGATGGATGGCGCGCAGGCGGTCGATGCCGATGACCGCGTCGAACTCCTTGAGCACACCGTCGAGATCGCCTGCGATATCGTAGCCCGCATCCCAGACGTGGCACGTGTCGAGGCAGACGCCGAGCCGGTCGCCGAGCCCGACGCGCGCGATGATCGCCGCGAGCTCCTCAAACGTTCTTCCGACCTCCGTCCCCTTGCCAGCCATCGTCTCGAGGAGCACCGTCGTCTGCTGGTCCTCTTCGAGCACCTCGTCGAGCGCCGCCGCGATGAGCTTTATGCCACGCTCAGCGCCCTGCCCCACGTGGCTTCCCGGATGGAAATTGTAGAGGTTCCCCGGCGTCTGCGCGAGGCGCGCGAGGTCATCTTTGAGCACCTCGCGCGCGAACGTGCGCAGATGCTCCTTTGCCGCGCAGGCGTTGAGCGTATACGGCGCGTGTGCCACGATGGGGCCGAACTCGTGCGCCTCTGCAAGCGCGCGGAACGCCGCCACATCGTCTGCATCAAGCTCTTTCGCGCGGCCGCCGCGCGGATTGCGTGTGAAAAAGGCGAGCGTGTTCGCACCGAGCGAGAGCGCCTCGCGCCCCATCGCCTCATAGCCCTTCGCCGACGAAACGTGCGCGCCGATCAAGAATCTTCCCATCGTCTTCCTACCTCCCGCCCCCGAGCGGGGCAACTCCGTATCGCACATCACGCCCTCTATCGTACCACCATCCGCACGCGGCAACAACCGCCCGCGAAAAAACGGCACCCGCGCCAAGTCCCGGCGCAGGTGCCGTTTCCAGAGGATCTCATCTCTCACAGCGGGCACCGATCCCCCCTCGGAATCTTCCGAGTAATGGATGCGCTCCACATGCGTATCGTAGCGGCTCCCATCCGGCTCGGTGAACGTGTCACTCCTCATTCGACCAATCGTCGTCCGCGTAAGCCGCGGGCGCGGGCACAAAGGCATAGAAGCAGGCTGTGATCGCACAGAAAATGGATACTTTCTTGAGATTCATCGATGTACACTCCGTAGGAAATGATGATAGAAGTTCAGCAGATGCGCGGCACGAGGGCGCCGAGCGGCATGTCGACGATGCGGATGCCGCCGAGGGCGGTGCGCAGGCCGACCTGGCCGGGAGCCTCCTCGGTGGTCTCGCCGATGAGGCACGCGTCTTTGCCGCAGGGGTTCGCACGCATGGCGGCGAGCGCGGCGTCGGCTTCCGCCGCGGGGACGAAGGCAATGCATTTGCCCTCATTCGCGAGGTCGAGCGGGTCGAAGCCGAGCATGTCGCAGATGCCGCGTACGGCGTCGCGGATGGGCAGGGCGTCCTCGTCGATGAGGACGCCGACCTGCGCGGCCGCGGCAATCTCGTTGAGGACAGCCGCAACACCGCCGCGCGTCGGGTCACGCAGGACGGCGGTATGCGGCGCGGCCTTGAGGACGGCCTGGGTGAGTCCGGCGAGCGGCGCACAGTCGCTCGTGAGGCTCTCGGGGATCTCGAGACCATGCCGCCCCGCGAGGATGGCGGCCGCGTGGTCGCCGATGCAGCCGGAGAGCAGGACCTTCATGCCCGGGCGCACGTTCTGCGGCGCGATGTCGATGCCCGCGATGAGCTCGCCGACGCCCGCCGTGTTGATGAAGATGCCGTCTGCCTTGCCGTGCTCGACGACCTTCGTGTCGCCCGTGACGATGGCGACGCCCGCCGCGTCCGCTGTCTCGCGCATGGTACGCACGATGCGCGAAAGCTCCTCGATGGGGAATCCCTCCTCGAGGATGAGGCCGCACGAGAGGTAGCGCGGCACGGCGCCCGTCATCGCGAGATCGTTGACGGTGCCGCAGACGGCGATCTTCCCGATGTTGCCGCCCGCGAAGAAGAGCGGTCGCACGACGTAGGAGTCGGTTGTAAACGCGAGGCGGCCGCTCGTCGCGAGCTTCGCCCCATCGTGGAGCACGTCGAGCACGGGATTGTCAAAGGCGGGCAGGATGACGTCGTGCATGAGCGCGGCGCTCATCTTGCCGCCCGCGCCGTGCGCGAGGGTGATTTTCTCATTTGCCATAGACGAACCTCCCCTGTCCGTATTTGTACCAGGCCGCGCAGACGCCCTCGACGGAGACCATGCAGGGACCGACGGCGTGC
>CACWQW010000024.1 GCA_902763085.1 Dongibacter bovis
GGCGCCGGCGCGGTGCTCCCTGCCCGGCACCTGCCGCCCTGGCAACGGTGGAGGCTGGGAGGTTCGAGGTGGGATGGTTCGAGACGGGGAAGGTCGAGGTGGGATGGTTCGAGGCGGGAAGATTCGAGACTTGTGAGGGGATCGAGGCGGGAGGGGCGGCAGGTGCCGGACGACTCGCACCGCTTGGCGCTCTCGTCGGCAATGGGGGTGGGAGGAAGGTCGTTGTCCGCCGAGCCTCCGAATAGGCGCCGGCGCGGTGCTCCCTGCCCGGCACCTGCCGCCCTGCGAACCGTGGGGACCGGGTACGGTTCGCAGCTGGGTTGGCGATGGGGTGAGGCAGGAGTCGCCTGCCCCGGTGAGGAGGAAGTGGGAGGGGAAGTACGCGGGATGGGGTCGGGGGGGTTATCCTTCTACGGGGTCTTCAAAGCCGATGAGCAGGGTGGCGAGGAAGCCGCCGAGGTAGGCGGTGAGGAGGCCGAGGAGGTAGATGGGGATGTTGTCGGTGGCGGCGGCGAGGGGGAGGCCGCTGATGCCGATGGTGGCGGCGCCGACGCTGAAGGCGGCTTGGACGGCGCCGCCGCAGGCGCCGCCGAGGCAGGCGCCGAGGAAAGGTTTGCCGAGCGGGAGGGTGACGCCGTAGATGAGGGGCTCGCCGACGCCCATGATGCCGACGGGGAGGGCAGAGGCGATGATTTTCTTGAGGCGCTTGTTTTTCGTGCGCAGGTAGACGGCGAAGCTCGCGCCAACTTGGCCGGCACCTGCCATGGCGAGGACGGGCAGGAGGATGGTGACGCCGTAGCGGGCGAGGAGTTCAGCGTGGATGGGGGTGAGTGTCTGGTGGACGCCGAGCATGACGAGCGGGAGGAAGGTGCCGCCGAGCACGAAGCCGGTGAGGGCGCCGCCGCTGCCGATGGCGGTGGTGGCAGCGGTGCCGATGGTGTCGGAGAGGAGGCCGCCGAGCGGCTGGAGGAGGCAGATGGCGGCGGTGCCTGCGAGGAGGAAGGTGAGGAGCGGCACGAGGAAGAGGCTGAAGATCTCAGGGATCACGCGGCGCAGGTGTTTCTCGATCCAGGTGCCAAGGATGGCGACGAGGAGGACGGAGATGATACCGCCACGGCCGGGGACGAGCGGGGCGCCGAAGAGGGTGATGTGCGCGAGGTCCGGGTGGGCGAGCAGGGCGCCGAGGATGCCGCCGAGGATGGGGGTGCCGCCGAATTCCTCGGCGGTGTTGCGCCCAACGATGATGTTCAAGCCCCAGAAGACGGTCGAGCTCGCGATGGCGAGGAGGCCGTAGATGGGCGAGGCGGTGAGGGCGCTGTCGTATTTGCTGACGACGTTGAGGCAGCCGCTGAGGAGGCCGCAGGCGATGAAGGCGGGGATGAGGGGGATGAAGATGCTCGCGATGCGCTTGAAGAAGAGTTTGACGGGCGTTGCGTTCCGCGCGCGGATGGCGTCGTGCAGGGCTTTGCCGTCGCCGATGTGCGGGCGGTTCGTTTCCGTCGCGGGTCCCGCTGGTGCGGGGGTGCCTGCTGGGGAGGCGGCAGGCGGCGCGGCAGCAGGCGCCTCTTCGAGGAGGGCTTGCAGGGCGTCCGTGACGGCGGCGGCTTTGCCGGGGCCGAGGATGATCTGGAGCTCGGTGCCGCTGACGTTCGTGCCGAGGACGCCGGGGATGGCGGCGAGGCGTTGGCGGAGGTCGTCCGTGATATCGCCTTTGAGTTCGAGACGCAGGCGCGTCATGCAGTGATACGCCTTGCGGATGTTTTCCCTGCCGCCGACCGCCGCGCAGACAGCGCGGGCGATGGTTTGCTGTTTCGTTTCGGTCTCGGGGGTCTCAGGCATGGGAGTGCTCCTTTCCGGCGCGTTGGAGGGCGTCTTTGAGTCTGCCGTTTGCCTCTATGAGCCACGTCTGGCAGGAAGAGAGCGGGGCACCGGTCGCTGCGCGGAGGGCGGCGAGCTTGGCGCTGCCGTCTGCCTCGCGGAGGGCGGCGAGGGCGGCGGCACGCGGGCAGTCCGCGATGGTCATAACGATGTCTGTGGCGCGTTCCATGAGCTTGGCGTTCGAGGCGTGTAGGTCGACCATGAGGTTGCCGTAGGTTTTGCCGAGGCGGATCATGGCGCCCGTCGAGAGCATGTTGAGGACCAGTTTCTGCGCGGTGCCCGCTTTCATGCGCGTGGAGCCCGTGATGACCTCCGGCCCCGTGATGGGGAGCAGGGCGATGTCGGCGAGCGCTGCGATGGCAGCGTGGGGCGTGCAGGCGAGCGCCAGGCACGCGCCGCCCAATTCGCGCGCATAGCGGAGTGCGCCGCAGACGTAGGGGGTGCGGCCGGAGGCGGCGATGCCGCAGGCGACGTCTTTTTCCGTGAAGCCGTGGGCTTTGAGGTCGTCCCTGCCGGCACCCTCGCTGTCTTCCGCGCCTTCCTGCGCACGGAAGATCGCCGGTGTGCCGCCCGCGATGATGCCCTGGATGAGGTCGGGGTCCGTGCGGTAGGTCGGCGGGCATTCGACAGCATCGAGGATGCCGAGGCGCCCCGAGGTGCCCGCGCCGATGTAGAAGAGGCGTCCGCCCGCGGTGAGGCGTGCGGCGATGAGGTCGATGGCGCGCGCGATGTCGGGCAGGATGGCGTGGACCGCGCGCGGCACGCCCTGGTCTTCCTCGTTGATGAGGCGCGCGATCTCGAGCGTTGGGAGTTCGTCGATGTGGAGCGTGCGCGGGTTGCGCTGCTCCGTGGTGAGTTCTTTGAGATTCATAGTCGTCCTCGCAATGTTTTGAATTTCGTAACTTAGAATAGTATAGCACATTTTGCAGTGGGCGCGGGTGGCAGGTGTCAGGGGACACGAAAGCCGCTCCCTCGGGTGAGAGAGCGGCTTCCTGGGGTTGCTTTTGTTCCCTGCGGCGTTACAGCAGGGAGAATCCGATGTAGACGATGGCGCCCATGAGGAGGACAAAGGGGATGTAGACTTTGACGGCAAAGCTCAGGAGCTTGCTGTCGCAGCCTTTCGCACCGATGGCGCCGATGGCGATGGCGATGTTCTGCGGCGAGATCATCTTGCCGGCGCAGGCGCCTGTCGGGTTCGCGGCGGCGAGCCACGCCTGCCCCGCACTGCTCGCGCCGATCGCCGTGGCGGCGCCGGTCTGGAGCTTGCCGAAGAGGACGCAGGAGGAGGTCGCCGAGCCCGTGATGAACGTGCCGATGGAGCCGATGAAGGCGGCGATGAGGGGGTAGCCCGTGCCCGTGGCGGCGACGGCGGTCGAGGCGATGTCGAGCGTCATGCCCGCGTAGCCCATGACTTTCGCCGTGGCGATGATCGTGATGATGGTGATGATGGTAAAGCGGAGGTCGACGACGGTCCGCTCGAGGACGGCGAGCATCTCCTTGAGCCCGGCGCCCTGCAGGTGACCGCCGAGGAAGGCGGCGAGCAGGATGAGCACGCCCGGCGTCGCGACCCAGGTGAAGGTGTAGGGCGTGCCGCCTGCGCCGTCGTAGATGAGGACGGAGGTGCGGATGAGGCTCAGCGGGTCGTGCAGGGCGGGGATGAGCTTCGAGGTGACGAGCAGGAAGACGAAGATGAGGATGAACGGCAGCCAGGCGAGCAGGGCCGTGTGCATGTTGATGGCCGGCGCTTCCTCGTGTGCCGGCAGGGCGTAGGTGTCTCCCGTCTGCGGCAGGAGGCGCGTGCAGAGGACGATGGCGCCCATGGCGCCGATCGAGCCGGCGATGACGGAGAGGTCAGGGCCGAGGAAGGCGGCGACGGCGATCTCCGGCAGGATGAAGCCGAAGCCCGCCGCGAGGCAGCAGGGGATCATGCCCTTGAGCGCCTTGAGCGATCCGCCCGCCACGATGGTCATGAGGAACGGGCAGAGCAGGGAGATCGGTGCGAGCTGCAGCGTCGAGTAGAGTGCGAGCTGCGTGTCGGGAAAGCCCGTGATGTTGCTGAGCGTGACGACGGGAATGCCGATGGAGCCGCAGGTCGTCGGCACGGAGTTCGCGATGAGGCAGACGCTCGCGGCGAGCAGCGGCGGGACGCCGAGTCCCGCGAGCATGCCGGCGGGGATGGCGACCGCCGTGCCGAAGCCTGCCATGCCCTCGAGGAAGCTGCCGAATCCCCAGCCGATGAGCAGGATGAGGACGCGCATATCCGAGCTCACGGAGGTGAGCATCTGCTTGATCGTGTCCATGCTCTTCGTGTGGAGGCTGAGGTTGTAGGTGAAGATGGCGGCGATGATGACGAGCAGGATGGGCCAGCAGGCGAGCGCCGCGCCCTCGAGCGCTGCTTCTGCCGCGTGCGCCGGCGTCATGCCGTAGAGGCCGAGGCCGGCGCCCCAGGCGATGAGGAGCGCGATGGAGCACGCTTTCCAGGCGGACATGTGCAGCACGGTGAGCGCTACGATGAGCCAGAGGATCGGCGATAAAGCAATGAAAATCATGAAAATCTCCCTTTTATCTCTTGGTCTGTCTTTTCTCTTCTCTTTTACCTTGGGATGACGATGCGGTAGGATGGCGGCACGCATGGCCGCAAAAAAGGGAGGCTGTGCCTACCGCTGCAGCCTCCCGTAGTCTTGACGAGAACTCAGTAGACGCGCTCCGGCTCGTAGCCGTGCGCCCTGAGGGCGGTGATGATGCGCTGGACGTGCTCCTCGTTGTGCGTCTCGCAGGTGACCTCGAGCACGACTTTCTTGAAGCTGTCCGTGACTTTCGCTTGGTTGTGGTTGAGCTCGATGACGTTCGCGTTCTGCTCGGCGAGGATGCGCGAGATGTTGAGGAGTTGCCCTGGTTTGTCGGGGAGCTGGACGCCGAAGCAGAAGACGCGGCTGCGCGCGATGAGCGCCTTGTCGATGAGTGCGGAGATCGTCGAGATGTCGATGTTGCCGCCCGAGATGATGGCAGCAACCTTCTTCCCGTGGAACGGGAGCTTCGAAAGCGCCGCGAGCGAGAGTACGCCTGCGCCCTCTGCGATGAGCTTGTGCTTCTCGATGAGCGAGAGCAGCGCGCCCATGATCTCCATCTCAGAGACGGTGAAGATGCCGTCGAGGTATTTTTGGCAGAACGCGTACGTGAGCGTGCCGGCGGTCTTGACGGCGCAGCCGTCTGCGACGGTGTCGGCGCTCGCGAGCGTGACGATCTTCTTCTGCTCGAGCGCCGCTTTCATGCAGGCAGCGTTCTCCGGCTCGACGCCGTAGACCTTGACGGAGGGATTCACGAGCTTCGTCGCAAGCGCGACGCCCGAGGCGAAGCCGCCGCCGCCGATCGGGACGAGGATGGCGTCGACGTCCTTGAGCGCGTCGATGATTTCAAGCGCTGTCGTGCCCTGTCCGAGCAGGACTTGCAGGTCGTTGAACGGATGGATGTAGACGTAGCCGTGCTTCTTCTGCAGCTCGAGGCTGTAGGCGTAGGCGTCGTCGAAGCCGTCGCCGTGCAGTACGACCTCGGCGCCGAGCGCCTTCGTCGCCTCGACCTTGAGGAGCGGCGTCGTAGCGGGCATGCAGATGACGGCGTGGACGCCGAGCTTCTTGGCGGCGTAGGCGACGCCCTGCGCGTGGTTGCCAGCGGACGCCGTGATGACGCCCTTTTTTTTCTCATCGTCCGTGAGCTGGCTGATCTTGTTGTAGGCGCCGCGCAGCTTGAACGCGCCCGTGTGCTGCAGGTTCTCGGGCTTCAGGTAGACGTCGTTGCCTGAGAGCTCGGAGAAGTAGTCGCTGTGGATGAGCCGCGTCTTGCGCGCGACGCCCTCGAGCTGCTTCGAGGCGCGGTAGACATCGGCGATCGTCGTGCGCTCGACGATGGCGTCATTGCGCGCCGCCTCGTCGGCGGCGGTGCCATTTTTCGTATTTTCTGGCATGATGGGAGGCCTCCTATATCTATGGTAGTCGGTTCATTCTTACAAGTTTACATGAGGAGCGGACGTCTGTCAATCCTAGGGCGTCACGCGTCCTGGATTTTGATAAATTTTAAGGAAACTTCGCCCGGTATGAAGGATTTTTCCCAGGGAAAAGCGAATAATGAGACTAGTAAGAGATGAGAGTGCGTCGTCTCCCCGGCGCAGGCCGCGGGGGATGCGCTCCTTTCAGGGAGGGGATGCGGATGGAGGAATTTTCGCGGATCCTCGTGCCGGTCGACGGCTCCGACGCCTCGCTCAAGGCACTCGACACGGCGGTGCTGCTCGCCAGGGCGAGCGGCGCCGTGCTCGACATCCTCACCGTGGCGTATTTCGCGAGTGAGACGGATACGGAGCATCTCGTGAGCTGGCTGCCGGAGAGCGTGACGCGCCCCATCGGCCCCGTCGTGCACGAGGCGCTCAGCCACGCGGAGGCGCACGTCCGCGGCGTCGTTCCCTACGAGCTGCACGAGCGAACGGGGACGCCCGCCGAGGAGATCCTGCGCTTCGCTGAGGAGCATGGGCGGGAGCCCATCGTGATCGGCGGCAGGGGGCTCGGCCGCGTGGAGGGACTCCTGTTCGGCAGCGTGAGCCAGGAGGTCACGGAGCAGGCGAAGGGCACCGTGATCGTTGTGAAATGAATGGAGGTTATCGCTATGACTATCAAGAATATTCTCGTTCCCGTCGATGGTTCCGAAGGGTCGGACCGCGCTGTGACGCAGGCCATCGCGCTCGCGGAGGCCTGTGAGGCAAAGCTCAATTTCCTCTACGTGGCGAACATCAATCAGCTCGCGATCAACGCCTGCCTCTCCGATGCCATCCTCGATGCTGTGACGAAGGCGGGCAACGTCATCCTCGATCGCGCGATGGAGATGGTGCCGAGCGGCATCGAGAAGGAGGCGTTTTCCGAGACGGGGTCTCCGGCCGTCGTCATCCTCGATTTCGCGACGGACAAGGACATGGACATGATCGTCATGGGCAGCCGCGGCCTCGGTGTCGTCAAGGGCGTGCTGCTCGGCAGCGTGAGCCAGTACATCGTCGAGCAGTCGAAGTGCCCGGTCCTCGTGGTGAAATGAGCCAGCACCGCTGGGAGGAGACGCGGCGCACGGATGGCAAGCGAAAGGATAGGAAGGGGTCAAGGTAGCAGGGAAATGGCAGAGAATACAAGTGGGAAGACGTCGATGGTGATTCCTTCCGAGGCGTTTTCCCGGGTTGTCGTCAGCGGCCTAGGGACGCCGCTCGATGCGGAGCTCTCGCGGCCGGCGGGCATCCGCCTTTGGCAGGAGCGGGAAGATGCGATCAACATGCTGCTCGAGAAGACCAGGGTGACGCTGTTCTCGTTCGATCTCGAGGAGGATACGTTCTACTTCCTCTACGTGCTGCCCGATGGGCAGCAGGTGGAGCGCAAGATCCGCAATTTCAATGCGATCCTCGACATGGCAGTGCGCGGTACGAACCCGGAGGGCGTGCGCTTCGCGTCGGCGTTCCGCGAGGCGATCCGCCGCCCGATGGAGGGGGCGGTTGAGTTCTACGGCAGCCTCTTTTCTGAGGAGCCGCGCTGGAACGCGCTCACGTATCGGAGCGTGCCGGCGCCGGACGGTATCGTCTCGAGCATCATCGGCTTCAGCTTCACGGGCGACGGCAAGCAGTACCGGAAGGGCGGCAGGGAGGCGCGTTCGCAGCGCTCGCTGCGCTCCCTCCTCGGCGGCGGTGAGATCGAGACCGCCATCAACGAGAAGATCGACGCGCTTTCCGCGGGCGATAAGGGGACGCTGTTCCTCATCGAGCTCACGAATTTCCGCGCGCAGGTCGAGGCACATCCGGAGCTCAACGTGGCGGGCTATACGCACGCACTCTCCGAGATCATCCTCTCGGATTTCCGCGGCAGCGACCTGCTCGGGCAGGTCGGCGAGGACCGGTTCGTGCTGTTCATCTGCGGGCGCACGCCGCTCGACATCATCGAGCGCCGCGCGCAGCGCGTCATCGAGCTCGTGCATCGGATCTCGATGAAGGGGTTCGAGCATATCGCCGTGAGCATCGGCGTCGCCGCGACGGGCGCGCCGAAGCTGCAGTACCACGTGCTGCTGCAGCAGGCGGAGCAGGCTCTGGGGAGCGCCAAGTCCCACGGGGAGAACAACTATCGCGTATATTTTGAAGACGACCGCCTCTGATCGTCTCTTGGAAAGGGGCTGCTTGCGCGGCCTCTTTTTTCTGTGCCCTTGCCCGCTCGCGTTCCCTTGTCATCGCGGAGGGGATTGTATATAATGAGATGAGTTATTTTCAAGGCAGCGCTGAGGGATCAGCGCGAGGCACAGCATGGGAGGAAAGGCGATGCGACGGTATACGATGCTTCTCCTGACGGCATTTCTGCTCTTCGTGCTCGTCGTGGCGGGGTCCGCGTACCTCAGCGACTCCGGGCATCTCAAGGAGGACGCGGCGATGCAGACGCTCACGGTCTACACGACGCTGCCGGCAGAGCATGCCGACCAGATCGGGAAGGCGTATGCGAAGAAGCGCCACGTGCGGCTGGAGTTCGTGCCGCTCTCCGCCGAGGAGCTCGTGGCGCGCGCGCCGAAGGACGACCGCGCGGCTCTCGTGCTCGCTGACGAGGAGACACTCATGCGGCTCTCTGCGGCGGGGGCGTTCACGCCCTACGTCTCTGAGGTGTCGGACGCGGTGCCGGAGGAGTTCAAGCAGTCCTCGGGCACGTGGACGGGCGTCTGGTATGATCCCGTGGTCTTCGCGGTGAACCGCGACTACCTGCGGACGCTGCGCGAGGTGCCGGATACGTGGTCCGCGCTCGCCCGGGCGTCCGGCGTGCGCATCGGCATGACGGACTTCATGGCGGCGGATGCCTCGGCGCATCTGCTCTACTCGCTCATCGCAGAGTTCGGCGATGCGGAGGCGTACGACATCCTGCGGGGCATCCACCCGAACGTCGTCCAGTATACGAAATACCTCTCGAACCCTGTGCGGCAGGCGGGCATGGGGGAGGCAGACATCGCGATCGCCGTCGAGAGCGAGGCGCTTCGCTACGTGAGCGACGGCTATCCGTTGCGCATCATCTACCCTGCGGACGGCACGGCGTACACGCTGACGGGCGCGGGCATCCTCGTGCAGAGCAGCGAGGCGGATCGGCAGGCGGCGGGGCGCCTCCTCGACTGGCTCCTCTCTGACGAGGCGCAGGCGGCGCTCGCCGCGCAGGGGTTCCATTTCCTCACGACGAATCCGGCGACGCTCGCCGCGCAGTCGTTCGCGGGGAAGAACCTCGTGCTCTTCCAGCAGCTGCCGCAGTTCACCGATCAGGAAAAGCATGCGTTCCTGGACCGCTGGGTGAAGTACATCCGGTTCGGCAACTCATGACGATCAGCGTATATTAGTGGAGGAAAGATTGTGAAAGCAGGTTTTGTCAGTCTTGGTTGTTCCAAGAATCTCGTCGATACGGAAATGATGCTCGGCATCCTGAGGGAGCACGGCATCGAGCTCACGCCGGACCCGGCGGAGGCGGATATCCTCATCGTCAATACGTGCGCGTTCATTGAGTCCGCGAAGGAGGAGTCGATCACGACGATCCTCAACATGGCGGACTACAAGGAGTCCGGCCGCTGCCGCAGCCTCATCGTCGCGGGCTGCCTCGGCCAGCGCTACGGACAGGAGCTCCTCGACGACATGCCGGAGGCGGACGCCATCATCGGCACAGGTGCGTGGAACCGCATCATGGAGGCCGTCGAGGAGTCGCTCAAGGGGCACCGCGTCGTGCTCGCGGGCGAGGACAAGCTGCTCTACGACGAGCACACGCCGCGCATTACGACGACGCCCGCCTATACGGCCTACGTGAAGATCGCCGAGGGCTGCAACAACCGCTGCGCCTTCTGCG
The DNA here is from genome assembly GCA_902763085.1 of Dongibacter bovis. GTDB lineage: Bacteria > Bacillota > Negativicutes > Selenomonadales > Selenomonadaceae > Selenomonas_C. The sequence continues at coordinate 9,753 of CACWQW010000024.1, forward strand.
CGATCCCCTACATCCGCGGCGCCTACCGCAGCCGCCCCATCGAGGATATCCGCGATGAGGTCGCGCATCTCGCCGCGCAGGGCGTCCGCGAGATCATCCTCATCGCGCAGGACACGACGGAGTACGGGCGCGATCTCTACGGCGAGCCGCAGCTCGCAAAGCTCCTGCGCACGCTCTGCACCGTGGACGGCGTGCAGTGGATCCGCACGCTCTACAGCTATCCAACGTACTTCAGCGACGAGCTCATCGAGACGATCGCCGCGGAGCCGAAACTCGTGAAATACGTTGACCTCCCCATGCAGCACGCGCACGACGACGTCCTGCGCCGCATGCACCGCCCCGACACGCAGGCATCCATGCGCGCGCTCATCGCGAAGCTGCGCGCGCGCATCCCCGGCGTCACGATCCGCTCGACGTTTATCGTCGGCTTCCCCGGCGAGACGGACGCGCAGTACCAGACGCTGCGGAATTTCCTCGAGGAGATGCGCCTCGACAAGGTCGGCGTCTTCACCTACTCGCGCGAGGAGGGAACGCCTGCCTACGACATGCCGAACCAGGTGCCGGAGGACATCATGCAGGAGCGCTACCACGACCTCATGAGCCTCCAGTGCAAGATCTCCGAGGAGCTCAACCAGGCGCTCGAGGGCAAGGAACTCGACGTGCTCGTCGAGGGGCGCGACGAGGAGCAGGCAAACATCGCCGTCGGCCGCTCGTACCGCGAGGCGCCGGAAGTCGACGGACAGGTCTACATCGAGGGCGACACGGAGAGCCAGCCGGGCGACGTCGTGCACGTGCGCGTGCTGCAGGGCTTCACCTATGATGTCGTCGGCGAACGAGTGGAGGCGCAGTGATGGAAGAGAGAGAAGATCAGCTCGCCGCGCGCCTCGGCGCGGCGCTCCGGGCGGCAGGGAAGACCATCGCCTGTGCGGAGTCCTGCACGGGGGGCCTCGTCACGAGCCGCCTCACGGACATCCCCGGCAGCTCCGACTACGTCATGGGCTCCATCGTCTCCTACACGAACGACATCAAGGAGCGCCTCGTCGGTGTGCGCCATGAGACGCTCGCGGCACACGGCGCCGTCTCGCCGGAGACCGCGCGGGAGATGGCAGACGGCATCCGCCGCGTCATCCGCACGGACCTCGGCCTCGGCATCACGGGCATCGCGGGGCCGGGCGGCGGCACGGCGGCAAAGCCCGTCGGCCTCGTCTACATCGCTGTGAGCAGCGAAAAAGGCACGCGCGTCACGGAGAACCACTTCTCCGGCACGCGCACGGAGGTCAAGCAGCAGACGAGCGACGCGGCGCTCGCGCTCGCGCTCGACGCGCTGACGGAGGTGCAGGCATGAAGACGACCATCATCGGCATCGCGGGCGGCACCGGCTCCGGCAAATCGACGTTCACGAACCGTCTCAAGCAGGCGTTCGGCGACCGGATCACCGTCATGTACCACGACAACTACTACAAGCCGCACGACGACCTCACGCTCGAGCAGCGCCAGGGCATCAACTACGACCACCCCGACGCGCTCGATACGGACCTCCTCGTCAAGCACCTCGAGGCGCTGCGCGCCGGCAAGACCATCGCCTGCCCGACGTATGACTTCAAGCGTCATACGCGCGCCCAGGAGACGATCACCGTCGCGCCCAGCCGCGTCATCATCGTCGAGGGCATCCTCATCTTCCAGGACGCTCGCCTCCGGGACCTCTTCGACATCAAGATCTACGTCGAAGCCGACGCCGACGAGCGCATCCTGCGCCGCGTCACGCGCGACATCCGCGACCGCGGCAGGAGCCTCGAGAGCGTCGTCCATCAATACCTCACGACCGTCAAGCCCATGCACTACCTCTACGTCGAGCCGACGAAGACATTCGCCGACCTCATCCTCAACAGCGGACTCAACGACATCGCGTTCGATGTGATGAAGACGAAGATCGAGGCGCTGCTGGGAGAAGCATAAAGAAACAGCGACTTGCTGAACGCCAGCGAGTCGCTGTTTTCGTATGCGGTTTTCACGCCCGCAGGTGCCGCAGGTACGTCCGGTAGTAGATCCCGAGGAACGCGGCGGCGAGGACCCAGGAGAGCGGGTAGCAGAGCAGGAGGTCGCGGAAGGTGTGGTGCGCGGGGAAGAAGAGAAAGACCCAGGCGAGGCGCGATCCGCAGATGGTGAAGAAGGCGATGACGGCGGGGATGACGCTGCTGCCGTAGCCGCGCAGGGCGGCAGAGAGCGTGTCGCCGATGGCGCAGAGGAAGCTGAAGGCGACGACGCACTCGATGCGCGTCTCGGCGAGCAGGACGACTTCCGGGTCGCTCGAGATGTGCGAGAAGATCGTGTGCATCGTGAGGAGCGCGAAGGCGCCGTTAAAGAGCGCGACGCCGACGGCGAACGCGAGGCAGAGCGCGCCGATGCGGCGGCAGCGCTGGAGATTGCGCGCGCCGTAGTTCTGCCCGATGAAGGTTGTGCAGGTCTGGTTGAGGGCGAAGACGCCGTAGTAGAGGATGATCTCGACGGTGAACGCTGCGGCGGAGGCCGCCATGACTTTCTCGCCGAGGCTGTTGATCGCCGCCTGCAGCACGAGGTTCGCGATGTCGAACATCATGCCCTGCAGCGCGGAGGGGAGCCCGATGGCGAGGATGCGGCGGAGGACCGCTGGGGAGAAGCAGGCGCGCAGCAGCCGTGGGTCGAGGCGCAGGATGCCGCTCTCTCTGAGGAGCGCCCGCAGGAGCTTCGCGGCGCAGACGAGGAGGGAGAGGTCCGTCGCGATAGCGGCGCCCGCCGTGCCCCAGCCGAAGACGGCGACGAAGAGCAGGTCGAGCAGGATGTTCAGCAGGCTCGCTTCAAAGAGCGCGTAGAACGGCGTGCGCGTGTCGCCGCGACTCCTGAGGATGGCGGAGATGAAGTTGTAGAGGCAGAGGAAAGGCATGCCGAGCAGGAAGAGGCGGAAATAGATGGTCGTGAGCGGCAGCACGTCGGGCGGCACGCCGAGCCAGTCCATGACGGGCACCGTGACGAATTGGCCGAGGAGGGCGACGGCGATGCCCGTCGCAAATGCGAGCACGATAGCGGTGTGGACGGTGCGCGAGGCGGCGCGCAGGTTCCCCGCGCCGAGCGCCTGGGCGATGAGGACGTTCGCGCCGAGGGAGAGACCGAGGAAGAGGTAGACGATGAGGCCGACGAGCGGCGTGTTGTTGCCGACGGCCGCCATGGCGGCGGCGCTGGCGAAGCGGCCGAGGATCAGCGTGTCGGCGGCGTTGAAGAGCTGCTCGAAGATGCCGGTCAGGATGAGCGGCAGGGAAAAGGCAAGGATCTTGTTCCAGAGCGATCCTTGCAGCATGTCGATTCTGGGGGTGGACATGGAATCCTCCTTGCTGGGATGATGTGCAGGCGCGTGCCTACGGGGCGACGCGCGCGAAGAAGAGCGTGGGCGCAAGCGAGATCTCGAACGTGCGCGGCCAGGGGTAGCCCGCCTGCACCGTAAGGTCGTAGATGGCGAGCGCCTTGTCCGTCCCCGGCACGGGGAACGGGGCGCGCAGGGAGCGCGTCTCCTTGTAGACGGCGGCCTGCGCGGCGAGCCGCTCCGCGAGCATGGCGTTCGCCCAGCGGTGGTTGCGTGTGAGGTCGAGGTCGGCGGTGTTCGTGTAGCCCGCCTTCTTGAGCGCGTGGTTGATGGGATCGATGTCCTCTTTGAGGTAGAAATAATCCTCGAGGATGCGTCCCTGCAGGAACGTTTCGTTTTCCATGGCGCTCGCCTCGCGCATGGCGTCGTCTTTCGCTGCTTGCTGCGCGGCGAGGGTGAGGGAGGCCTCGGCAAGCGCGGTGCCGACGGCGTTGCTCGTCGTGTTCCAGCCCGCGTAGGCGGTGAGGCGCGTGAGCGGCACGTCGCGCGCGAGGAGTAACGGCAGGAGCGTCTCGCGCGCATCGAACTGCTTGCTGAGGTCGACGAGCGCCGTCGGCGTGCCGCTCGCGAGGAGGCGCGCGAGGTCGGTGCAGGCGGCGGCGCGATGGTCGAGCGAGCCCTTCTCGGCGTCGCCTGCGTTTAGGTAGAGCACGAGGTCAGCGTCCTCGGGGTCTTTGACGCGGCGGCCGCCGATGAGTGTGATCTTTTCCTCTGCCGTCGCGTCCACCGTGATCGCCATGTAGGGCATGACGCGGCCGGCAGCGGTCGGATCGGCGTAGGCGGCGTAGACGCGCGGCGTGCGGCCGAGGCGCTCGTTCGCGCAGGCGGCGAAGAGCGTCTGTGCGATCTCGTCGGCACCGTGCGTGAGCGTGACGCGCGCCTCGGTGCCGGAGGCACGGATGGCCTCGGCGAGGCGCGCTTTCTCGATGTTCGGGATGCCGTAGGGCTCGCCGTCGTCCTGTCCGAGCACGAGGCGGGCAAGCGTGCCGTCCTGCGTGAGGCGGATGAGCTTTTCGTTGAGCGCGGCGTTCTCCGTGAAGTGGCGCTCGTAGGTGGCGAGGCTCTCGTCAGTGATCTTTGCACGCAGGCGCTGGAGCTCTGCCGCGTCGACTGCAAGGCCCGCCGCCTGCCTGCCGATGAGGCGAGAGTAGGCGATGAGCGCGCGCCGCTCCTCGTAGCCGTCGATGGAGTCCTGCGGCGTGAGCCGCGGCAGGATGCTGAAGGCGTAGAGCCGCGCGGTCGGCACGGCATCGTGGAGCGCGCGGAGGCCCTCGATGAGCGCGTCCTGCGCCGCCTCCGGCGCCGTGTGCTCTCGCGCGGCGAGCAGGCCGCCGTAGAGGAGCTGGTCGATGGAGAGGATCACGGTGTCGCCGGGTGCGACGGTCTCACGGAGCCATTGCCGCAGGCCCTCGGTGTCGCCGGCGGCGGAGTAGTAGTCCATGAGCGCTCCGGGCGGCGTGATGACGTCGATCCCCGCGATGCGGCCGAGCGCGATGACGTGGTCGCGGCAGGGCGGGCGGCTGTCGAGCGGCACGAGCAGCACGCGGGCGGTCGGTGCTGCGTGCTCCGCCGTGACGGCTGTGAGCGCCGTCTGCGGATGGAGCACGAGGTGCCAGAGGAAGAGCGCGCCTGCGAGCAGGAGGGCGGCGAGCAGGACGCCGCGCTTGGGTGTGGACACGGGGATCAGTTCCTTTCGGGAAGACGTTCGGGAGATTCCCTCCTTGTGGGAATCTCCGCTTTCTTCCAGTATAGCATGTTCACGAACGCTGTAAAATATGATAAAATAGGAGCATGTCTGAAATCTTTTAGGAGCCGCCTCTAGGCGGCTCCAGTGAGGAAGGTGGCAAGCTCCCCATGAGAATCATCACGGGGCGGGCCCGCGGCACGCGCCTCAAGACGCCGCAGGGCATGGAGGTCACGCGTCCGACCTCCGACCGGGTGAAGGAATCCCTCTTCAGCATCCTCGGTGGACTCGTCGCGGGCCGGCGCGTGCTCGACGTCTTCGCGGGGACGGGCAGTCTCGGCCTCGAGGCGCTCTCGCGCGGGGCGGCGGAGGCGGTCTTCGTCGACCGTACCACGGCGCCGCTCCTCGAGGAGAACATCCGCCGCTGTCACTTCGAGCCGGTTGCGGAGACGATCGCGGGCGAGGCATTTGCCGCGCTCGCGCGTCTCGAGCGCGCGGGGCGGTCCTTTGACCTCGTCTTCTGCGATCCGCCGTATCACAAGGGACTTTTCGAGCGGGCGCTCTCCTTTTTCGACGGCGGGCAGCTGCTCGCGGAGCGCGGCATCCTCGTCGTCGAGCACGGTGGGGATGAGGACGCGCTGCCGGCGCTCTCAGCGCTCGTCCGCGTCGACGGGCGACGCTACGGCAAGACGACGCAGCTGTCGTTCTTTCAGAGACGGAGCTATCTAGCGGAGGTGGAAGCGGATGAGTGAGAGGATCGCGGTCTGTTCCGGGAGTTTCGACCCCGTGACCATCGGGCATGTCGATATCTTCGAGCGGGCGAGCCGCATGTTCGACGAGCTCGTCGTCTGCGTCTTCCACAACATCAGGAAGCAGTCGTATTTCACCATCGACGAGCGGCGATCGTTCCTCGAGCAGGCGACGGCCCATCTCCCCAATGTGCGCGTAGATGCGTTTTCCGGCCTGCTCACGGAGTACATGCACTCCATCGGGGCGCATGTCATCGTGCGCGGCGTGCGCTCGGTCAAGGATCTCGAGTATGAGGAGAACGAGGCGCACATGCTGCATCATCTCGATGCGTCCGTGGAGACGGTGTTCCTGCTGACGAAGCCGGCGTACTCGTTCGTGAGCTCGTCGGGCATCCGGGAGCTCGCCGCCTTCCACGGCGATGTGCACGGCCTCGTGCCGGCGTGTGTGGAACAAGCTGTCCAGCGCAGATGGCTGGCAGAGAATGGAACAAAGTAAAAGAGGTAGAGAAGATGTCATCGCAAAAGAAAGCAAAGAACAACGCCGTGCAGCGCGTGAAGGCAACGAATATGGATGCGACGTCCCGGGTGGAGGAGACGCTGAACAAGGTGGAGAACCTCGTCGTGAGCTCCTCCCATCTGCCGCTCACGAACAAGAGCGTGATCGATGAGAACGACCTCATCCACCTCATCGAGGAGCTCCGGCAGGACCTGCCGCGGGAGCTCAACCACGCGCGGGAGATCATGGAGAAGGAAGCCGCCATCATCGAGGACGCGCACCGGGAAGCGGATGACATCGTCCAGAAGGCGAAGGACTACGCGGCGGGGCTCGTCGCGAAGGAGACTGTCGTGACGGAGGCGCAGGCGAAGGCGCGCGAGATCGAGGCGCAGGCGGACGAGAAGGCGCGCGTGCTCGTCGAGCAGGCGAAGCAGCAGCGCGCCGAGGTGCTCACGCGCACGCGCGAGGAGTCGAAGCAGCTGCGCGACGCGGCGGATACCTACGTGAACCAGGTCTTCGACCAGCTCATCGGTCATGTCGGCGATACGGCGAAGTTCGCGCAGCAGTCGGTGAACTACCTGCAGCAGTCGGTCTCGAGCATCGACCAGGCGCGCGGCACGCTGCAGCAGGCGAAAGAGCAGATGAACCGCGGCGCCGCTGAGGCGGCGGCCGCGGCAGACGCCGCCCTGCCGCAGGACGTGGCGGAGGCGGTGCCATCCGAGGCGCAGGCCTCTGGCACCGAGGCGTGACGCATGACGGAGCAGGACATCCGCGCGCTGCTCGCCGCGTATCGAGAGGGCGGCGCCACGGAGGACGAGACGGTCGCGCTGCTCGCGAAGGCATCCTATGAGGATCTCGGCTTCGCGCGCGTCGACCACAGCCGGGAGCTCCGGCAGGGCTTCCCGGAGGTCGTCTACGCGGCGGGCAAGACGAAGGAGCAGCTCGCGGCCATCCTCGCGTCGCTCGCGGCCAAGAGCCGCGGCAGCCTCCTCGCGACGCGCGCGAGCGAGGAGCAGTACGCGTTCGTGCGCGCCTCGCTCCCCGAGCTGCGCTACGATCGCGAGGCGCGCGCCATCTACCTGCGCCGCGAGCCGCCAGCGGCGGCGCCCCCGCAGGACGAGAAACACGAGATTCTCATCATCACGGCGGGCACGAGCGACATCCCCGTTGCGGCGGAGGCGCGGCTGACGGCGGAGCTCTACGGCAACCGCGTGCGCACGCTCTACGACTGCGGCGTCGCGGGCATCCACCGCCTGCTCGCGCAGGAGGAGGCCATCCGCCGCGCACGTGTCATCATCGCGATCGCGGGCATGGAGGGCGCGCTCGCGAGCGTTGTCGGCGGCATGGCGGCGGCGCCGGTCATCGCCGTGCCGACGAGCGTCGGCTACGGGGCGGCGTTCTCCGGCGTGACGGCGCTGCTCTCTATGCTCTCGAGCTGTGCGGCGGGCGTCTCCGTCGTCAATATCGACAACGGGTTCGGCGCGGGTGTGCTCGCGAGCCGGATCAACGCGCTTTGAGAGCCGCCCCGCAGGGGACGGCAGGAGAAATCACATGAAAGCAATCTATCTTGACGCATTCTCAGGCATCAGCGGCAACATGCTGCTCGGTGCCTTTCTTCAGGCAGGGGTACCGCTCGCCTACCTGCGGCAGGAGCTCGCGAAACTCCCCCTGCCCGGGGAGTACGAGCTCACCGCGACGCCCGTGGCGAAGCAGGGCATCCGCGCGCAGTACGTCGAGGTGAAGCTCGCGGCGGACGAGGAGGATGCGTCGGCGCCTCCCTGCGGGCCGCAGGGACAGCACCACGACCATCATCATCACCACCATCGCACGCTCCAGGACATCGAGGCGATGATCGTCCGGGCGCCGCTCTCCGCGCGCGTGCAGGAGACGGCGCAGAGGATTTTCTCGCAGCTCGCAGAGGCGGAGGGCGCCGTGCACGGTCAGCCGAAGGAGGCGGTCGCGTTCCACGAGGTCGGCGCCGTCGACTCCATCGTCGACATCGTCGGCACGGCGATCTGCCTCGACTACCTTGGCATAGAGCAGGTGCTCGCCTCGCGGCTTAACGTCGGCAGCGGCTTCGTGCGCTGCGCGCACGGGCTCATGCCCGTGCCGGCGCCGGCGGTGGCGGAGCTCCTCCGGCAGTGGCCGACGTATGCGTTCGGTGCGGAGGAGGAGCTTACGACGCCGACGGGCGCGGCGGTCGTGCGGGCACTCGCGGAGTCAGCACCCGCGCTGCCGGAAGACTTCTCCGTCAGCGCCATCGGCTACGGTGCGGGCACGCGCGACCTGCCGCTCCCCAATGTCCTGCGGCTCTACGTCGGCGAGCGCGCGGGCGGCAGCGCGGAGGAGACGCCGCTCGTGCTCTCAACGAACATCGACGACATGAACCCTGAGATCTACGGCTACCTCTTCGACCGCCTGCGTGCAGCGGGTGCGCTCGACGTCTGGGTGACGCCTATATATATGAAGAAAAACCGTCCGGCACACGAGCTCACGGTGCTCGTGCCGCCAGAGCGGCGGGCGGACTGCACGGACATCATCTTCCGCGAGACGACGAGCATCGGCCTGCGCGTGACGCGCCTCGCAGAGCGCATTGCCTGCGACCGCCGCGTCGCGAGCGTCGAGACGCGCTACGGCACCGTGCACGTCAAGGCGGCGTCCTGGCAGGGGAAGATCGCGACGACGTCGCCGGAGTACGAGGATTGCCGCCGTCTCGCCGAGGCGCAGGGCGTGCCGCTCAAGGACGTCTACGCGGAGGCGCGCCGCGCGCTGGCGTTTCGCCTCGGCGAGGCGTGAGCGGCGCGCGCCTCAGGCGGCCGCTGGGAACTTTCCTTCGGAGGCATGGATTCCTCCGCGCCTCCCTTGACAAAAGAAAAGGTCATCGCTATAATGGATGGAGTTGATGCTAATGCATATTCATATTGCTGAATTGAATGCCGGACTCGGGAAAGAACTTCCGTTTTCGTTTACGACCGCTGCGGCAGACATTGATGCCACAGCGGCTGATTACGCTTTTGAAGGGCCCATCGAGGTCGAGGGACGCGTGACGAACACGGGCGCGGGCTACCGCGTCGAGGGCGTCATCCGCGCGCGCAAGCGGTTCGTCTGTGACCGCTGCCTCGAGGAGTGCATCGAAGCGCAGGAACACCCCTTCGCGGAGGTGTTCAAGCAGGGAACACCTGTAGAGGATGACGAGGCGAATTTCTTTGACGGAGACGCGATTGAGCTTCAGGAGCTCGTCCGCGATACGCTTCTGGCGGCCCAGCCGCTCAGCAATATCTGCAAGCCCGATTGCAAAGGGCTCTGCCCCGTATGCGGTGCGAATCTCAACCACGGCGACTGTGGCTGCGATCGGTTCGTGCCCGACCCGAGGCTGGCAGCATTGCAGCAATTCCAATCGAAGGAATAGATCGCATATTAAGGAGGTGTATCCGAGATGGCAGTACCTAAGCGTAAAATGTCGAAGGCCCGCCGCGACCAGCGCCGTGCCAACTGGAAGCTGACGGCCCCCGGCTTCGTTTCGTGCCCGCAGTGCCACGAGCCGAAGCTGCCGCATCACGTTTGCCCGGAGTGCGGTTATTATGACGGCAAAGAGGTTGTGAAGGCGGCCGAGTAAGCGCCTTGACCGATAGAGAGCAGGACATGCGTCCTGCTTATTTTTTTTGGAAAGGCGGATTGTATAATTAAGTTGAACACTTAAAAATCCATAGCGAACCCTTGTGGTAAAATGTAGTTGCACAAAAACACAACCACAAAGGAGAATCGC
>CACWQW010000025.1 GCA_902763085.1 Dongibacter bovis
TCCTTGAACAGGCGGTCACGCAGATGACGGCTCGTGACGAACTGGCCCTCGCGGCCCGCGAACGGGCTCGTGTTGACGCCGAACGTCATCGAGAGCGTCGGCTCGTCGATGCGGATGGCCGGCAGCGCCTCCGGCTGCTCTGCGTCCGCGACCGTATAGCCGATGCTCACATCGCCGAGACCCGTGAGCGCCACGATCTCACCCATCGGTGCCTCCGGCACCTCGACGCGCTGCATGCCCTGATAGACGAAGACCTTGCCGATCTTCGCACGCGTCTCCTGGTCGCCGTTGATGAGCACGACGTTCTGGTTCGGGCGCGCCTTGCCGCGGCTCACGCGGCCGACCGCGACGCGGCCGACATAGTCGTCCGCCTCGAGCGTCGTGACCATCATCTGGAGCGGGCCGTCTGCATCGCCGTGCGGTGCGGGGATCTCCTTGACGATCGTCTCCATGAGCGGCTCGAGGTTGTCATCGGCGTCGAGCTCCATGAAGAGCTCGAGCACCTCGTCGTAGACATCATCGACGCGCTGGTTCGGCTTGTCGATTTTGTTGATGACGACGATCGGCTTGAGCTTCTGCTCGAGCGCCTTGCGCAGCACGTACTTCGTCTGCGGCATCGGTCCCTCGAACGCATCGACGAGCAGCAGCACGCCGTCGACCATGTTGAGCACGCGCTCCACCTCGCCGCCGAAATCCGCGTGGCCCGGGGTATCGACGATGTTGATCTTGATGCCGTTGTACATGATGGAGGTGTTCTTGGAAAGGATCGTGATGCCTCGCTCACGCTCGATATCGCCGGAGTCCATGACGCGCTCTGCGACCTGCTCATTCGAGCGGAACACATGGCTCTGCTTGAGCATGGCATCGACGAGCGTCGTCTTGCCATGGTCGACGTGCGCGATGATGGCGATATTTCTCAATTTTTCGTTTGTACTCATATGGTAAAGACCTGCCTCCTAATAAAAGAAAAGGGATACGCTCCGGTATCCGAATCTTCTCATTCACGCTTCAGTGAAGCAACACTTTTTATTCTAAACACGGCCGGGATTCTTGTCAATATCTTTTTGCGCCCCCGCTTTCTTCCGCTCCCGCCGCTCGCGGAAGAACCGCTTCATGATGCCGGCACACTCCACCTCGAGGACACCCGCCGTCACCTCCGGATGATGGTTCAGTGCGGGGTGGCCGGGGATGTTGAAGAGCGACTCGCACGCCCCCGCCTTGCGGTCCGTGCCGCCGTACACGACGCGGTCCACGCGGCTCATGACGATGGCGCCCGCGCACATGGGGCAGGGCTCGATCGTCACGTAGAGCGTGAGCCCCGAGAGGCGCCAGCGCCCGAGTGCTGCACAGGCGGCGCGGATGGCGATCATCTCCGCGTGAGCCGTCGCATCGTGGTCGCGCTCGCGCAGGTTGTGCCCGCGTGCGATGATCTCCCCCGCCGCATCGACGAGCACCGCCCCGATGGGTACCTCGGCGAGCGCATAGGCCTTCTCCGCCTCCCGGAGCGCCTCCCGCATGTAAAAGTCATCCTCCTGCTTCATCTCTACCGCCTTTCGCACAGGCAGCGGACACGCCCATAGAAAAAACCTCGCACGCAGGAGGTGCGAGGTTTTCCCAAAAGGCAGGCGTCCGCCCGCCAGAATTCCTTATTTCAGTGCGTCGCCGAGCTTGGAGTTCGTGTTGCGCGCAGCCTGCACGCTCTCATCGAACTTCGCCTTCTCGTCACCCTCGAGCTTGTACTCGACGATCTTCTCAGCGCCGTCCTTGCCGAGGAGAACCGGCACGCCGATGCAGAGATCCTTCTCGCCGTACTCGCCTTCGAGGTAGACGCAGCACGGGATGAGCTTCTTGGCATCGAGCGCAATGGCCTCGACCATAGCAGCTGCAGCAGCGCCCGGAGCGTACCAAGCGGACGTGCCGAGGAGCTTCGTGAGCGTAGCGCCGCCGACTTTCGTCTGCGCCACAGCGTCGTCAAGCTGCTCTTTCGTGAGGAGCTCCTTGACAGGGATGCCGCGATACGTCGCAACGCTCGTCAGAGGCACCATCGTCTTGTCGCTGTGACCGCCGATGACCATGCCGTCGATGTCCGTCGGCGTCGCCGGATAGCCAGCCTTCTGGAGCGCCTTGCTGAGGAAATAACGGAAACGGCTGCTGTCGAGCATGCCGCCCTGGCCAATGACGCGGTTGCGCGGAAGCTTCGTGTCCTTCAGCGTGAGGAACGTCATAGCGTCCATCGGGTTGGAGATGATGATGAAGATGGCGTTCGGGGAATACTTGAGGGCCTGGTCCACAACGCTCTTGACGATCTTCGCGTTGACGCCGATGAGGTCTTCGCGGCTCATGCCCGGCTTGCGCGGCATGCCGGACGTGACGACGACAACGTCGGAACCAGCCGTCGGAGCATAGCCTTCCTCGTCACCGATCTTCGCCGTGACACCCGTCACCGTCGTATCGAAGTTCAGCAGATGCGCCGTCTGCATGATATCCATGGCCTTGCCTTCGGAAACGCCTTCCTTGATATCAACGAGAACGACTTCGCTAGCGAAGTTCTTCTGGGCGAGCACGTTTGCGACGGTTGCACCGACATTACCTGCACCAACAACTGTTACTTTCATGATATAAACAGCCTCCTTATGAACTAGACGACGCATCCCTCTCGAGAGAACGCTTCATCTCCTTGTCCCAAATACCGCTTCAACAAAGAATCAGTTTTAGGACTTGCTACGCCATGATTATAACAAAAAATAGTCAGAAAATCAACGACAATCCCCGTGATTTTCCTATTTTATCATTAATCATAGTTATGAACATCCCGCATTGGCGCCGCAGGTGAAAGCACGCGGCGGACGCGGGCCGCGACCCCCTCGAAGAGGGAAAAGGGGATGGCGTTCTCCTCCTGAAGGCCGCTGCCGAGCTCGATCTCCGGACGGTTCGTGCCGTGGTAGTCCGTTCCCGCCGTCGGCAGCAGATGATACTTCTCGATAAGGTAGCCGGCGAACGTGCGGTCGTCTTCGCTGTAGTTCGGATACCACGCCTCCATGCCATCGAGCCCGAGCGCGTGCAGCTCGCGCACCGCCTGCTCCTGCTCGTCGCGCGTAAGCCCCTTGAGCCCGATGCGCTTGTGGAAATGCGCGAGCGACGTCACGCCGCCCGCCGCGTGGATGAGCGGCAGCGCCTCCTCCGCCTCGATGGCTGCGGCGAGCCCGAGCGCCTGGACGGCGGGGTCGAGATAGTTGTCCCAGAGCGGCTGCGCATGGGCATAGAGGTGCAGGGAGACGAGGTAGCGCATGATGGCGTAGCGGTCGAGCGGCCCGTAGGCGAACGCCTCGACGTCAGCGAGGCGGATGGGGACGCCCTGCGCGGCGATGCGGTCGATGATCTCCGGGATCTTCGCCTCCTTGCCCGCGCGCACCTTGCGGTAGATCTCCTGGAACGACGGTTGCTCCGCATCGAAGCCGAGGCAGACGATGTGGAGCTTGCGCCCGCGGAAACGCACGGAGAGCTCCATGCCCGGCAGGAAGCCGAGCCCGAGGCGCTCCGCCGCCTGCCACGCCGCCTCATCGCCCGCGATGTTGTCATGGTCCGTGAGCGCGAAGGCGGAGAGCCCCCGCTCCGCCGCGTGCGCCGCGATCTCCTCCGGGCGCAGGCTGCCGTCGGAGACGAGCGAATGAACATGCAGATCAATGGTTCTCATGGGCTGTTTCCCCTTTCCATTCCCTTTGCGCGGCGAAGAAATGATAGACGGCCTCCGCCGCCGGCCGGTTCATACCGGAGACGGCGGCGAGCTCCTCCACGCTCGCGCCCTTGATCTTCGCGAGGCTGCCGAACGCGCTCCAGAGCGCCTTGCGCCGCGCCGGGCCGATGCCGACGATGTGGTCGAGGATGGAGACGAGGTTACGTTTGCCGCGGAGCTTCCGGTGGTACGTGATGGCGAAGCGATGCGCCTCGTCGCGGATGCGCTCGATGAGGTAGAGCGCCTGGCTGTGGCGCGGCAGCACGACGGGATCGCTCTCCCCCTCGCGGAACACGAGCTCGAACTGCTTGGCGAGACCGACGACGGGAACGTCCGCATGCCCCGCGCCACGGATGATCTCGAGCGCCGAGGAGAGCTGTCCCTTACCGCCGTCGATGACAATGAGGTCCGGCAGCTCCTCCTCCGGCAGGTCTCCGTAGCGGCGCTGCGTGACCTCGCGCATGGACAGGAAGTCGTCCGGCTTTCCCTCCGTGCTCCGGATCTTGAAGCGCCGATAGTCCGACTTCTTCGGCCTGCCGCCTTCGAAGACGACCATCGAGGCGACGGTCTCCGCGCCCTGGATGTGCGAGATATCGAAGCACTCCATGCGGTTTGGCGCCTTCTTGAGCCCGAGCAGGTGGCCGAGCTCCTCGACGGCACCCGTCGTCTGCGCATCCGTCTGCGCGCGGCGCGTCTCCTCGTCCGCGAGGAATTTCTCCGCGTTGCCCGCCGCCATCAGCACGAGGTCGTGCTTCGTGCCGCGCTGCGGCACGACGAGGTGCACGCGTGCCTGCTTGCGCTCCGAGAGCCACGCCTCGAGGAGCGGCGTCTCCTCCACGTCGCGCGGCAAGAGCACCTCATGCGGCAGGAACGCCGCCTGGTGGTAGTACTGCTGCAGGAACGCCGTGAGCAGCGCGGCATCGGACTCGTCCTCATCCCCCTGCAGCAGGAAATGCTCGCGTCCGACCATCTTGCCGCTGCGGATGAAAAAGACCTGCACGCAGGCGCCGAGCGCTGAGCGCGCCAGTCCAATGGCATCCTGGTCGCCCGCGCCCGTCACGATGTTCTGCTTCTCCGCGATCTTCTTCACGGCGGCGAGCTGGTCGCGCAGGCGCGCCGCGAGCTCAAAATGGTACGCCTCCGCCGCGCGCTTCATGCGGAACGTCAACTCCTTCTCCACGTCCTCCGTGCGCCCCTCGAGGAAGAGCAGGACGGCGCGGATGAACACCGCGTAGTCCTCCCGTGATATCTTGCCGACGCACGGCGCGAGGCAGCGCTTGATATGGTACTCGAGGCACGGGCGGTCCTGCAGCGTCCGGCAGGTGCGCAGCGGAAACAGGCGGCGCAAGAGCCGCAGGCTCTCATGCACCGCCGTCACGTTCGTATAGGGGCCGAAATAGCGCGCGCCGTCCTTGACGACGCGCCGCGTGATGAAGACGCGCGGGAACTCCTCCTGCACCGTGACCTTGACATACGGCACTCGAGAATCAGCGCCTCAACCTCGCTCGCCGTCATGATGAACTCGAAATCCGCGACCTTCGCGACCATCGCGCGCACCTTCGGCGTGTGGTTGCGGCTGCTTTGGAAATACTGCCGCACGCGGTTTTTGAGCACGACCGCCTTGCCGACGTAGATGATCTTCCCCGCCGCGTCCTTCATGATATAGACCCTTTCCTCAGATGTGGAAGAACTTCGTGAGATCGCGGCGATGCCCGACGACGAGTACCGTATCCCCCGCCGCGCACTGCGTCGCGGGCGTGATCTCCACGGTGAGCCGCCCTTTCTCCTTGATCCCGAGGACATTGACATGATAGCGGCGGCGGATGTCGAGCTCGCCGATCGTATGCCCGACCCACGCCTCCGGCATCGGCAGCTCATAGACCGCGTAGTCGTCGCCGAGCTGAAAGTAATCGAGGATATGATCGTAGCCGTAGCGGATGGCTGTCCAGTTCGCGAGCTGTTTCTCCGGATAGACCACCTCGTCGGCGCCGTTCCTGAGCAGGAATTTCTCATGGATGCCGCGCGAAGCGCGCGAGACGACATACTGCGCGCCGAGCTCCTTGAGCCGCAGCGTCGTCTCGAGCGAGCTCTGGAAATCATCGCCGATCGCGACGATGCAGAGGTCGAAATTGCGCACGCCGAGCGACTCGAGGAACCGCGGGTCCGTCGTATCTGCGACGAGCGCGTTCGTCACGAAGGGCAGCGCGAGATTTACCTTCTCCTCGTCCTTGTCCACGGCGAGGATTTCATGGTCGAGCTCGTTCATCTTTTTCGCGACATAGCGCCCATAGCGCCCGAGCCCGACGATCAGGACAGATTTCTTCATACAAACACCTCAACCAACTGTGACCGCGCCCTCCGGCAGACGGCGCGGCACCGGCTCGCGCCGCGTATGCATGGCATAGATCAGCGTGAGCGCACCCATACGGCCAAAATACATGAGACCGCAGAGCAAAAGCTGAGAGACAGAACTCAGATGCTCCGTGAGGCCGATGGAAAGACCGACCGTGCCGAGCGCCGAAGCCGTCTCAACCATCGCGTCCATGAGCGGTACGCCGTCATGATAAGAAATAAAGACCGTCACAAAAAGCAGCAGCACGAGATAGACGAGAAAAATCGTCAGCGCGCGACGCACGGTCTCGAGGGAAATGCGCCGCCTGAGATGCGTGAGCTCCACATCCCTTTTCAGGCGCAGCGAAGAGACCATCGTCGCGAGCAGCACGAAGAGCGTCGTCGTCTTGATGCCGCCCGCCGTCGATCCCGGCGCGCCGCCCGTGAACATGAGCGCGACAAGCAGCAGCCGCCCCGTCTCGCTCATCGTCTCGATATCGACGGTATTGAACCCCGCCGTGCGCGGCGTCACCGCCTGGAAGAGCGAAGCCCAGAACCGCGCCGTCCCCAGCAGCTCGGGAAATTCCAGCATGTAGAAAACCGCCGTCGGCACGATGACGAGCACGGCGGTCATGAGGAGGATGATCTTTGTCTGCAGGCGACAGCGGCTGAGGTGGCGGCCATGCAGGCGCAGATCCCCCCAGGTGATGAAGCCGAGGCCGCCCGCGAGGATGAGCGCGACGATGACGAGATTCACGAGCGGATCCGCCGCGTATGCCATGAGCGAGCCGCCCGCTCGCTCTCCGAGGAGGTCAAAGCCCGCGTTGCAGAACGCCGAAACCGCATGGAAGAGCGCGAGCCATCCCCCCTCACACCAGCCGTAATCCCGCACGAAGACAGGCAGAAGCAGAAGCGCCCCGAGAAGCTCACAGCCGAACGTAAAGAGCAGGATGAACCGCAGCTGCAGCACAATGCCGCCGAGCTGCGGCGCCGCCACGGCCTCCTGCATCGTACTGCGCTGCATGAAGCCGACCTTGCGCCCCGAAGCCACCGTCACGGCCACCGCCATCGTCACGACGCCGAGGCCGCCGACCTGGATGAGGAGGAGCAGGACGAGCTGGCCAAACGAAGACCAGTAGAGCGCCGTATTCTCTACTGTGAGCCCCGTCACGCAGCTCGCCGACACAGTCGTGAAGAGCGCCGTCAGGAGCGGCGCACTCTCACCGCTCCGCGTGGCGCAGGGCAGCGAGAGCAGCAGCGTGCCGACCGCGATGAGCGCGAGAAAGCTCAAGCCGATGACCTGGAACGACGAGAACTGACGTCCGGTAAAGGGAACGTGCAAGGAAACCTCTCCCTTCGCACCGCAGGGGACGGCAAGGCGCAGTGCCATGCATGCCTGGGATGCCAATACAAGAAACGGCAACGCCCGCCGACGCTGCCGTTACCTATGCTACCTGGTGCGGATGAAGGGGGTCGAACCCATACGCCTTGCGGCACTGGATCCTAAATCCAGCGCGTCTGCCAGTTCCGCCACATCCGCAGGAACTTCTCTATTATAGCAGGAGTGCGGCCTGTTTTTCAAGACCGAATTGAAGGGCGTCCTCCCTCAGGCTGCCCGCCCTTTGCGAAAGCGCGCCACACCTGCCGCTCGCTTCATTGCTTGAGCTTGAGTCCATCATGGAAGGCCTTGCCGACCACGGGACCGATGACGCGATACGTATTCGTGCTGATATCGTAGATGATCGGCTGCAGTTTGTCGTAGTCGACCTTCCCGTCTGTGAGCACGGAGTCCGCCGCCTGCTGCGCGACGATCGTGCCGACGAGGATGCCCGTCGCATCGTCGTAGCTCTTGACCGTGCACTCGAGCGTGACGGGGAACTCCTCGATGATCGGCGCATTCACATGGGCGCTCTTGTGCACATGGCAGCCGGCCACCTCGATCTTGTTGACGCGGCGGCCGGTCTCCACGCCGAAATAGTCCGCGATCTCCAGCGTGTCCTTCGTCGCGAACGCCACGGTGAACGCGCCCGTGACCTTGACGTTCTCCGTCGTCTTGTGCTTCGCGAGGAAGAACGTCACTTCGCCGTGATCCGACTGGATGCCCCAGGCGGCATTCATCGCGTTCGGCACGCCTGCCGCATCATACGTACCGATGATGAAGACGCCCTCCGGGACGATGCAAGACTCTTTCGCAGCAAATTCCTTACTCATTTCCACGCCTTCCTTCCTAAACGCAGCCGCACAGGCGCAGGCGCCTGTGTCTCCCGTGAACCTTTTTCCCATCCATCGTAGACGGTCGCCTCAGAAAAGTCAAGAAAAAAAACAGATGAAAAGACAGGGGCGGCACCCGAAGGTGCCGCCCCTGCTCGGAAGCGCTTCGTCATATAGAGCCAAACCGGCAGCCGCTCATGCGCGGCGAACCGGTGTTTGGTTGGTCAAACGGAAAGCCTCATGCACCGATCGCGATGGTGTGCCCCGTCTGCTCGGACGCCGCCTTCTTCGGCATGTGCACGGAGAGGATACCGTCCTTGTAGTCGGCAGTGCAGTTCGCCTCATCGATGTTGTCGATGTAGAAGCTGCGGCTCATGCTGCGCGTGCTGCGCTCGCGGCGGACGAAATTGCCCTTCTCGTCTTTCTCGTCCTTGCTCTCGCCGCTCTTCGTCGCGATGGTCAGGTAGTTGTTGTCATAGGTGAGGGAAATATCTTCCTTCTTGAGCCCCGGCAGCTCAGCCGTCAGATCGTAGCTGTCCTTGTTGTCCTTGACATCCACTTTGAACTCCGGCATACGGAAGTTGTCCATAAACGGTTCGTCAAAGACATTCAGGAAACGATCGAAGATGTTGTCTTCCTTCTCAAGATCTTTGTGCGAGACAAATGGAACCAAACCAAACATCATCAAGATCCCCTTTCTGAGTCTTGCCGATTCCTTGTATCAGGAACCGGAACTTCAAACCATTCGAGATTCGAGCGTCCGGAGGTTCGTCCGGAGGTCTTGCCCTCTGGGCTGTTCCCCTTTCCTCTCTACATCTTCTATTGTACTCATATTAGTCAAAAAGTCAATAGGTCAAAAAGAAAATCTTGAAATTTTTTTACTCCGCGAGCGCGCGGTCAAACGCCTGCGCCACGGCCTGCTTGATACTCTCGTCCGACTGACCGGGCTGTGCCTCGAAGCACTTCGCGCCTTCGATGAAGACGCTCGGCACATAGTAGTAATCTTTCCCATACGCCTGCGCCGCCGCGCTGCCGTCCTCGAGTTCCTCCACCTCAAGCGGCGCGTATGCCGCCTGCTCCGCCTTGAGTTCTTTGATGGCTCTCTTCGCTGCCGCGCAGTAGGGGCAGCCCTGCATGACGATCATGGTCAATTTTTTCATAAGAAATCTCCTCCTCTTTACGCGTTTCCTCCAGCGGGACGCAGCACGTCTGGACGAATGCGCGATAGGAACGGCGCGCCATCAGAAAAAGCAGCCGCTCGACATGGAACCTCTGTTGAGAAAAAGCCCTGCACAGACTGCCGTGCAGAGCTTTCTCTCTTCCTGAATCTTATTTATAGTAGGCGACGCCAGCCTCAAAGAGCTGCTGATCCTTGTCGCCCGGGACATTTTTGGCGATATCCTCGCCGATGCGCTCCGAGTGGCCCATCTTGCCGAGCACGCGACCGTCCGGGCTCGTGATGCCCTCAATAGCGTTGATGGAGCCGTTCGGGTTGAACGGGATTTGCATCGACGGCTTGCCGTCATCGTCGACGTACTGCGTCGCGATCTGACCGCGCATGCGGAGCTTCGCGATGATCTCCTGATCCGCGACGAAACGGCCCTCGCCGTGCGAGACGGCGATGCGGTGCACGTCGCCGACCTTGACGTTGTTGAACCACGGCGAGAGGTTCGAGGCGACGCGCGTCGTCACCATGCAGGAGACGTGGCGACCGAGCGTGTTGTGCGTGAGCGTCGGCGAGCTGCCCGTGAGGTCGCGGATCTCGCCGTACGGCACGAGGCCGAGCTTGATGAGCGCCTGGAAACCGTTGCAGATGCCGAGCATGAGGCCGTCGCGATGATTGAGCAGGCGCATGACCTCCTCGGCGATGCGCGGATGGCGGAACATCGCCGCAATGAATTTCCCCGATCCATCCGGCTCGTCACCGCCGGAGAATCCGCCCGGCAGCATGACGATCTGCGCCTGCTGGATGCCCTTGACGATGGCGTCGACGGTCTCCTCGACTGCCTGCGGCGTGAGGTTGCGCACGATGAGCGTCTCCGCCTCGGCTCCGGCGCGTTCCCAGGCGCGCGCAGAGTCGTACTCACAGTTCGTGCCCGGGAACACGGGGATGAAGACGCGCGGACGCGCGAGCTTCTTCGTGCCCTTGATGGCATTGCCTGCCTCGTAGGGACGCCAGACGGCCGTATCCTTCGCCTTGCGGCTCACCTGCGTCGGGAAAATCTTCTCGAGCGGCTTCGTGTAAGCCTCGACGGCTTCCTTGAGGCTCACGACGACATTCCCGCAGACGATGCTCGGCACCGCCGTCGTCACGCCGAGCTCATAGCAGCCCGTGCCCGCGAGCTCCTGCTCGATGTCGGCGCCCGCTGCGACCTCGAGGAGGATCGTGCCGTAGTCCGGGCAGAAGAGCTCCTCGCGCGTGACGGACTTCGTGAACTTAAAGCCGACCATATTGCCGAGGCAGAGCTTCGTAACTGCGGCTGCAATGCCGCCCATGCCGACGCTGCGCGCCGAGAACACTTTCTTCGCGGCTGTGAGCGCGCTGATCTTCGCGAAGTTCTTGTTGAGCTGGTCAAAGACAGGCAGGTCCATTTTGTCCTTGCGGCAGGGCACCGCGTAGACCTTGTTGTCTGCGTACTTGAACTCCGCCGAGACCGCACGGTCCGCCGGCAGCACGTCCACGGCGAACGCCGCGAGCGTCGGCGGCACGTGGATGTGCTCGAACGTACCGGACATCGAGTCCTTGCCGCCGATGGCGGGGATCTTCATCTGATGCTGCGCCCAGAGCGCGCCGAGCAGAGCGGCGAAGGGATTGCCCCATTTCTCCGGGTCCTTGCCAAGGCTCTCGAAATACTCCTGGAACGTCAGGCGGATCTGGTCGGCGCGGCCGCCGAGCGCGACCATCTTCGCCGCCGCCTCGACGACAGAGTAGACGGCGCCGTGGAACGGGCTCCACTCCGTGAAGTACGGGTTGAGGCCGAACGTCATCGCCGTCGCCGTCGTCGTCTCCGCACCGAGCACGGGCAGTTTCGCGACCATGCCTTCCTGCGGTGCGAGCTGCGTCTTGCCGCCGAACGGCATGAGCACCGTGTTGCCGCCGATGGTCGAGTCGAACCGCTCCGCGAGGCCTTTCTGACTGCAAACGTTGAGGTCCGTGAGGTTCGCGAGCCACGCTTTCTCGAGGTCGCCGCCCTGCGCCGCCGCTTCCGGCGTCATGGACGCGAGATAGCGCTTGCTTTCATCCGGCGCGGCAATCTTCGCCGTGACATGCTGGCGCACGCCGTTCGTATCGAGGAACGAACGGTTCATCTGTACGATGGGCGCACCGCGCCATTTCATGATGAGGCGCGGCTCCTCCGTCACGACGGCGACCTGCGTCGCCTCGAGGTTCTCTTCATCCGCATATTTGACAAACGCCGCGAGATCCTTCGGATCGAGCACGACGGCCATGCGCTCCTGCGACTCGGAGATGGCGAGCTCCGTGCCGTCGAGGCCCTCGTATTTCTTCTTCACGGCATCGAGATCGATGATGAGGCCGTCGGCGAGCTCGCCGATGGCGACAGAGACGCCGCCCGCACCGAAGTCATTGCAGCGCTTGATCATGCGCGAGACCTTGGGATTGCGGAAGAGGCGCTGGATCTTGCGCTCCGTCGGCGGATTGCCCTTCTGCACCTCTGCGCCGCAGCTCGTGAGCGACTCCTCCGTGTGCTCCTTCGAGGAGCCCGTCGCGCCGCCGCAGCCGTCACGTCCCGTCCTGCCGCCGACGAGTACGATGATGTCGCCGGCCGCCGGGCGCTCGCGCACGACGTTCTCCTTCGGCGCCGCGGCGATGACGGCGCCGATCTCCATGCGCTTCGCGAGGTAGCCCTCATGGTAGACCTCCTGCACCTCACCCGTCGCAAGGCCGATCTGGTTGCCGTAGGAGCTGTAGCCCGCGGCGGCGCCGAGCGTGATCTTCTTCTGCGGCAGCTTGCCTGGCAGCGTCTCGGAGAGCGGACGACGCGGATCGGCGGCGCCCGTCACACGCATCGCCTGGTAGACGTAGGAGCGCCCGGAGAGCGGGTCGCGGATCGCGCCGCCGAGGCAGGTCGCCGCGCCGCCGAACGGCTCGATCTCCGTCGGGTGGTTGTGCGTCTCGTTCTTGAACATCACGAGCCAGTCTTCCTGCTTGCCGCCGATGTCCGCCTTGATCTGGATGCTGCAGGCGTTGATCTCCTCCGACTTGTCGAGGTCCTCGAGCAGGCCTTCCTTGCGCAGCTCCTTCATGCCGATGACTGCGAGGTCCATGAGCGTGATCTCGCGCGTCGTCGTCTCGCCGTAGACACTGTCGCGGTCCTTGAGGTACTGCTGGTATGCCGCCTGGATCGCCGGGCTGAAATACCCGTCCTCGATGTCGAGCATGTCGATGGCCGTCGTGAACGTCGTGTGGCGGCAGTGGTCGGACCAGTACGTGTCGATGACGCGCAGCTCCGTGACTGTCGGCGCGCGGTGCTCCGTATCACGGAAGTATGCCTGGCAGAACTTCAGGTCCTCGAAGCTCATCGCGAAGCCCATCTCGTCCATGAACGCGTGCAGTCCCGCGTCGTCGAGGCCGTTGAACTGCTCGAGCACCTTGACGTCCGCGGGCGGCGTCATCTTCATCTCGAGCGACGCCGGCTTCTCGAGCGACGCCTCGCGGCTCTCGACCTTGTTGATGCAGTACGCCTTGATCTCATCGAACGTCTCGCGGTCCACATCGCCGACGATGACGATGACGCGCGCCGTGCGGATCTCGGGGCGCTCCTTCGCCGTCACGAGCTGCACGCACTGCGCCGCAGAGTCCGCCGTCACATCGTACTGCCCCGGCAGGTACTCCATGGCAAACACGCGCGAATTCGGGAAATGCGGCAGTTTCTCCTCATAGACGACATCGACGGGCGGCTCGGAGAAGACGACGGATTTCACCTTTTCGTACTCCTCGTCGCTGAGCCCCTCGATGTCGTAACGGTTGATGATGCGCACGGCCTTCAGGCCCGTGAGGCGAAACGTCTCCGTCAGGTCATCGCAAAGCTGCTGTGCGGGGATATCGAAGAATCCCTGTCTTTTTTCTACGAAAAGTCTTCTCACCGTCATGGGTAATGATTCCTCCTGCCTCATACTTGTCTGATCAATGGATGATTCCCGCCGGAGGCGCCTGAGCCTCTCAGAGCAGCTCCGTGGAAATCTTGACGACGACCTTTGTCACGGGCGACGGCCCGTCCTCCGCCGCCACCTGAGGGCGATGCACGTCCTCGGGAAACAGCACAGCGAAGCTGCCCGGCAGGAGCACAAGATTGCTCTCCGGGACGAGACGCTCATAGAATGTGATGTCGCGCACCTCATCGTACGGCGTCCGCACGACGAGTTCCGGGCTCAGCGGGCACCAGCCGAGATACTCCTCCCCCTCGACGAGGTACTGGATGTCGACGAAGCGCCGATGGGTCTCCGGGTAGCAGTCCGCGGCATCGCGCGTCGTATAGCGGTCGAGGTTCGCATAGCATTGCTCGCCGCGGATGGGATAATGACCGTCCGCCATCTTGGTGAAATCGTGCGTCTGCAGGAACGCGAGCGCCTCACGCAGGATGGGGGGAAAGTCCATATATCCCTGTTCTGCGGCTTCCATCGTGCCGATAAACATGAAAAGCCCCTCTCTTCTGCCATGGAATAAACGTTTGTGCACATCATACACTACATGTTCATTGTATAAAAAAAAAGGGTATTCTGCAAGGCATGGACTTCATATTTTCCGAATACGAAAGGCGGAAGAGCAGGACCTGAAGAGAGCGGCGCGCACGTAAGAACGCCCCGCCGAGACGACTTGCCTCAGCGGGACGTTCCCATGGCTCCTGTTCCCTGTGCGCTCAGGCGCGCCCGCCCTTCTCCACGACGAGCGTATAGCTGCCGTCCGCCTGCCGGTCGACGGAGAGGACCTTGTGTCCCTCGTCCTTGAGGCTGCGCGGCACGTTCTCGATGGGCTCGCCGTCATTTAAGTGCACGGCGAGCGTCTGCCCGTCCGCGAGGTCCTCGAGCGCGACCTTCACCTTGACGAACGTGATGGGGCAGACCACGTCCGTGATATCGATGGCGGCATCCGCCTTCGTTTCGCTCATAAAACTTCCTCCACTTTCTTTTCGAACACATCCCAGCCCACGCGGTCGAGGCAATGCGCGAAGCGCTCGCTGGGTTTCGCGTTCTCTTCGAAAAACTTCAGCGTGACATCCACGATGTCGTAGACCTTTGCCTCATCGAAGACGATGGGCAGGAAATGGCGGCCAATGGCGATACGGTTGCCGTAGAGCCCGCCGAAGGAGATGACGAAGCCATGCTCCCCCGTCCAGGCATCCGTCGGGCAGCTCTTGATGCACTTGCCGCAGTAGACGCACGCCGCCTGGTCGAAGGCGAGCGAACGCGCCTGCTTATCGACGCGGATGGCCTGCTCCGGGCAGACCGCCTCACAAACACCGCAGTACATGCAGTCCGCTGCCTGCCATTTCGGCTGCACGCCGCCCTTGACGCCGAGGTCATTCTCCTCCGCCTTGAGGCAGTTGTTGTGGCAGCCCGTGAAGCCGAACTTGAACTTATGCGGCAGCTCCCGCCCGCCGTAGCGGCGGTCGAATTCCCGCGCGAGCTTCACTGTGTCGATGAGTCCCGACGGGCAGGTCGCCGCGCCCTGGCACGCCGTGATCGTGCGCACGCGCGGGCCGCAGACGCCGACTTCGACGCCGCCGCGCTTCAGCGCCGCCTTGACCTCGTCGATGTCCTGCAGACGGATGTAGGGGATCTCGATGCCCTGCCGGCTCGTGAGATGCACGTACCCCTTGCCGTACTGCTCCGCCACCTGCTGCACCGTCCCCAGCTGCTGCGCCGTGAAATGTCCGCCGACGGACTTCAGGCGCATCGAGAAGCAGTCCTTCTGCTTCTGCCGCATGAAGCCGCCTTTCTTGAGCTCTTTATAATCTACCGCCATCCTGCTCTCCTCCTGTCACCGGTTCCCCCGGTTCCTGTACCTTACCTGATCCTCAAATCCTCTTTCGTGACTTCCTTCTCCCGGCTCACGTGGAAGCTGTTCAGCACGGGCTCTCCGCCCGCGAGCGAGAGGATGAGATAGCTCGCCGTGCTGTCATACGCGAGCCGCTTGTCCTCCTCGCTCGGGCGCGAGGGCGTCGCCGGATGGCTGTGCCAGTTGCCGAGCAGCTGCCAGCCCTGGGCGCGCAGCTCCTTCACCGCTGCGAACTGCTCCCGCGGATCGAGGGAGAAATGCTCGGCGCTCTTGTCGACGTTCGTGAGGTAGAACACCCGTTCCACCGTCTTGGCACCATCCGCGACCGTCCCCCCCAGGAGACCGCAATCCTCGAGCGGCGCATAAGCGCGCGCATGACGGACCATCTCGAGATAGTCCGCTAGTTTCAGTCGAACGATCATAAAATCCTCCTCAATGCTTGCGCAGGTCGCAGGCAGGCTGCTCGTAGTCGATGAGCTCCGTGATCGTCGGCTGCTCGCCGCAGATGGCGCAGTGCGGGTTGCGCGGAATCTTGACCTTGCGGAACTTCATCGTGAGCGCATCGTACGTCAGCAGGTACCCCGTGAGCAACTCGCCGATGCCGAGGAGGTACTTGAGCGCCTCCGTCGCCTGCAGCGTGCCGATGATGCCGCCCATGACGCCGAGGATGCCCGCCTGCCGGCACGTCGGCACGGCATCCTTCGGCGGCATCGTCTGGAACACGCAGCGATAGCAGGGCCCTGCGCCCGGCACGTACGTCATGAGCTGCCCCTCGAAGCGGATGATGCCCGCATGCACGAACGGCTTCTGCTCGAGGACACAGGCATCGTTGATGAGGAACTTCGCGGGAAAGTTGTCCGTGCCGTCGATGATGAAGTCGTAGTCCTGGTCGCGGATGATGTCGCGGATGTTCGCCGCCGTCACGCGCTCATTATACGTGTGCACCTCGACGTCCGGGTTCATCGCCGCGATGGTCTCCCTGCCCGAGTCGACTTTCGGCCTGCCGACGTCCGGCGTCTGATGGATGATCTGGCGCTGAAGGTTCGAGAGGTCGACGACGTCGTAGTCCACGAGGCCGAGCGTGCCGACGCCGGCGGCGGCGAGGTACATCGTCGCGGGTGCGCCGAGGCCGCCCGTGCCGATGACGAGGACCTTGCTGCCAAGGAGTTTCTCCTGTCCCTTGCCGCCGACCTGCTGGAGGATGATGTGGCGGGAATACCGCTCGAGCTGTTCATTCGTCAGGCTGCTCATCGCGCACCGCCCCCCATGAAATACAGGAATTCCACCGTATCGCCGTCCTGCACGCGTGTCGACGCGAAGCCTGCATGGTCGACGAACTCCCCATTGAGCTCTACGGTCACATACTCCGGCTGCTCCGCCTTGGCGACGACGAGCAGCTCCTCAAGGCTGATCGGATGCTCAATCTCGAGCGGTTCCCCATTGACTGTCAGTTTCATCTTGTAAGCTCCTCCCTCACGCGCTGTCCGGCGCGCGTCCCCCGCCTGCGGCGGTACCGCCGCCCGGCGTTCCTGCAAAAGAAAGCCTGCGGAAAGCCAGAGGAGCAGACATCGCTGCCATGCTTCTCCACGCTTCCCGCAGGCTTTCGTTGTCGAATGACCCACGCGGATCCATAATCATATAATAGCAATATGTTTTCTAAAACATTACTGCCATTATAAGACAGTCCCCGGGGAATGTCAACAGCATTTCTCAAGGCACACACCACGGGCGACGTTCCATACCAATGAAATCCGGCGGCATTCAGAGCATCGCAATTTTCTGGAACTCCTTCTCCGTCATGCCCGCTTTCCTGGCCGCCACGGACAAGGAGAACAGTCCCTCTTTCACGAGATCGTGCAACATATCCAAACGCCCTTCATCCCGGCCTTCATTTCGGCCTTCTTCACGACCTCGTTTCAAGGCTTTTTCGGTAATCCCCAGGCTCAGGTTGCACATCGTTCTCAACTACTTCTCCATGTCCCATGCCATCAAGCCAGTCCGTACCGCGCATGAGGCCGCTCATGACGCAGGCGCCCGCTGCGCCGTCTGCGAGGATCTCTTCGAGCCGTGTGGGCGTGATGCCGCCGATCGCGTAGACGGGGAGCCGCACCGCCGCGCAGGCGAGCCGCAGGAGCTCCCGCCCGCGCGGCGGCAGGCCCGGCTTACACGCGGTCGTATAGATGTGACCGAGCGTCACATACCGGCAGCCGAGCCGCTCCGCTGCCTGCACGTCCGCGACGGAATGGCACGAGGCGCCGAGCACCCTGATGCACTGCCGCTCCGCTGCTGGCATCTGTGCGAGCAGCGCGAGCGGCAAGTGCACGCCGTCTGCACCGAGCCGCTGCGCCACGTCCGCATAGGTGTGCAGGAGGCACGGCACGTGGGCGTCGTGGCAGATGGGGAGCACCGCCTGCGCGAGCCGCTCGTAGGCGGCAGGCGGGAGGTCCTTCTCGCGCAGCACGACGGCGCGAGGTCGCGCGTGTACGACCTGCGCGAGTCGGTGCAGGAACGGCGTCCAGTCCTCCGTCTCTGCCGCACTGCCAGCGCCGGGCACCGCTTCGCCGCCCGCCTGCGCTGTTCCCTCGTCTACGAGCCGGCGGTTCGTCACGCAGATCACGCGGGAGAGGTCTACGGCCTTCCCTGCCTCAGACATAGAGATAATCGTTGAGGACCGGCTGCAGGCCCTCGTGTTCCATATCGCCATACATGCTGCGGATGCTGCGCGTATCGGAGATCTCGAACTGCTCGTCGCCCGTCTTGCCCGTATCCTTGCCCGTGTATTTCTCCTCGTGGTCGCCGATGCCCGTCGAGACGCCCGCCGAGATCTTCGTCGCGCAGATTTTCGCGATGCCGTTGCGGAACCGCGCGTTCTCGCGGGACGACACCGTGATGCCGACGTAGGGCAGGAAGATGCGATAGGCGCAGAGGATCTGGCAGAGCACCTTCTCACTCACGTCGCGCGGGTTGATCTTCTCGTTGTTGATGATGGGGCGCAGGCGCGGGCATGAGAGCGAGAACTCCGCCTGCGGATACTTGCGTTGCAGGTAGTAGACGTGCAGTGCCGTCGCCAGCGCGTCCTTGTGGTAGTCCGAGAGCCCGAGCAGCGCGGAGAACCCGACGCCGCGCATGCCGCCCATGAGCGCGCGCTCCTGCGCCTCGAACCGATACGGCCAGACGCGCTTATGTCCGAGGAGGTGCAGCGTCTCGTATTTCTTGAGGTCGTACGTCTCCTGGAACACCGTCACATAGTCGGCACCGCACGTGTGCAGGTAGCGGTAGTCCTCCGTATTCATCGGGTAGACCTCGAGCCCGACGTTCTTGAAATACTTGCGCGCGAGCTTGCACGCCTCGCCGATGTAGTGTACGTCGCTCTTCGCCCGGCTTTCGCCCGTGAGGATGAGGATCTCCTCCAT
Source organism: Dongibacter bovis (assembly GCA_902763085.1). Classification (GTDB taxonomy): domain Bacteria; phylum Bacillota; class Negativicutes; order Selenomonadales; family Selenomonadaceae; genus Selenomonas_C. Next base: position 18,707 of record CACWQW010000025.1, read on the forward strand.
GCCGCTCTCGGCGATGACCTGCATCTCGTGCGCGATCTGCTCCGGCGTGAGTTGCAGGCGCTCGATATCGTTGTAGCAGTTGAACCCGCAGTAGACGCAGTAATTCTCGCAGTAGTTCGCGATGTAGAGCGGCGTGAAGAGGTAGACCGTATTGCCGAAATGGCGGCTCGTCTCCCGCCGCGCGCGCTGCGCCATCTCCTCGAGGAACGGCGCCGCCGCCCGTGAGAGCAACGCCTTGAAGTCCTCGACGCTGCACCGCTCATGGTCGAGCGCGCGCCGCACGTCGACCGCCGTATAGCGCGCTTCGTCGTAGCTTTCCATCTGCGCGACGACCTTGTCGCGCACCTCGGAGGAAATCTGCTCCATCTCCGGGAAATACTCCATGGGGTCCCGGCGGCACGATGGGTCGTTTTCCAGGCGATGCTTCTTCTCGAGCGCCTTCGCGCTGAGCTTCGCCGAGTCGATGAAGAACTCGTTTTCCTTTTCGCTCATTCCCTCGCCCCCTTTAGTCCCGCAGGAAGCCCGTGAGCGGGTCCGATGCGGCGGCGCCGCGCGAGAGGACGCGGCCGAGGCCAGCGCGGTACGCCTTGCGCCCCGCGGCGATCGCCTCGCGGAATGCCGCTGCCATGAGCGGCAGGTCCCCCGCCGTCGCGAGCGCCGTATTTGCCATGACGGCGGCGGCGCCCATCTGCATCGCCTCGCATGCCTGCGCGGGGCTGCCGATGCCCGCATCGACGATGATGGGCAGGTCGATCTCATCGATGAGGATCTGGATGAACTCCTTCGTCACGAGCCCCTTGTTCGAGCCGATGGGCGCGGCGAGCGGCATGACGGCAGCGGCGCCGGCCGAGACGAGGTCCCGTGCCGTGTTGAGGTCCGGATACATGTACGGCAGCACGATGAAGCCTTCCTTGGCGAGCGTCTCCGTCGCCCGCACCGTCGCCTCGTTGTCCGGCAGCAGATACTTCGAGTCGCGCATGATCTCGATCTTCACGAAATCGCCGCAGCCGAGCTCCCGCGCGAGATGCGCGATGCGCACGGCCTCGTCCGCCGTGCGCGCGCCCGACGTATTCGGCAGCAGCGTCACCTGCTTCGGGATGTAGTCGAGGATATTCTCATGCTCCTTCGTGTTCGCGCGCCGCACCGCCACGGTCACGATCTCGGCGCCTGCATCGCGCACGGCCGCCTCGATGAGCTGCAGGGAATACTTTCCCGAGCCGAGGATGAACCGCGAGTGGAATTTCCGCCCGCCGAGCTCCAGACAATCTTCACCGTTCTGTTCCATAGCCATAGCTTCCTTTCTCCTGCATCAACACCTGTCGTCCGCTTCAGCAGCCGCCGCCCATGAAACAGACGACCTCCACCACATCGCCGTCCGCGAGCACCGTCGCTGCGTAGCGCTCCTTCGGCAGGATGGCGCCGTTGTACTCCACCGCGACGGCACGGATGTCATAGCCCGCCGCCGCAAGATACGCGGCGAGGCTCTCGCCCGCCGCCTCCTGCGGCTCGCCATTGACCTTCACCATACGCCTCACTCCTCTCTGCCACCGCAGTCCAGCCCTATGTCCCCCACAAAGAAATGAAAAGAGACTGTCCCGTCTGGACAGTCTCCGATGCACGTGTTCAAAGTGCTCCCTACGTTGGCATTATCCAAATCAGGTTCCGGGTCGGCAGCGCCACTGCCCTCTCAGCCTGCTTGGAAGACGACTGTCCTCGGCAAGCTCCCCTTGCTATACGATTTGCTTACTATTATAGAGTGCTCCCCGGGAAAATGCAATCCCCTCTGCCGCCTTTGTCGTGCTCAGGGGGACCGCCTGTCAAGCTCCCAGCGCCCTCCTGCCACATTCCTGTCAGCGTACCTTGACAGGTCCGCAAATATATTTTATTATTTGAATATATTAATATAGTGTTATTGAATCCAGGAATCAGGTGTACCTATGAATGAACGATTGCCTGCCGAACTCCTTCGGGATGCAGAGCTGCTCAAAGTCCTCGGTCATCCGACCCGGCTCTGCATTGTCCGCGGCCTTTGGCAGAAAGGAAGCTGCAACGTCAGCCACATGCAGAGCTGCCTCGCCGCCCCTCAGCCGACGATCTCCCAGCACCTGGCGAAGCTCCGGGCTGCGGGGATCATCGAGGGCGAGCGGGACGGCGTCGAGATCCGCTACCATCTGAAGGACGAGCGCGTTGCCATGCTGCTCGCCTGCCTCTATCCGAAAGGAGAACAGAAATGAAACGCTATGTCATCATCGGCGGTGTCGCCGGTGGCGCCACTGCCGCCGCACGCCTGCGCCGCCTCGACGAGGATGCCGAGATCACCATCATCGAGCGGGGTGCCTATCCCTCCTTCGCCGGCTGCGGCCTGCCCTACTACGTGAGCTCCGTCATCGGCGAACGGGACCAGCTGCTCGTCATGACGCCAGAGAAATTCCGAAAGAACTACGCCATCGACGTGTGGACGGAGACTGAGGCGATCGCCGTCGATACCGCGGCCAAGACCGTCCGCCTGAGAGAAAAGGACGGCGAGGAATCCTCGCTCCCCTACGACGCCCTGGTCCTCTCGCCCGGCGGGCGCCCCCTGCGCCCGCGGATCCCTGGCATCGAGAGCAGCCGCATCCACGAGCTGCGCACCGTCCCGGACGCCGACACGCTGCGCTCACTCGCGCAGCAGGGACGGCGCGCCGTCATCATCGGCGGCGGCTTCATCGGCGTGGAGACGGCGGAGAACCTGAAACAGGCGGGCTGCGCCGTGACGCTCCTCGAGGCGGCAGACCACATCCTCGCGCCGTTCGATCCGGACATGGTGCCCTATCTCGAGCGAGAGCTCGTCCAGAGCGGCATCGATCTCCTGCTCGGCGACGGCGCCGCTTCTTTCTCTGACGAGACCGACGCGCTCACCATCACGCTGCAGAGCGGCAGGACGCTCACGGCGGACTTCGCCGTCCTCGCCATCGGCATCGTGCCGGACACCGCCTTCCTCGAGGGCAGCGGCATCGCGCGCAACGAGCGCGGCTACATCCAGGTCGACGCGCACATGCAGACGAGCGCCGCGAGCGTCTACGCCGTCGGCGATGCCGTCGAGACGCGCGACTACGCCACGGGCGCACCCGCAACGCTCGCCCTCGCGGGTCCGGCAAACCGTCAGGCGCGCGTCGCCGCCGACAACATCGCCGGCCTAGGGACCACGTATGACGGCATCTCCTACACGAGCATCCTCAAGGTCTGCTCCCTGACCGCCGCCGCCACGGGCAAGAACGAGCGCCAGCTCGCGCGCGAAGGCCTCGACTACGGCAAGGACTATGCCTGCGTCCTGCTCCATCCCTTCTCCCACGTCAACTACTACCCGGGCGCGCAGCAGATGGCGCTGAAGCTCCTCTTCCGCAAGGACGGCTGTCTCCTCGGCGCACAGGCCATCGGCAGGGACGGCATCAAGGCCAGGATTGATGCCATCGCGACGGCCCTGCGCCTCGGCGGCACTACGGCGGACCTCTCCTCCCTGGAGCTCGCGTACGCCCCGCCCTTCGGCGCGCCGAAGGACCCTGTGAACCTCGCCGGCTGCATCGCTGAGAACCTCCGCGCGGGACTCGTCTCCTTCACGCGCGTCCGCGACCTCGATGCCGCCCGGGCGTCCGGCGCGCGATTGCTCGACGTGCGCGAGCCGGCAGAGCTCGCAGCCGACGCCATCGAGGGTGTCACGAACATCCCCCTTGGCTCCCTGCGCGAGCGCTACGGGGAGCTCGACAAGGCCACGCCCTGGATCGTCGTCTGCCGCGTGGGCCAGCGGGCGTACAACGCCGCCCGCTTCCTGAGGAGCCGCGGCTATCACGTCTCCGTCCTCATGGGCGGCATGCTGAGCTACCGCGCAGAGCGGGGAAAGGCCACTCCACCGGCTCGAGCATAGAAGAGATGCCGCCTGTCCAAAGCGTCCAAGTGCAGAAGAGCGCGCCGACAAGAACTCCGTGATCCTCTGATTCTAAAAGAGTTCCCTAGAAAAACAGAGTACCATCCTCAGTGATATGATTCCCTTAAAGCAGACACGGTAAATAACCAAACTGCTTTAGGGGGATTTTTCTATGGGCAAAAGGAAACATTCGGCAGATTGGATGCTTGCCAGAGTGAAAGAATACCTTTCCGGCAAAGGATCTTACCGACTAATCGCCGAGGCGAATGGGATATCTGTGCAGAATCTTCGCGCCTGGGTAAAGAAATACGGGGATCAAGGCGAGGCTGCTTTCATGGAAAGAGTTGGGAGTGCAAGCTACAGCAAGGAATTCAAGACAAGCTGTGTCCGTGCTGTTCTATGCGGCGAGGGCAGTATTGACGATATCGTAGCGAAATACAACATTTCAAGCCGTTCCGTTCTTCGGCGTTGGATTAAGCGGTATAATGACCATATGGAACTCAAGGACTACGATCCAAAACGGGAGGTCTATATGGCAGGAGCAAGAAGGAAAACATCGCTTTCGGAGCGCAAGGAAATTGTGGAGTATTGTCTGTCGCATGGCAAGAACTACAAGGATACCGCCGCACGCTATGACGTTTCCTACAGTCAAGTGTACGATTGGGTGAGGAAATACGTCGCTGGTGGGGAGGATGGCCTTATCGACCGGCGCGGGCATCATAAAACTGACGATGAAGTTGACGAGACAGAACGCCTCCGGCGGGAGAACCAGCGTCTGAAACGGCAGCTTGAGGAACAGGAGAGGCTGGTTTACTTCTTAAAAAAATGGAGGGACCTGGAAGGGAGGTGAAACTTGGCAGGCTGCGCCATGCTGCGGCCTATGAAGCAATCCGGCAATGCCAAGCAGAAAAAGGCTGGGGTATTTGCTGGCTATGTAAGCAGGCCGGTATTGCAAGAGCATCGTATTATCAATGGCTGAAGCGGGATGTCCCAGAAGGGGAAAAAGAAAACGAAGTCATCGCTCAGCTAATCCAAGAGTATGATGAAAGATTTCACCACATCCTTGGCTATCGACGTATGACCGACTGGATCAACCGCCTGAACCACACGCATTACAGCAGGAACCGCATTCACCGACTCATGAAGGGACTCAACCTCCATTCCGTGATCCGGTGCAAGAAAGCAAAATACCGCAGGCCCACACCAGAGGCCACATCAGAGAACATCCTCCACCGGGATTTTCTGGCAGAACGACCGAATCAGAAATGGGCAACTGACGTGACAGAATTCAAATGGTACGAAGGGCTAGTCGCCAAGAAGCTCTATTTAAGCGCCATCCTCGATCTATATGACCGATCGATTGTCGCCTACGTTGTGAGCGGACGCAATGCCAATAAGCTGGTATTGCAATGACAATAAGCTGGTATTTGACACATTTGAGCAGGCAATTCGCAAGAACCCGGAAGTGCGCCCGCTGCTCCACAGTGACAGGGGGTTCCAGTATACCAGCAAAGCATTCCAGATCAAGCTTTCAAAGCAAGGTATGGAGCAGTCCATGTCCCGCGTTGGGCATTGCATCGACAATGGTCCAGTAGAAGGATTCTGGGGAATCGTGAAGGCAGAGATGTATTCCCTGAACAAGTTCAGCAACAGCGATGAACTGCGCTCGGCCATCGATCAATACGTCTATTTTTACAATTACGAACGTTTTCAGGAACGATTCGGGGTAAGGACGCCAATGGAAGTTCGTGCGGCAGCTCTGGCCACGAAGTCCCCAGAACAGTTCCCAATCGCCGAGAACAAACGGATTCAGAAATACAAAGCGAAATTTGCGGCATAACAAAATGCCGCAAATCCTATGCTGATACTAAAACACCAGCATGGGATTTACGGCTATGAATTTTTAGGTATTTGCTGTGTAT
>CACWQW010000026.1 GCA_902763085.1 Dongibacter bovis
GATGCCGATCTGGCCGCTCATGTTCATCACGGTCGCCTGCGGCGCCGTCTCCGGCTTCCACTCCACGCAGTCGCCGCTCATGGCGCGCTGCCTCAAGGATGAGCGCCTCGGCCGTCCCGTCTTCTACGGCGCCATGGTTGCCGAGGGCATCATCGCCCTCATCTGGGCGGCAGCCGGCATCACGTTCTATGACAGCACGGGCGGGCTCGCCGCCGCGATGAAGGCGGGCGGCGCCGGCACCGTCGTGCACGACATCTGCACCGGCTTCATGGGCGCGGGCATCGGCAGCGTCCTCGCCATGCTCGGCGTCATCGCCTGCCCGATCACCTCGGGCGATACGGCGTTCCGCTCCGCGCGCCTCACGCTCGCTGACTGGCTCGGCGTCTCGCAGGAAAAAGCGACCAAGCGCCTGCTCTTCGCCGTGCCGCTCCTCACGGTCGGCGGCATCCTCTCCCAGATGGACTTCAACATCGTCTGGCGCTATTTCTCCTGGACGAACCAGACGCTCGCCATGATCGTTCTCTGGACGGGCGCCGTCTACCTCTACCGCACGAAGGTCGGCTCGAAGGCATTCGTCATCCCGATGGTGCCCGCGACCTTCATGTCGGCAGTGACCTGCACCTACATCCTGCAGGCGCCGGAGGGCCTGAAGCTCGCGACGAGCATCAGCTACCCCATCGGCATCCTCTTCGCCGTCTTCTGCCTCGCGCTCTTCCTCAAGAAGACCGTGCTGAGCGGGAGGAGATAAAGAACCTTTTGCAGACGAAAAGGCTGTTGCACGCCGTTGGTACGTGCAGCAGCCTTTTTTCATTGATAGATGTCCCGGCGATGTCCGATGCGCAGCATCAGGATGACGACTTGGTCTTCCTGGATATCAGCGATCAACCGGTAGTCCCCCACGCGGTACCGCCATTCCCCACTGCGGTTGGCGGTCAAGCCTTTGCCGTGCCGGCGGGGATCCTCACACCCCTCGAGGTTTTTGCGGATCCAGCCCAGGATCAGCGCCGCCGTATGGCGGCCCAGCTTCTTGAGGTCCTTGGCGGCCGTCCGGGTAAAGCGCACATGGTACGTCACGCGAGCCCCAGCTCCTTTTCCATTTCCTCCAGGCTGTAGGTCTCCTCCGGGTGCTGGCGATATTCCTGCATGGCGCGCTCGTAGCAGCGCATGTCGTACTCGTCCTCGATGTGCTCCAGGACGGAGCGGCGGATGAGCTCGGAGAGGGAGATGCCGTGCAGCGCCGCATAATCGCGGAACAGCGTGGAATCCTCCTCGTTGAGACGGACAGATACGGTCATGGCGATCGCCTCCTTCTGTAATACATTGTAGTACGCGAGGGGAGCGACGTCAATGTTTTTCGCGCCGGACCTCGTGGCAGGACTTTCCCGGCGCGTGGCGAATAGAGAAAAAGAGAACAAGCAACGAACGAAGGAGGCTGTTTTTTATGAAACGCTTCATGGACGAAGATTTCCTCCTGGAAAATGAGACAGCGAAGCAGCTCTACCATGAGTACGCGGCGAAGATGCCGATTCTCGATTTCCATTCGCATGTGAGCCCGCGCGAGATCGCGGAGGACGTGCGCTATCGGAACCTCGCGGAGGCGTGGCTCGCGTCGGATCACTATAAATGGCGCCTCATGCGCACGGACGGCGTCGAGGAGAAATACATCACGGGCGGCAAGGCGGCGGGGCGCGACCGCTTCCAGAAGTTCGCGGCGATGATGCCGCGCGCCATCGGCAACCCCATGTACGCCTGGGTGCATCTCGAGCTCCTGCGCTATTTCCACTCGCATGTGCCGCTCTCCGCGGAGACAGCGGAGGAGGTCTGGCAGCAGGCGGGTATCGCGCTCGCCGAGCCGGACATGACGGCGCGCGGCGTGCTGAGGAAATCGCACGTGCGCCTGCTCGCCACCGTCGACGACCCGGCGGACGATCTCAAGTGGCATCAGAAGATCCGCGCGGACGGCTGCGCGACGCAGGTGCTGCCGACGTTCCGCGTGGACGCCCTTTTAGACATCGCGGCGGACGACTGGCAGAACTACATGCTCTACAGCCTCGGCGCCGCGGCGGACGTCGACATCACGACGATGGAGGACGTGCGGCAGGCGGTCGTGCGGCGGCTCGACGCCTTCGCGGCGCAGGGCTGCCGGTTCGTCGACGCGGGTCTCGCCTGCGTCCGCTTCTACGAGTCGGAGGAGTTCGAGCTCGACGACATCGTCGGCAAATACCTCAACGGCAAGGGCACGCCGACGCCGCTCGAGCAAGAGAAATACCGCTCGGCCCTCCTCCTGCTCCTCGGCAAGGAATGCAGCCGCCGCGGCTGGGTGCTCGAGCTCCACTACGGCGCCCTGCGCAACGTCAACACGAAGCGCTTCGCGCAGTTCGGCACGGCAGCGGGCTTTGACTGCATCTCCTCGCGCGACTCCGCCGAGGGCATCACGCGCCTGCTCGACGCGCTCGATCGCCTCGAGTGCCTGCCGCGAACCATCCTCTACCCGGCGAACCCCGCGGACAACGCCATCATCGGCTCCATCCTCGGCGCGTTCCCGGGCGAGGGCATCCGCGGCAAAGTCCAGCAGGGCGCCGCGTGGTGGTTCAACAACACGCGGGGCGGCATCGAGGCGCAGCTCAAGAGCCTCGCGGGGCTCGGGCTGCTCGGTACAACCGTCGGCACGGTCACGGACTCGCGCTCGATCTTCTCGTTCCCGCGCCACGAATACTACCGCCGCATCCTCTGCAACTTCATCGGCGGCCTCGTCGAGCGCGGCGAATACCCCGACGACGAAGAGCAGCTCGCGCGGCTCGTCGAGGACATCTGCTATCAGAATGCCGCGCATTTCATCGGGATCGAAGAATAAAGGAAGCGCTGCCGAGGCGCGCAGCCCCGCGCGCCCAGCCGCCTTTCCAAGAATAGAAGGAGACAACGAATGCCAAAGACAAAAGAAGAACAAACCACCGAGAAGCAGACCACCAGCACCGAGGAGATGGCCGCAGCGAAGAAGCCGGAGCCAGCGAAGCGCACCGCGCGCCGCGGCGGGAAGCAGGGCGTCGAGAGCAACACCAAGGCGCTCGACTTCCAGGAATTCCTCGTCGACAACAACATCAACGTCTTCAGCACGGAATCGCTCGAGGATGACTACCAGACCGTCATGTTCCGCTCGCGCATCGAGGTCAAGGGGCAGATCCTGCCGATGGCGATCCTCATCGACACGAGCATCTTCACCCTCATCCGCACGCAGATCGTCACGGGCATCACCGCGGATAAGCAAGCGCGCCTCGAGCACTACCTGAACGGCCTCAACGCGCAGTACAAGATTTTCAAATACTACCTGCGCGACGGCGTCATCTACCTCGACATCTGCCTGCCGTACGTCGACGAGACCTTCGACAGCAAGATGATCCAGCTCATGCTCAGTATCCTCGTGCAGCACCTCGAGGCGAGCTACGACGACCTCATGGCGGAGGTCTGGAAGAAAGAGTGACCGGCGTTGTAGTACGCAGCGGTGCCTATGATACAGAATCCATGACGACAAGGCCCCATGTAGGAAGAAAAGGAATCTCCCTCCATGGGGCCTTCGCATGAATACTTATAACATGGCCATTTTCTTGAAATCATCCTCTACTATTCAGTCGAGCAGATAGAGCGTGTTCCGCAATGGGAGAACACTTTGCCACGAAGGATTCTGGGTTATTGCGATGAGTATGGGCTTTGCCGTCAGCTTTCTTGAGCAGGAGCGGCGTGTTCTGCCTCATGGCGGATGCGACGGGATCGTTCGGCTATGCGGTGCTCGCGAAGATCCTGTACCTCATCGCGCTCTATGTCGTCGTCCTCGCGATCGTCACGTATGTCATGATCGGCGGCTCGGTCGCGATGTTCTCGAAGTGCACGACCTACCGGCAGTTCTTCAGGAGCAAGTGGAAAGTGCAGGTGTTCGCGTTCTCGACGGCGTCCTCAATCGCGACGCTGCTCGTCGTCGCCGTCCTGGTCTCGGCCGGCCTCCCCATTGATGCACTGCCGATCCTCTTCGGCGTCGACCGGATCTTTGACATGCTGCGCACGGCGGTCAATATCACAGGCGATGCGGCCTGCGCGACGATCGTCGACCAGTTCCGCACGGAGGAGCGTACGGCTGCCTGAGCCGCGGGAAATGTATTCCTTTTCCGGCGCGGAGTGTGCTATAATGGGCTTGTTTGAATCTGATTTGTATTCTGGAGCTGCCTGTGCGCGGTGATGTGAGCTATATCCGCATCGGCGAGGCGTCGATGTCCAGGATGTCGCCTGTCTTTATATCGCGGATGAGGGGCTGTGCATCATCGGCAACTATGTGACGATTGGCCACGGCGCCATTGTGCATGCCTGCACGGTGGGGGATAATGTACTCATCGGCATGAACGCGACCGTGCTCACGGGCGCAAAGATCGGTAGCGGCTCGATCATCGCGGCGGGCGCGCTCGTTAAGGAGAATGCTGTCATTCCGCCGAACTCGCTCGTCGTCGGTGTGCCGGGTGAGGTGAAAAAGCAGATCAACCGCGTCGAGGCCATCCACGCGCAGGCGGTCAAGTACAAGACGGCCTGGGCGCTCGGCTACGGCGTCGCGCCGCATATTGGCGGCGAGCTCTATCACGGCGAGCTCTACCACGGCGAGCAGATTGTCTGAGCTGCGGGTGAGATGACCGCATCCGATTATGGGGATGGATGCGGCAGCGGAAAGGGGACGCGCTTTTGACCGAGGATACGAAACGGGCGGAGGATGTTTTGCATCCTGGGCAGTATTTCCGCCTTCAGACTGTTGCGCAGGATGAATCCGTCGAGTTTGCGGGACGGCTGCAGGAGATCGCCTGCCGGTATCTCGCGGTGGCGCTCGATGTCGCACCGGAAGCATTCCTGAGCGCGCCGGCTGCCGGTGCGGAGGTCGCCTGCGCGGCGGCGGGGGATGGCTGCGTCTATCGTTTCGCAGTGGGATTTCGCGGCTGCTCACGTCTGCCGCAGCGCCTGTGGTTCCTCGATCGTCCGGAGACGGTGTCGCGCATCCAGATGCGGCGCTACGTGCGCGTGCCTATTGATCTGCCGCTCTCCGTGCGCCTGCCGGGAGATCATGGCAGCCTGCATGACGCCGAGGAGGCCGCGCTCATCGACATCAGCGGCGGCGGGCTTTGCTTCGCGAGTGCGGAAGAGGTCATGCTCGCGGCGCGGATCGCTGTCGACATCCCGCACCTGCCGCTCTACGGACGACTTGCCGCTCTCGCGCGCGTCAAGCGCTGCACTCCGGTCGAGACACCGACGGGGCGCGTCTACCATATCGGTGTCTCGTTCGAGGAGGGGCTGTCCGCTCGCGAGCAGGAGCGTTTGATCCAGAGTGTTTTCGCGCTGCAGCGGAGTTACCTGCAGCGCGGGCTGCGCATGCCGTGCGTGAACCACACGGCACGTAAGGCGCAGCCGGGAGAGTCTCCGCAGCAGAGCGGAGGAAAAGGAAAGGTGAAGCAGCATGGAGGAACGGGCGGAGAAAGCCGTTGCTTTGATGCAGCAGAAAGGATATAACTGTGCGCAGGCAGTCGCATGCGTCTTCGCGGAGGAGGCAGGCGCGGACAAAAAGACGGTCTTCCGCATGGCGGAGGGATTTGGCTCCGGCATGGGGACGATGCAGGGCGTCTGCGGCGCGCTCGTAGGAGCTGTCATGCTCGCGGGGCTCTCGCGCAGCACGGCGAACCTTGAGCAGCCAGACTCCAAGCCGCGGACCGCGGCGCTCGCGCGCACACTCATGAAAGCGTTCGAGCAGGAGGCAGGCGCCGTCTACTGCAAAGACCTCAAGGGCGTCGGAACAGGCAAGCCATTGCTCGCCTGTCCCGACTGCGTGCGCCTCGCCTGCCGGCTCGCGGCGCGGGAAGTCTTTCCAGAGAAGGCGTAATGAAGCGCTGGCGGATGAATTGAACGTTCTATTTCTTTGACATCAAAAGCAGATGTACGAGATTGCTCCTGGAGCAATCCTGTACATTTGCTTTTTTTATCCACGCGAAAAATCTTGATAAGGTAAAATATATTTCGCAAATTCAATTTCATAGTACTTTTTTGCATGGAGAGGCGCGGGCGGCAGCTATCTGATTGTTGCGTATGCGCAGACGCGGAAAGGCCTGCACATGGCCGGTATTTGCCGGACGTGTGCAGGCCTTTGTATAGAATGTAGAAATATCCTGAGATTGCCTTCAAGACGATGCGTCATTCTTCACTGTTAAAGTGCCGCGATTTTTCGAAAATGTTCTTCGGACATGCCAGCTTTTTTTGCGGCATCCTTGAGCGAGAGGATGTTTTCGCGAACTAACTCCGCCAGTGTGCTCCAGCGTCCTTCTTTGCGTCCGTCCTCACGTCCTTCTGCACGTCCTTCTGCACGTCCCTCTTCGCGGCCGCGTTCTTCGCTTCTGCGCAGTTCCATGTAATAGGTCATATACTCCACCTTCATTTCCTTGTTTTCTTTCGCCACTTCCACGGCATCGGCAATGGTTTCCGTGAATTTCCCTTTCGGCGCTTTGCCCTCGATGTAGTCGAGAAAGGCCGCAAGGTCGCTGTCGATGCCCTCACGCCTGCCCTTGCTGTTCAAAAAGATTTTCGTCGTCTCGTCGCCCATCTCCAGCGTCGCGTCCTCCGCGCAGGTTTCGCGGAAGGTGTACTGGCTGAGGTCCCTGTCGAACGGGTCGAACGTACAGATGAAGATGATGTAGGTCTTCCGCAGCTTCGTGTAGAACTCGCCTTTGTTGAGCACGTCCATGTCCATCATGGCCTGATAGTAACGCGTGCGCTTCGGGAGTTCCGCGGGGTCGGCGTAGTCCGTCGTCTGCATTTCGATGTCGTAGAGCGTGCCCTTGTCGTCCTCGACGTAGACGTCGAGTCGTACGCTTTTGCTGTCGCGGCGGACGTTGATCCCTTTTTCCGTTTCCGGGAACATGATCTTCCGGATCTTGATGCGTAAAATCTGCTCGATGAGCCGCTTGCAGAGGCGTTTCTTGCGCATGACCTTCTGAAAGATGAAGTTATCTGCGATGGTCAGGTTCTCCCAAATTTTGTTTGCGTCGAGCGCAGATCCTCCCTTCATGGGCACCGCTCCTTTCTGATTTCATTATATATGTTGGAAAAGTCGCTGGCAAGGAAAAAGAGCTGCACACGGCCGGTCAGCTCCGGACCCGTGTGCAGCTCTTTTTTATGTGCGCGCTGCGTCAGGCGCGCTGGTATTTTTTCTCTGTCTCGTTGATGACGCAGGCGACGGCGGCGTCGCCCGTGATGTTGAGGCAGGTGCGGAACATGTCGAGGATGCCCGATGGAGGCGAGCGTGCCCGTGAGGACGATCATCGCCATCTGGCCGAGTGTGAGGTCGACGCCGAAGACGTTCGCGACGAAGAGGGAGCAGATGCCCATGTAGACGGCGGTGCCGTCCATGTTGATCGTCGCGCCGAGCGGCAGGACGAACGAGGCGACCTCACGGGAGACGCCGAGCTTCTCCTGCGTGTTCTTCATGTTGACGGGGAGCGTGCCCGCCGAGCTGCAGGTCGTGAAGGCGATCATCATCGCCTCGCTCATGCCGCGGAAGAAGGCGAGCGGCGAGTGGCCGCCCCAGATGCGGGCGAGCGTCGAGTAGACGCCGATGGCGTGTATCGCCGAGCCGATCGCCATGCAGCCGATGACGGAGAGGAGCGGCAGCAGGACGGCTGGGCCGTTCTCAGCGACGACGGGCAGGAGCAGGCAGAAGACGCCGATGGGGGAGACTGCCATGACCATGGCGATGATCTTGTAGCAGACCTCGGCGCAGGCGTCGAAGAAATTGATGAGGATTTTCGCGCGTTCGCCGCCGACCTGCAGGATGCCGACGCCGACGAAGAGGGCGAAGATGATGATGGGCAGGATGTCCGCCTTCGCCATCGAGGCGACGGGATTCGCCGGGATCATCGCGACGAGCACCTGCATGAGGGACGGTGCGGGCTTGACGTCGACGGTCGCGTCGCTCGTCATGCTCATGCCGACGCCCGGATGGAAGGCGCCCGCGACGGCGAAGCCGATGAGGATCGCGATTGCCGTCGTGACGAGGTAGATGCCGATGGTTTTGATGCCGATGCGGCCGAGCTTCTTCGTATCGCCGATGCTCGTCATGCCGACGATGAGCGAGGTGAAGACGACGGGGACGATCATCATCTTGATGAGGTTGATGAACATTGTGCCGATGGGCGCGATCCACCATTTGATGAACGGCAGCGCGTCCGGCCCCGCGATGAGTCCGACGATGACGGAGAGCACGAGGGCGAGGAAGATCTTGACAGATAAGTTCAAAGAAAACCACTCCTTTGGGGAAAGCAGGGCGGGCGCGGAGCGCCGTCGTCCGTGCTTCTGCGTTGTTGTATTTTCCTGATGATAATTCTATTATACGTGGGGAGTGGCACCTTGTCTATGGAAGAATCCGTCCGGCGGTCACTTGCCGTGCTGCTTCCTCGCCGCCATCTTGACCCACTGCCAATGCCAGACGAGGTGGAAGACGAGCTCGACCATCATGAGATAGCCGCTGTAGGTGTGGAGGTCCGTGACATAAAAAGACGCCGCATGCCAAAGGTTTTATGGATGGTGAAAATTCTTGACATATGACAAAAACATGCTATCCTATAGATAACGATATATGTCAGAAATTAATTCAACCGGGTGCGGCGCCTGCCGTGCTTGGTGGAGGGAGGAAGGATATGGCGCGGCCGACGAAGAAGCGCCGGGTGTGCGCGCTGCCCGGCTTCACGGAGTTCTACGCGCGGCGCGAGGACGAGGCGCCGGCGGTCTATCTGACCGTCGAGGAGTATGAGACGGTCCGCCTCATGGATTACTTCGGCCTCACGCAGCAGGAGTGCGCGGCGGAGATGGAGGTCGCTCGGACGACGGTGCAGGCGCTTTACGTCTCCGCACGCAAGCGGATCGCTGCGGCACTCGTCGAGGGGAGGCCCCTCCTCATCACGGGCGGCTCGTATACGGTCTGTCCGGCAGCCTGCCGCTGTGGCAGGGCTGCCAATGGGAAGATATTTATGGATGGAAACGGGAAAGGAAGATCGGTCATGAAGATCGCAGTCACGTATGAGCATGGAACCATTTTCCAGCATTTCGGCAAGACGAGTCAGTTCAAGGTCTACGAGGTCGCAGACGGGAAGGTCGCGTCCTCTGAGGTCATCGATACGAACGGACAGGGGCACGGGGCGCTCGCACTCTTCCTCAAGGAGCGCGGCGTCGATACGCTCATCTGTGGCGGTATCGGTGGCGGGGCGCAGCAGGCGCTCCGGGCGGCGGGTATCACGCTCTACGGCGGCGTGCAGGGCGAGGCAGATGCCGCCGTCGAGGCGCTCCTCGCGGGCAAGCTCGCCTACGATCCGGCGGTGCATTGCAGCCACCACGCGGGGCACGGAGAGGGGCACGGTCATTGCCACGGGCACGGCGCCGGCGGCTGCGGCAGCCACTGAGGCGATCCGATGCAGCAGCGTCCTTTTTAGAGACGTCAATCATGTGCCAACCAGTCAATCGATGCGTCTGTTCCTTGCAGCGCTTTGCGACATGGTGACTGAAAGTGTCAGCTGACGGTGATTGAGGGCATGCAAAAGGGGCTATCCAACGCATCATATTCCTTTTTGAATTCCGGGTCCTTCATCTGTTTGTTGAGAAAATCATCAAAGCTCATTATGCATCTTCACCCTTTCTAAATAGTCCTGGCATATCGTCTTGCCCGTTCGATCTCTCGTCGTGGTGTTTTCTGCGTTTTCTTTATCAAGAAGTGCGTGCGAAATCGATAGGAGAGGCTGGCCACCGATGTTGATCGGCAATGGAGAAGTACCCAGGAAAAATTTTTGCGGGCGGTGATTGTTTTCTGTTTCACCCTATGATATAATGACGAACGGTGTTGGGAGGCGCTGACAGGTCAGCGCTTCCAGAGAAAAGCATGCGAGTGGATGGCTGCCCTGTGCCGCAGAGCGGTGGTGCAGTCGATGAAGCGCGCAGAAGGAATTAACAGGAGGTGCACCAATCATGGCAGTGATTTCCATGAAACAGTTACTCGAGGCAGGTGTCCATTTCGGACATCAGACGCGCCGCTGGAACCCGAAGATGGCGAAGTACATCTTCACGGAGCGCAACGGCATCTACATCATCGACCTGCAGAAGACGGTCAAGAAGGTGGACGAGGCTTATGCGTTCCTGCGCAGTGTCGCTGAGCAGGGCAAGAGCGTCCTCTTCGTCGGCACGAAGAAGCAGGCGCAGGAGTCCATCAAGGTCGAGGCGGAGCGCGCCGGCCAGTTCTATGTCAACGAGCGTTGGCTCGGCGGCATGATGACGAACTTCCAGACGATCGAGAAGCGCGTGAAGCGCCTCAAAGAGCTCGAGGCGATGGAAGAGGACGGCACGTTTGAGGTCCTCACGAAGAAAGAGGTCCAGGTGCTCCGTCACGAGATGGAGAAGCTCGAGAAGTATCTCGGCGGCATCAAGGAGATGAAGAAGCTCCCGGGCGCTCTCTTCGTCGTCGATCCGCGCAAGGAGCGCATCGCCGTCGCTGAGGCGCGCAAGCTCAACATCCCGATCGTCGCGATCGTCGATACGAACTGCGATCCGGATGAGATCGACTACGTCATCCCGGGCAACGATGACGCCATCCGCGCCGTCAAGCTCCTCACGGGCAAGATGGCGGATGCCGTCCTCGAAGGCCGTCAGGGCGCTGATGGCAGCGAGGAAGCGCCGGCTGCTGAGGCAGCGAAAGACGCTGAGTAATCACGCATAGAACCGAGGACGGGGTAAGGGATGTTATCCCTTGCCCCGTTTTTTTGAAAAGCAAGAGGCGTATAAGGAGGAAATACAATGGCAATTACGGCTGCAATGGTAAAGGATCTGCGCGAGAAGACGGGCGCGGGCATGATGGACTGCAAGAAGGCACTGACGGCGACGAACGGCGATGCGAAGGCAGCCATCGACTGGCTGCGCGAGAAGGGCATCTCCAAAGCGGAGAAGAAGGCCAGCCGCATTGCGGCAGAAGGCGCGGTTGCAGCGTATGTCACGGACGATGCCAAGGTCGGCGTGCTCGTCGAGATCAACTGCGAGACGGACTTCGCTGCGGGCAACGAGAAGTTCAAGGACCTCGAGGCGAAGATCGCGAAGCACATCGCCGCGACGAACCCGAAGGACCTCGACGCGCTCAACGCGAGCGAGATCGACGGTAAGCAGGTCTCCGCGCTCATCACGGACGCGACGGCGACGATCGGCGAGAAGATCTCCCTGCGCCGCTTCGTGCGCTACGAGAGCGCGGGCAAGCTCGCGAGCTACATCCACATGGGCGGCAAGATCGGCGTGCTCGTGAATCTCACGGGCGGCAGCGATGAGCTCGGCAAGGACGTCGCGATGCAGATCGCAGCGGCGAACCCGATCGCCATCGACGAGACGGGCGTGCCCGCTGACGTCGTCGAGCACGAGAAGGAAGTCGCGCGCAAGCAGGCAGAGGAAGAGGGCAAGCCGGCGAAGATCATCGATCGCATCGTCGAGGGCCGCATCAAGAAGTACTACAAGGAAGTCTGCCTCGACCAGCAGCTCTTCGTCAAGGACCCGGACAAGACGATTACGGACATCCTCGGCGGCGAGAAGGTCGTGGAGTTCACGCGCTTCCAGCTCGGTGAGGGCATCGAGAAGAAGCAGGAGGACTTCGCAGCTGAGGTCAAGGCGCAGATGCAGTAAGACGTCTGCGTGAGGTCAGGCTGTCATCGATGAAGATGCAGAAGAGAGGCTGTTGCACAGGAGACGGCGCTCCCCAGCGGGGCGGAGTGGTGCGGCAGCCTCTTTTGCGAGAAAGCGCTCCCTCGGCGCAGGTAATGCGCGCGGGCGGCAGCGCCCCCGAAAAGAAATCCCGGAGGCGCGGCAGGAGTTTCTCCCTCCGCGTCGAATGGGGATAGAGGGATAAGTTTCAGTCACTTGCTCGGACTGGATGGAGGTTATTGTCTTGGAAACAGCGAAATACAAACGCGTCGTTTTGAAACTCAGTGGTGAGTCGCTCGCAGGCGATCAGGGCTTCGGCATCAATCCCGCCGTCGTCGAGGACATCGCGGCCCAGATCAAGAAGGTGCGTGCGCACGGCATCGATGTCGCCATCGTCGTCGGCGGCGGCAACATCTGGCGCGGGCTCGCGGGCTCTGCCAAGGGCATGGACCGCGCGACGGCTGACTACATGGGCATGATGGCGACAGTCATGAATGCGCTCGCGCTCCAGGACGCCCTCGAGAAGATCGAGGTCGACACGCGCGTGCAGACTGCCATCGAGATGCGTCAGGTCGCTGAGCTCTACATCCGCCGCAAGGCGATCCGCCACATGGAGAAGGGGCGCGTTGTCATCTTCGGAGCCGGTACGGGCAACCCCTATTTCTCGACGGACACGACGGCGGCGCTGCGCGCGGCGGAGATCGAGGCGGACGTCATCCTCATGGCGAAGAAGGGGACGGACGGCATCTACGACCGCGACCCGAACAAATTCAAGGACGCGAAGAAGTTCGAGGCGCTCGCCTACATCGAGATCCTCAACAAGGGCCTCGCGGTCATGGATTCGACGGCGACGTCGCTCTGCATGGACAACAAGATTCCTCTCGTCGTGTTCAACATCGATGACCATGAGAACATCGTCCGCGCTGCGCTGGGCGAGAATATCGGAACGACAGTAGGAGGAAAAGCGTAAATGGTGAAAGACATCCTTTCCTCGCACGAGGAACGAATGAAAAAGACGATCGAGGCGGCGAAGCATGAGTTCGCGAGCCTGCGTGCCGGCCGTGCGACGCCGTCGCTGCTCGACAAGGTGCTCGTCGATTACTACGGCGCGCCGACGCCCGTGAACCAGGTCGCGAAGGTCTCGGTGCCGGAGCCGCGCATGATCCTGATCCAGCCGTGGGAGAAATCGATCCTCCACGACATCGAGGTCGCGATCATGAAGTCGGACCTCGGGCTCAACCCGAACTCGGATGGCACGGCCATCCGCCTGACGATCCCGCAGCTCACGCAGGAGCGCCGCCAGGAGCTCGTGAAGGCCGTGAACAAGAAGGCGGAGGAGGCGAAGGTCGCCCTTAGGAACATCCGCCGCGACGGCAACGAGGACATCAAGAAGCTCGAGAAGAGCAAGGAGATTACGGAGGACGAGTCGAAGCGCGGCCAGGAGAGCATGCAGAAGCTCGTCGACAAGTACATCAAGCAGGTCGACGCGGCGCGCGAAGCGAAGGAGAAAGAGGTCCTCGAGGTCTGATGGCGGAGAGGCTTCGTTTCGTCGGCAGGCCGTATGACGAGGTGGCGTCGGAGCTCCGTGCGTCCGGCACGCCTTACAGGTGTGAGAGAACACGCCCCACGCGTGATTTTTTCAAGATAGATGAGCGCTGTCTCTACGTCGTCCGCGAGCGCGAGCTCCCGGACGGCACGCTCGCGCTGGTCGTTGCGGCCAGCCTTCAGACATCGTCTGAGATCACCCTGTGAAAGGAGGTGTCCTGACATGGCTTATAAGATTGGTGATGACTGCATTTCCTGCGGCTCCTGCGCGGCAACGTGCCCGGTGGAGGCGATCAGCGAGGGTGCAGAGCATTATGAGATCGACCCTGAGAAATGCGTCGAGTGCGGTGCTTGCGCTGCCGGCTGCCCGGTATCTGCAATCGAAGCTCCGTGATGGACGCCGCCTCCGGCACTGATGCGGGAGGCGGTGAGAGCGCTGGGGGAGGCAGTCCTCCCCGGAAAACGCCCTAGGGAAGCACTGATGGAGTCATCTGCCGCGCCATGCGCGGCGGGGCGAGATCGGTGGTTCCCTAGTCTTGTTAGAGGGACAGATTATGTGGAAAAAGATTTTGGGCATCGGGGCCTCGAAGCGGGAGAAAGACCTCGTCGCCCTTTACGATAGAGTGCCGAAGGAGAAGCGGCCGCGCCACATCGCGATCATCATGGACGGCAACGGACGCTGGGCGGAGGGCAAGGGGCTCATCCGCACGGCGGGGCATCGAGCGGGTGTCCACACGCTCCGCTCGATCCTGCAGGTCTGCGTCGATCTCGGCATTGAGGTGCTGACGGTCTACGCCTTCTCGACGGAGAACTGGAAGCGGCCGCGCCCGGAGGTGGATTTCCTCATGAGCCTCTTTTCTGAGTATCTCGAGAAGGAGATCCAGGAGATGGAGGATAACCACGTGCGCCTGCGTTTCCTCGGGCGTGAGGACGGCATGTCGGAGGCGCTGCTGCGGCAGATGCACGGCGCGGAGGATCGCCTCGCGGCAGGTGACGGACTGCAGTTCAACATCGCCGCGAACTACGGCGGGCAGGATGAGATCCTGCGCGCCGTACGCACGCTCGCGGCGCGCGCGGCGGCGGGGGACCTCGCGCCCGACGCGATCGATGCGGCTGCCTTTTCGGCGGCGCTCGATACGGCGGGACAGCCGCCCGTCGACCTCATGATCCGCACGAGCGGCGACCTGCGGCTGAGCAATTTCCTGCTCTGGCAGGCGGCGTACGCGGAGTTCTGGTTCACGGAGACGAACTGGCCGGATTTTACGCCGGAGGAGTTCGTGCAGGCGATCGTCGATTTCGCCCAGCGGAAGCGCCGCTTCGGCGGCTTGAACCCGAGAAAGGGGAAGTGAGCGCCGGGGCGGTCCCCGCCTGGCGAGAGGCGGCGCCCGCCGGGCGCCTTGCGGAGAGAAAAGGAGCGGTTTTTTGCTTACGAGAATCATCACAGGCATCGTCGGTATCGCACTGGCGGCCTTCATCATCCAGACGGGCGGCGCGCTCTTCAGCGCGTTCGCGCTCGTGCTTTCGCTCGTCGCGTGGTTTGAGTACGTGCGCGCGTTTTCGCACAAGGGCATCCGCTGCACGTTCGCGCTCGGCGCTCTTGGGCTCGTGCTGCTCTGGGGCTGCGCGTGGCTCGGCAACGCGGAGGAGACGATGGCGGTCACGACGGGCATCGTGCTCCTTTCCCTCCTCCTGAGCGTGCTGCTGCACGGGCGCATGACGTTCGTCGACGCGGCGGTCTCCATCGCGGGCGTGCTCTATTTCGGCTATCCGTTCGCGCACATGGTGCTGCTGCGCTTCGCGGGCGAGGGGCAGACGCTCATGACGCCGCTCGGCGGCTTCGAGTTTGGTTGCGCGATGATCTGGGTCATGTTCATCGGGACGTGGGCGAGCGATACGTTCGCGTATTTCGTCGGCTCCGCCATCGGTTCGCACAAGCTCTGCCCCTCGATCAGCCCGAACAAGACGGTCGAGGGCTTCCTCGGCTCCGTCGTCGGCACGACGGCATCCGTCGCAGGGCTCGGTGTCTTCTTCGGCCTGCCGGTGCTCGAGATGGCGGGGCTCGGACTCGTGCTCGCCGCCGTTGCGACGCTCGGCGACCTCGTGGAGTCCGTGGCGAAGCGCTACACGGGCATCAAGGACTCCGGGAACATCATCCCGGGGCATGGCGGCGTTTGGGACCGCTTCGACAGCGTGCTCCTCACGGCGCCCGTCGTCTACTATTTCGCCGTGTTCGTGCTCATGAGCGAGTGAAGGGGGAAGCGCATTGAAACGATTGGCAGTTCTAGGCTCGACGGGGTCCATCGGCACGCAGACGCTCGAGGTCGTGCGCCGTCACCCGGACCTCTTCCACATCTCAGTGCTCGCGGCGAACACGAGCGATGAGCTCTTCGCGGCGCAGGTCGAGGAGTTCCATCCGGAGCTCGCGGTGCTCGCCGATGAGGCGGCGTATCGCCGCCTGCAGGAGCGCCTCGCGGGGCGGGCCGTCGGCACGGAGCTCGCGGGTGGGCGGCAGGCGTTCATTGACGCGGCGGCCCATCCTGGCGTCGACATGGTCGTGACGTCGATGATGGGATTTTCCGGGCTCGCGCCGACGCTGCGCGCCATCGAGGCGGGCAAGGACATCGCGCTCGCGAACAAGGAGACGCTCGTCGTCGCGGGCGAGATCATCATGCGGCGCGCGAAGGAGTGCGGCGTGCACATCCTGCCCGTGGACAGCGAGCACTGCGCCTTCTTCCAGTGCCTCCAGGGCGAGCGCCTGAAGAGCATCGCGCGCCTGCTCCTCACGTGCTCGGGCGGTCCGTTCCGCGGGAAGCAGCGCGAGGAGCTGGGGGGGGCGACGGTCGATCAGGTGCTCGCGCATCCGACGTGGAACATGGGGCGCAAGATCACCGTCGACTCCGCGTCGCTTGTCAACAAAGGGCTCGAGGTCATCGAGGCGAAGTGGCTCTACGGCGTCGACTATGACAAGATCCAGGTCGTCGTGCATCCGCAGAGCATCGTGCACTCGATGGTCGAGTTCCAAGACGGCGCCGTCATCGCGCAGCTCGGCGCGCCCGACATGAAGCTCCCCATCCAGTACGCGCTGACGTATCCAGAGCGTCAGGCGCCCGCGTTCGAGCGGCTCGATTTCTGGCACATGCAGGCGCTCACGTTTGAGAAGCCGGACACGGAGACGTTCCGCGGGCTCGCGTTCGCGTACGAGGCGGGGCGCGCGGGCGGCACGATGCCCTGCACGTTCAATGCGGCGAATGAGGTCGCTGTCGCCGCCTTCCTGCGCGGCGAGATCCATTTCCTCGATATCTACGACATCATCGAGCAGACGATGAGCGCTCGCGCGGTGCATCCTGCGGCGTCCCTCGAGGACCTGCTCGAGGAAGACAGGGAGGCGCGCGCCTTTGCCGCGTCCCTGCTGAAGAAGAAAGGTCGGTGAATCCATGGTACTCACCATCGCAGCGGCGGTATTCGTGTTCGGCCTGCTTGTGCTCGTGCATGAGCTCGGCCATTTCCTCACGGCGAAGCTCACGGGCATGCGCGTCGACGAGTTCGCCATCGGGTTCGGCCCGCAGCTCCTCGCCGTGAAATACGGCGAGACGGTCTACTCCCTGCGCGCCGTGCCGCTCGGCGGCTTCAACAACATCGCGGGCATGGACCCGGAGACGGTGGAGGAGGCCGGCGACCGCGCGTACCTGCGCAAGTCGGTCGGCGCGCGCATGGTCGTGATCCTCGCGGGCAGCGCGATGAACCTCGTGCTGCCGATCTTCCTCTACTGGGGCGTCTTCTTCTTCTCCGGCGTCGCCCAGCCGAATCCCGAGCCCGTGTTCGGCACGGTGATTGCGGGGAAACCCGCGGCGGAGGCGGGGCTGCGCGAGGGCGACCGCGTGCTCGCTGTCGACGGCGCGCCGATTGCGAGCTGGCAGGAGTTCATCGAGGCGCTCCAGCAGGGCGCAGAGGGGGAGCAGCGCACGCTCGTCATCGACCGCGGCGGCGAGGAGCAGGAAGTCTCCGTGCTGCCCGCCTACGACAAGACGGCGCAGCGCTCGATGATCGGCGTCATGAATGCCGCCATCATGGAGCATCCGGGCCTCATCGCGTCCGGCAGCCTCGCCGTGCAGAAGACGGGCGCCGTCATCTCCATGATGGTGCAGGAGCTCTACAAGCTCATCCTGAAGCTCTCGGGCGAGGAGCTCGCAGGCCCCATCGGCGTCGCGCAGATGGCAGGGGAGGTCGCGCAGATGGGCTTCGTACCGCTCCTCAATTTCACGGCGTTCCTGAGCCTGAACCTTGGCATCATCAACCTGCTGCCGATCCCTGCGCTCGACGGCGGCCATTTCGCCGGCCTCTGCGTCGAGGCGGTCATCGGCCGCCCGATGGGCCCGCGGTTCACGTACTACGCGCAGCGCGTCGGCATCGCCCTGCTCGTGCTGCTCATGGTTTTCGCGACGAAAAACGACATCGTGCGCGTATTCTTAGGAGGCTGACGTATGGCGGACATCCAGAGGAAAACGACGCGGCAGATCCATATTGGCAGCGTCGCCATCGGCGGCGGCGCGCCGATCTCCGTACAGTCGATGACGAACACGAAGACGACGGACACCGAGGCAACGCTCGCGCAGATTCGCGCGCTCGCGCAGGCGGGCTGTGACATCGTGCGCCTCGCCGTGCCGGACATGGCGGCGGCGAAGAACCTCGGCAGTATCATCGAGGCATCGCCCGTGCCGCTCGTCGCCGACATCCATTTCGACTACAAGCTGGCGCTCGAGGCGATCGCGCAGGGCATCCACGCGCTGCGCCTGAACCCCGGCAACATCGGCGGGCCGGAGCGCGTCGCCGCCGTGGCGGAAGCGGCGAAACGGGCGCACATCCCCATCCGCATCGGCGTCAACGCAGGATCGCTCGACCGCCGGCTGCTCAAAGAGTACGGCGGCGTGACGGCGGAGGCGCTCGTCGCGTCTGCGCTCGAGCACGTGCGCCTGCTCGAGAACGAGGGCTTCTACGACATGAAGATCTCGCTCAAGGCGCACGACGTGCCGCTGACGCTCGCGGCGTACCGCCTCATGAGCGAGAAAGTCGACTACCCGCTGCACCTCGGCATCACGGAGGCGGGCACCGTCCGCACGGGCATCATCAAGTCCGCCGTCGGCATCGGCGCGCTGCTCGCTGAGGGCATCGGCGACACGCTGCGCATCTCGCTCACGGGCGACCCCGTGCCCGAGGTGCGCGTCGGCAGGGAGATCCTGAAGTCCCTCGGCCTGCGCGACTACGGGCCGACGCTCGTCGCCTGCCCGACCTGCGGTCGCACGAGCATCGACCTGCCCGCCATCGCGGCGGAGGTCGAGAAGAAACTTGCGGATGTAGCAGAGCCCATCGAGGTCGCCGTCATGGGCTGCGTCGTCAACGGGCCCGGCGAGGCGCGCGGCGCCGATGTCGGCATCGCGGGCGGCAAGGGCGAGGGGCTCGTGTTCCGCAAGGGGGAGATCCTCCGCAAGGTCCCCGAGTGTGAGCTCGTGCCCGAGCTGTTTAAGGAAATCGACAAAATCATAGAGGAGCGAAAGAATCAATGAGAGCATCCAGTCTATACGCACCTACCCTCCGCAATACTCCCGCGGAGGCGGAAATCGTCAGCCATCAGCTCATGTACCGTGCGGGCCTCATCCGCAAGGTCGCGGGCGGCATGTACACGTTCCTGCCGCTCGGCTGGCGCGTCATCCGCAAGATCGAGCAGATTGTCCGCGAGGAGATGGATGCGGCGGGCGGCCAGGAGGTCATGATGCCCATCTTGCAGCCCGCCGAGCTCTGGGAGGAGAGCGGCCGCTGGTCGGCGTACGGCGACGAGATGATGCGCATCAAGGACCGCCACGGCAGGGAGTTCTGCCTCGGCCCGACGCATGAGGAGATGATCACCGACCTCGTGCGCGACGAGGTGCGCAGCTACAAGCAGCTGCCGCTCCTGCTCTACCAGATCCAGGACAAGTTCCGCGACGAGCGCCGTCCGCGCTTTGGGCTCATGCGCAGCCGCGAATTCATCATGAAAGACCTCTACTCCTTTGATAAGGACGTCGAGGGCATGAACGCATCGTACCAGAAGATGTACGATGCCTACACGCGCATCTACGAGCGCATGGGCCTCAAGTTCCGTCCCGTCGAGGCGGACAACGGCGCCATCGGCGGCGGTCACTCCCACGAGTTCACCGTGCTCGCCGACGCCGGAGAGTCGAACATCGTCTACTGCCCGCACTGCGACTACGCCGCGAGCGACGAAAAGGCGGAGCTCGCGCCCATCGAGGCTCCCGCTGAGGACGCGCTCGCGCTCGAGAAGGTCGCGACACCCGGCACGAACACCATCGAGAGCCTCTGTGACTTCCTCAAGATCCCCGCGGAAAAGACCATCAAGGCCGTGGCCTATCAGACGGACGCGGATGAGCTCGTGCTCGTCTTCCTGCGCGGCGACCATGAGGTCAACGAGGTCAAGGTCATCAACCGCATCGAGGGCGCGCGCGAGCTGCGCATGGCAGACGAGGAAGTCATCCGCGCGGCGGGCGGCTGCCCGGGATTCATGGGTCCCATCGGCATCAAGAAAGGCACGCGCATCCTCGTCGACGCGAGTGTCATGAATATGAAGAACGCCGTCACGGGCGCGAACGAGAAAGACGTCCACTATAAGAACGTCAACCCCGCGCGCGATTTCGACGCAGACGCGATCACCGTCTGCGACGTGCGTCTCGTCGAGGAGGGCGACCCCTGTCCGCATTGCGGCACGCCGCTCAAGATGACGCGCGGCATCGAGGCGGGCCAGGTCTTCACGCTCGGCACGAAGTACAGCGCGGCGATGGGCGCGACCTTCCTCGACGAGCAGGGCAAGGAGCAGCCGCTCTACATGGGCTGCTACGGTATCGGCATCGGCCGCACGATGGCGGCTGCCATCGAGCAGAACAACGACGAGCAGGGCATCATCTGGCCGCGCGCCATCGCGCCCTACGAGGTCGTCGTCGTCGCCGTCAACGCGAAGAAGGACGACCAGCTCGCCTATGCCGAGGCTATTTACAAGGAATGCCAGGCCGCGCACATCGATACGCTGCTCGACGACCGCAAGGAGCGCGCGGGCGTCAAGTTCAAGGACTGCGATCTCATCGGCTACCCCGTCCGCATCACCATCGGCCCGAAGGCCGTCGAGGCGGGCGACATCGAAGTCAAGGTCAGGAAGACCGGCGAGGTCTACCACTTCACGCGAAAGACAAACGGTTATTTTATCGTTTGTCTTTTTTTGATTTTGGCTAGAGAAAGAAGGAAAACAGTATGCCCACGCAGCAAAGGCTCTACTTCCTGGATCATCTCAAATGGTTCATCATCTGGCTCATGGTCGTCTTTCATGCCGCGATGTGCTACATGGCGTTCGCGCCGCAGTGGTGGTACCTTCATCTCAGGATATTTCGGCCTGCAGTCACTCGTGCGCCACGAGGCGAGGGAGTTCTGGCGGCGCAAGCTCTGGCGCATTGTGCTGCCGTGGATCTTCGGCGTGCTTTTCATCGCGCCGCCCGTGACCTACCTCATCCTTGCGAGCCGCTCAGTGCCTATGGATTTCTGGACGTTTTACACGACGCTTTTCTGGGGTCCGCTTTACGAACAGGCGCAGTACTGGTACCTCGGCGCGTTGCTGGCGCTCTATTTGCTGCTGACGCTCGCCGTGCGCATCTTCCCCGCGCTGCGCACGCGCAGCGCGGAGCCTGTGCGGCGGCAGGGACGCCTTTTTCTCGCGCTGTTTCTCCTGACGTTTTTGAGCATCGGCGTGCTGGGATCCTATATGTCGCCGGATCTCTGGCATCCCTTTTTCTATGTGCTCGTGCTGCAGCCCGTACGCATCCCGACGTATCTCATTTTCTTCTTCCTCGGCGTGCATGCTTTCCGGCAGCACTGGTTCGCCGCCGCTGGCTACACGCCGGCACATCCTCTCTGGCTCGTGGGATTTTTCCTCTTCAGCGCGCTCTATCTCTGGCAGCGCTTCACGCTGCCCGCGCTCGGTGCCTCCCCGCAGGTCATCGCGTGGGTCAACGCCTTTTGTCAGGCCGCATTTACCTGGACGGCGACGCTCGGGCTGCTCGGCTTCTTCCAAAGATACCTCGGGAGGACGACACCGCTGCGCGCCCGTCTTTCTGAGACTTCCTACGGCGTCTACTATCTCCACATGGCCGTGCTCTTCCCCGTCGTCTGGGCAGTGAGGAGCCTCTCCCTCGGCGTCTACCTCAAATACGCGTTCGTCTGTCTCGTCACGCTGCTGCTCTGCGACCTGCTCGCGCGCTACGGACTTTCCCATCTGTCGGCGTTTGCCCTGAGAAAGCGCTGATTCTCAAGGTCAGGAAGACCGGTGAAGTCTTCCACTTCACGCGTGAGGACTACCTCGCGAAGGTGCAGGAACTCCTCGCGAAACGGTCTCTTTGTCTCTCAGTGCTTGCGGGAGCGCGGAGATGCAGGCGCCTTAAGTTTTCTCTGAGAATCGTCGATGGATAGACAGGGGTATCTATAAAGCAGGTAAGGAAAGGGAAACGCTATGGCAATGGTCGTCAAGAACAACATCGCCGCTCAGCTGGCGCTCGGTGCGCTCAACAAGAATACGAACAAGCTCGGCAAAGATCTCAAGAAGGTCTCGTCCGGCAGAAAGGTCAACACGGCGGAGGACGACGCCTCCGGCTATGCGATCTCCGAGCGCATGCGCGCGCAGCTCCGCGGCCTCGCGCAGGACAACCAGAACGCGCAGAACGCGGGCAGCCTGCTCAAGACGGCGGCGGGCGCACTTTCCTCCTCCATCGACATCCTGAAGACGATGAAGGAAAAGGCGATCAACGCTGCGAACGACACGAACACGGACGCGGACCGCGCGACGATCCAAAAGGAGCTCGACCAGTCCATTGACCAGCTCGACGATAACGCGGGCGTGACGTTCAACGGCAAGACGCTCTTCGACGGGGCGGCGGACCGCGCGGACACGGCAGAGCAGACAATCATCAAGGCACTCAACAGCGAGTGGATGGACAGCGGCCTGCAGCTCGTCAAGGACACCTACGGCATCTCCTTCGACAGCGGCATGCCGTCGGTGAAAAATATCAATCTCGTCTTCGAGCATAGCGGCAACAGTGCGCTCGCCTACGTGACGCACTGGTCGGGCGCGGACGGCACGACGAACAAGCTGAGCCTGACGGTCAACCTCGATTACTACAGCGCGCTCAACCTCACAGACCCCAACGGCAGCACGACGACGGCGGGCGCCGGCTATCTCGACCGCACGCTCGCACATGAGTTCACGCATGCGGTCATGTCGGCGAACATCCGCCATTTCAGCAATCTGCCGCTCTACGTCACCGAGGGTGCGGCGGAGTACACGCACGGCATCGACGACCAGCGCATCGTCGCACTGAACGGACTGACCGCCGCCTCGATCTCGGGCGAATTCGCGAGCGGCGGCACGAAGAACTCGGAGCTCCCGTACGCTGTGGGCTACGTGTTCCTGCACTACCTCAACGCGAACGGCGGGCAAAACACGAGCACGACGCCGATGTCGCGCTTCATGCGCGTGCTCACGGAGCAGGGCGGCGGTGCGCTCGATGCGGCGGTCAGCGCGGCGACCAAGGGGAAATTCGCCACGGCGAAGGAGGCGCAGGACGCCCTGATCGCCGACCTCAACGCGACGACGGCGGGCGGCGGCACGATCCAGGATTTCTATAAGAAATACACGGACATCGACATGACGAACACGCGCGACACCGGCGCGGCGACGGGCTCGAAATCGGGTCATGGCGACGCGGCGAATGCGCAGGACATCGTGCTCGAGGGACGCTCGACGAAGTTCTGGTGGTACCCGAGCAGCCGCTCGACGACCATCGATGGGCTCACGATCGACTGGGGCGACTTCGTGCGGCCGGGCATCGAGGACGCGGGCTTCCGCTTCCAGGTCGGTACGAAGGCCAACCAGAACATCCATGCGGTCTTCTCCGACATCCACGCAGACGCGCTCGGCCTGCGCGATGCGAAGGGCGAGCGGCTCAGTGTCGCGACGCGCCCCGCCGCCAAGCGCGCGCTGACGATCCTCGACCGCTCCCTGCAGAAGACGCTCGACCAGGCGACGACCATCGGCGCCCTCCAGAGCCGCCTCGACTACACGCGCAGCAACTTGACGACGGCGAGCGAGAACGTGCAGAGCGCGGAGTCGACGATCAGCGACGCGGACATGGCGAAGGAAATGGCGGCCTACACGCGCGACAACGTGCTCTCCCAGGCCGCGCAGTCCATGCTCGCGCAGGCAAACCAGAACCTCAGCAGCGTGCTCTCGCTCTTGCAATGAGCGCCAGCCCCTGCGATCTTAGTACGCAGCGACATCACTTTATAGAAAGAGCGGGCGGCTGCCCCAGGAGTGGATCATCACTCAGGGGCAGCCGCCCGCTTTTGTTGTAAGGCGCTGCACGATGTCTATGAAGTGGGGGTTCGTGCAGGTCTTTGTATCGGTAACGAGCCGAGGCGCGGGGAAAGCAGCCGCGCCGTCAGGCTTTCGCCGTGAGGGGAACCGTGCATTTCCCGCCGCCGTACGAGATGGTCAGATGGTCGCCGAGGGCGGCTTTGACGTCCGACCAGTTGGAGATACTGAGTGACGAGTGCTCGTCGTACTGGATGCAGAGCGCTCCGTCTTTCTCCGCGTAGAGGGTGCTCGAGGGGAGGAGCAGGTCGTCCATGGAGAGGTCGAACCAGCTGTTTTCCGCATCGATGCCGGAGAGGTGGAACGCCACGGTGTCGCTCGAGATGTTCTCGCGGTCGAATTTCAGCGTGACGTGGCCGGAGGCCTTCTCCTCTCCGTCCGCAGCGCCGAGAAGGTAGGTGTTTTCCCCGGCCTGCCCGTAGAGGAGGTCGTTGCCGCTCGTCCAGACGAGCGTGTCATTGCCGTCGCCGCCGAAGAGCTTGTCGTCGCCTTTGCCGCCCGCGAGGAGGTCGTCCCCCGCGCCGCCATAGAGGAGGTCATCGCCCGCGCCGCCGAAGAGCTGGTCGGCACCTTCGCCGCCGGTGATGAAGTCATTTCCCGCGCCGCCGATGATGACATCGTCGCCCTTGCCGCCCAGGAGGTAGCAGGAGGCGTCGTTGCCGACGAGACGCGTCGCGGCGTCGCTCGCCTGCACGATGGTCTTCGCGTCGCCCGTGAGTGCGACGTTCGTCTCGTCCTCCGTGAGGAAGCAGCCGCGGTCGGGGGAGGTGAAGTCCGTGCCGTCAAAGAGGTCGATCTGCTGGCCGATCTCATGGCGGTCGATGCGGACGTCCTTGATGCCCGTCACGCCCTGGAACGCCTCCATGAGCGCGCGGTAGTTCGGCAGGATGTCTGCCTTGTCGCCGCGCGAGAGCGTGTAGGGCATCTCGACGGTGAAGCCGAGGTGCCCCTCCTTGGCGAAGTCGCCGACGGGATCGCCCTCCGTGCAGAAATTGACGATGTGCGAGAATGCGCTCGGGTCCTTGATGTCCGCGCCGCCCTCCATCTGCTGCACGAGCGAGAGCACGCCGGTGCCGTCGATGGCGACGGTCGGGATGCGCTCGCCCGTGTCGATCGTATACTTCGCCGAGACCATCTGCGCCATGGAGCCGCCGAGGGAGTGGCCCGTGATCGTCACGGCGTAGTCCGCGAGCGACGGATCGCTCTTGATCTCGTCCATGACCTCGCGGAACCACGTGTACGCCGTGGAGAACTGGTCGGGCACCTTGTTCGCCATCATCTGGAGATCGGCGAGCCCGTCCGTGCCGAGGACGGCGCCCCAGCGCGTGCGGATGGACTCATAGTCGTCCTCCGAGAGGAAATGCGTGAAGCCGTCGGAGGCGCGGTAGAGCTCCTTGGCGAGCGCGCCGTCGAGGGCGTTCTCCGCGAGGAGTTTCGTGAAGCCGTGCGAGCCCTCGAAGTTGATGTTGATCTCCTTCGTCGCCTCATTGACGTAGACGCGCGCGTCGAGGCCTGTGTGGATCTCGTCGATGCGCTTTGCAGTCTGCCAGTTCGAGAGCGCCGCGTCGCCGTGGCCGGCGAGCTTGTAGTAGGCATACGTCTCCTTGTACGTCATCTTGGAGAGGTCGCTGAGGCGGCGCTGCGCTCCTGGCGCCTCGTCCGAGGCGGGGTGGAGCAGGGAGCCGATCGTCTCGATCGTGTCTCCCGCGATAGCGGTCGCGCCCGCGATGATCTTTTCACCGAGATTGAAGAAAAATCCCATGCTGCTGCCTCCTCATGCCTTCTTGAGCTGCGTGCCCGCGACCTGATAGCTCGTGCCTGCGAACGAGAGGTTCTGCGTCGTATGGCCGGCGTACCAGTCAGAGAGCGTGACGGAGCCGAGCTGCGTGCCGCCGCTCGTGTGGGAGATGACGAGGTCGCTGCCGGAGCGGGAGAGCGCGTAGTCGCTCTCAGCGTAGGCATCGGCGAACGAGATGTAGTCGTCCTCGTCGATGCCGACGATCGTGTCGCTGCCGAACGAGCCCGCGAAGGAGTACGTGTCCTTGCCGCTGCCGCCGAACATGTAGTCGTCGCCTTTGCCGGAGACGAGCGTGTCATCCTCGCTGCCGCCGATGAGGAACGAGCCCGTGAGGCCGTCCCTGTCCGTCGCCGTAAGCGTGCCGCTGCCCGCCTGCACGTCGAAATGCGTATCGTCCTTGTAGAGGCGGCCGTTCGTGAACTGGAACGTGAGATTGCCGGAGTTCGCGGCGAACGCCTCGTAGGCGTTTTCGAACGTGACGGATGCCGTTTCATTCCCGAGCGTATCCGTCATGACGATGTCCTTGCCGTCTGTGCTCCAACGCATGTCCTGCACGCGGATCTCGTCGGCGAAGTTGAAGTTCAGCGAGCTCGCCTCGCCGAGCGCGCCCTCGATGACGACGTTGTCCTTGCCGAAATTCGTGTAGTTGCGCTCCCACTTGATCTCGGCATTGCCCGTCGCGCCCTGGCGGATCACGAACGTATCGTCGCCCTCCTGGCCGCAGAGGATGTCATTGCCCTCCTGCCAGACGAGGGTATCATTGCCCGCGCCGCCGAAGAGCAGGTCGTCGCCCTTGCCGCCGTCGAGGTAGTCGTTGCCGTCGCCGCCGTAGAGGATATCGTTCCCCTCCTGGCCGTAGAGGCTGTCGTCGCCCTCGTCGCCCGCGAGGTAGTCGTCGCCGCTGCCGCCGACGATGTAGTCATCCCCGTAGCCGCCGGAGAGCATGTTGCCGCCGTTGCCGCCGATGATCGTATCGTTGCCTGCGCCCGCGAGCACCTGCGTCGCCTTGTCCGTCGTCATGATGGTGTCGTTTTTCTCCGTGCCGAACGTCGTTTCCTCTGGCAGGCCGAGCTTCGATCCCGACCAGACCTTGCGCGGTTCGAGGTAGTCGCGGTAGACGGCGCTGCCGACACCGATGCGGCTCGGGTCCTTGTAGCCGACCGCCGTGCCGGACCAGAGCGCGATGGACTGGTCGGGCTCGTGGCGGTCGAACCGCGTCGCGTGGATGCCGCCGAAGCCGAGCCTTTCCGTGAGCTCCGGCGTCACGAGATTCTTCCAGTTGACGGAATCGACGACGCTCGCCTCGAGGTCCTGCATGTCCTCACGCGTCGTGAGCAGATAGGGGACGATCATGTCGACGCCGATGTGACCGTCCTTGCTCGCGTCACGGTTGTAGTTCACCGCGCCGACGGGATCGAGCACCGTGATGAGGTTCTTGACGAAGGAGAAATCCTGCGCCTCGAACGTCGAGACGATGGCCTTCGCTTCGTTTGCCCGGCCGAGCGTCGTGAGCTTCGTGAGACGCGTGACCTCGCCGTTCGGCAGGTGGATCGCCTTGCCCGCGAGCAGCTGCTCCTCCGCGTAGAGCTTCAGCTGGTTGAGCATGCCGGGGCCGGCCTCCGCGAGCGTCGGCAGCGCGACGCCCGTGTCGATGTAGTACATGCCCGGGAGCAGCTGCGCGAGGCCGCCGCCGAGCGAGTGGCCCGCGACGGAGAACGAGTAGCCCTTGTCCACGTAGTTTCCCATGACATCAGCGACGATGCTCTTGAACTCCTCATAGCCCTCGCGCATCTGCGGCGGGATGACGCCCGCGCCGATCTCCGCATCGGCGAGGCCGTCCTTGCTGAGCCAGAGCGGCGAGAGGTCGCTGTTCGCCTGCGTGCCCTCGAGCGTGATGACGACCTGCTTGTCCGCCTCGTTCACGTATGTGCGGCTGTTGAAGCCGTGCGTCGTCTCATCGTCGCGGTAGAGCTGCCATTTGCTCATCATCTCGGGATTCGAGACGAGGCGCCCGCGATAGATGAGCCAGGACATATCCCCGAGGCTTGGGCCGGTCGTGAACGCGCTCGTCACGGTAGCGCCCTCCGCAGCGCTCACGGCGTTCTTGTAGCGCGTCTGACCGACGTCGGTCGTGCCGGCGGGGAACAAGTTGAAGATGTTGAGCGCCGCATCGCGCGTGACATCGACGGCACCTTTGACGAAATTGACGGCATCCGTCAGCGGGTGGACGCCGTGGTGGCCGAAGATCGCCACCTTCGTGTCGTTCACGACATCCTCGACGGCGCCGCGCGGATCGCTGATGATGCGCCCCGTGACGGCACCGATCGTCTCGCCGACCTGCTGTGCGGCGGCGCTCGCCTGGCTGCGGTGCAGGCTGTCGCGCCGCGCCTCCGTCTGCTGCGCCTCCGTGCTTTCCTCGCTGCCCGTCAGGTCGTCGAGCAGATCACTGATGATAGACATACGCTTTCCTCCTAATACTTCAATATAGAACCTCTATTCAGACAATATGGTTTACTGTTGTTTTTCTACGATATATCGTCTGAATACCTTCATTTTAAGGGCTTCCATTGAACAAAACAAGGGTAATTAAGTCCTATTTGTAAATATAACGATGAAATCATATAGCGAGGTATGAAAAAATATCAATCATGGTTTCTAATCATAGTACCTTTTCGGAAACCGTAGGAAAAAAGAACCGCCGCAGGCTCCAGTGAAAGAGTCTGCGGCGGCATAGGTTCCGATCGTCAGCGTGTGGTGGTCATTTCGGGTTGTACTCCGTGATCTTGATGTCCGGATGCTCGTTGAGGTTGAGGATCTGGTCCTTTGTGATCTCGATGACGGGCTGGGCGGCGAAGTCGTTGGGGAACGCGGCGATCTTCCCCTTGGCGCCGTTCGAGAGCACGACGCGCGAGCCGAGGAATGCGTCCTTGACGCGCGTGAGCACGGGCACGCAAACGGCGGGATCGAGCGTCGTGTACATCTGCTGCGAGAAATACTCGATGGCGGCGAACGGCGTGCGCTTCACGTAGCCCTCGCGCTCCGTCGTGATGTTGTCATAGATGTCGGCGACGGCGATGATGCGCGCGTACTCGTGGATGTCCGTACCCTTGCAGTTGAAGGGGAAGCCGGAGCCGTCCATGCGCTCGTGGTGCTGCATGGCGGCGAGCTTCACGCCTTCGGAGAGATCGCTGAGCCCCGCGAGGATGTGGTGGCCGTCGACGGTATGCTGGATGTAGCGCTCGTAGTCCTCGCCTTTGAGGTTCTCGATGTTCTTGTCGAGCAGCCGCTGGTCGAACTTCGTCTTGCCGATGTCGTGCAGGAAGCCCGCGAGCATGATATCCTTCGCCTTCTCCTCGTCGAAATGCATCCACTTCGCGATGACGCCGGCGAGGATGGACACGCGCAGCGAATGGTTGTAGACATCGGCGGCGAGGTGGTTGAGCTCGTAGAGGTAGTCGATGGCGCCGCTGCTCTTCGCGAGCGGCGTGATCTGCTTCGTCACGACGGCGTTCGTCTCCGAGACAGGCACCTTGCCCGTCTCGCGTACCTCGTCGATGATGTGGCGCGCCGCGGAGACGACGCTCTTGTAGTCCTTGAGGAACGCGTTGCCGCGGTTGAAGATCGCGGCGACCGCCTGATAGTTTTTGCTGAGTTCGTACTCATCCTTGACGTAGACAACGGGAATATTCAAAAACGTGAGGCGCGTGATATGCGCTTTCGTCAGCAGCGTATTTTCGGACAGAATGACGATCATATCGTCGTTGACCAGCGTCCGCGCGAGGATCATGCCGGGCTTGAGGTCTTCTACGGAAACAGCACGCACGATGAATCCCTCCTTATAGATTCGTTTTCTACTATAGTTATTCTCCCTTTCCCTCCGTTTCCCTGCTGGAAGGAAAAAATGAGACCATGGCACCAAAAGGGGTGCCTTTGGCACGGTCGTGCGAAAAAAGCAGGAAGATTTAGAATGCGGGCGAAAGAGAGTGTAAAGATGTAAAATCCGTCCGAAACGACGATTTGCTAATTTACCATGCTAAAGTATAATGAACTCTATATGAATTTGTATTGAGGAATGGGAGGAACTGGATGATGAAATGGAAGAAACTTGCCGCCCTGGGACTGGCTGCTGCCCTGACAGCGGCGTTTTTCACGGGCTGCGGCAGCCAGCAGGCGGCGAAGAGCGATGCGGGCTCCGGAGACAAGGGGAAGATCGTCGTCGGGCTCGATGACAATTTCCCGCCGATGGGCTTCAAGGACGAGAACAACGAGATCGTCGGCTTCGACGTCGACCTCGCGAAAGAGGCGTCGAAGCGCCTCGGCAGAGAGGTCGAGTTCAAGGCGATCGACTGGTCGAGCAAGGAGGCGGAGCTCAAGAGCGGCCGCGTCAACGTCCTCTGGAACGGCCTCGACATCACGGAGAAGCGCAAGGAGAACATGCTCTTCTCCGAGCCGTACATGGACAACCGCCAGATCATCTTCGTGAAGAAAGGCACTGCGGACATCAAGGACGAGCAGAGCCTCGCGGGCAAGGCCATCGGCACGCAGAGCTCGAGCACGGCAGAGGAGTACCTCGACAACACGGACTTCTACAAGAAGGACGTCAAGGAAGTCAAGAAATACGCGGACTTCGTCTCGGCGTTCATGGACCTCGAGAACGGCCGCATCGATGCCGTCATCGGCGATGAGATCGTCGGCCGCTACTACATGAGTAAGCACCCCGACAGCATCGAAGCCGTCGACGTCGCCATCGGCCCCGTGAGCACGTTCGGCATCGCCTTCGCGAAGGACAACCAGTCCCTGCGCGACGAAGTGCAGAAAGTCCTCGACGAGATGAAAGCCGACGGCACGATGGCAAAGATCTCCGAGAAATGGTTCGGCAAGGACATCACGAAGAAATAAACGCCTGGGAGCAAACTCCCACGCGCCCGCTTCCCATCAAAGGAGTGCGGGCGCGTTTTTTCGTGGCGGCAGGGGAGACAAAATTTCCCTACGGCTCACTTATGACCATTGAAAAAGCATACCGTGATGCGATATTTTGTCCCACGACCTTTGCCAACCTTTTCCACGCATTGCTTCTCAATCAAGCGATTGAGGATGCGCAGGGTTTTGCTCTTGTCATAATGAGTGGCGGAAGCGATTTCTTGACGCGTCAATATCCCGTTCTCGCTTAGGAACTGGCAGAGTGTTTTTTCCTCCTGGTCCAAAGGAGGCGCGCTGGTCAAAGAAGGGAGCGTTACCTCGATGGCGTGCTGCGAAATTTTGAACCGAGGTGTCACGTTCGTATCCTGATAGGCGCGTAGGATACGCTGGATGCCGGTGCCGAAACTCTCGATGTAGCCCATCCTGTAGAAAAGGTTTGCGACTTTCGGATTCCGCAGGATGGAGATGTGGTGGTAGAGGTATTCGTCTTCTGTGATACCTTCCGGCAGCCCCCCGGGAGAAGTGATCTCCAGGCGGTCAGGGAAGAGTGCTACCTGTACTGCTGCGCGGATATCCCAGACCCTATGGACGAGGCTGTTAGCGAGGGCTTCCCGGATGGCCTTTTCTGGAATCTGCTCCACCTTTTTCCGTTGCAGGCCGTCGACCTTCTCGTATTGGTAATGCCTGCTGATCCAAGCGGCACTCTCCTCATAGATGGAAAGCAGAGAGTGCCCCGCAAATGTCTTGCGGCCCTTGATTTCATCGAGAGAAGCCCCAAACTCCATGCAGTCGACGCCCGGGAAGGGGTTTTCATCGGCGAAAAGGGAGGCGGCTTGATTGTATTGATGTTCTGCATCGAGGAATCCGAGCGTTTTCAATACATCCATATCCGTCTTTTTGATATCGAGTTCGGCTTTTAGCTTCTTGGTCAATTCGTGGAAATGAAGGTTCTTTTTATCGGAGGGCTGATCCTCGAAATAACGATGGGTTCCTCGCAGGATCAGGCGGTTGAGTTCCAATCGGTCCACCGCGATGGTTGCGGAGTCGTTGCGGCGGTACGCTTTGCTCTTATAAAGATAGGGCGTATCCTCTCCCTTGTCGACCGTCAGGATGATGGTCTTATCTTTGGCGTTGACCTCTAAAGCGTAATGGGGCGTAGGGGTGATGCTATCGTTGATCTTGGTTTCGATGTCCAGGCATTTTTGGACGGGGTCAGGAATCCCTTTGACTTTCCCATCATCCGCGATTCCGAAGATGACGCGGCCGGTTCCGTAATTCGCGTACGCGCTGACCGTTTTCAAGAAGGTGTTGGTAATCGTTTCTTTGTATTCTAAAGAGCTGCTTTCTCGTTGCATTTTCGTCCCTCCATTTTCACGATTATTGTAATATGAGTGAATCGCAAATGCAACGCAAAATTTTACGTTGCATTTGCGATTCACTATATCAGAAATCGTATGATTCGATCGATCGAGGTTTTCCTAAAGAAAGCTCAGACTATCTCGTGAACGGCAGGATGCCGGAGCAGACGAAATACATCATGAAGAACGAGATCCGCCTGCTCGAGAATCTCTGAGGTGCGCGAAGTCTTGAATTTCCCGTTCTGAGATGATAGAATATAAGTGCAGGAATGTGCATTCTGCGCTTTTTTTATGCTCTGAGGAGGGCTTTTATGGAAACGTATGATGTAGTTGTCGTGGGCGGCGGGCCCGCGGGTGTGATGACGGCGTATGAGCTCATCGAGAAGAGGCCGGAGCTCCGGATCCTCGTGCTGGAGAGCGGCAAGGATATCTATCACCGCGTCTGCCCGATCTCCGCGGGGAAGGTGAAGAGCTGCATCGGCTGCAAGCCCTGCAGCATCATGCGCGGGTTCGGCGGCGCGGGGGCGTTCTCCGACGGCAAGTACAATTTCACGACGAAGTTTGGCGGCTGGCTCAACGAGTACCTCGATGATGCGACGGTCATGGAGCTCATCCGCTACGTGGATACGATCAACTGCAAGCACGGCGCGCCCGCGCAGGTCTTCACGACGAAGGGCTCGTCGCTCGGCAAGCGCGCGCTCGAGCACGACCTCCATCTGCTCGAGGCGAGCGTGCGCCATCTCGGCACGGAGAACAACCTCAAGATGCTCAAGGCGACGTACGAGTACTTGAAGGACAAGGTCTCCTTCCGCTTCGAGTGCCCCGTTGCGCATCTCCTCTCGGACGGCAAGGGCGAGAACGCCGTCGAGCTCGAGGACGGCGAGCGCATCGCAGCGGAGTATCTCGTCGTCGCGCCGGGGCGCGCGGGCGCGGAGTGGTTCAGCAACGAGTGCGACCGCCTCGGGCTCGAGCAGGAGAACAACCGCGTCGACGTCGGTGTGCGCGTCGAGGTGCCCGATGAGGTCTGGAACGACATCACCTCGAAGGTCTACGAGGCGAAGCTCGTCTACCGCACGAAGCGGTACGGTGATTTCGTGCGCACGTTCTGCATGAACCCGCACGGCCACGTCGTCATGGAGAACACGGACGGCATCGTGACGGTCAACGGGCACTCCTACAGCGACCCGAAGCTGCAGAGCCACAACACGAATTTCGCGCTGCTCGTCTCGAACCATTTCACGGAGCCGTTTAAGGAGCCGCATCAGTACGGCAAGCGCATCGCCTCGTTCTCAAACATGCTCGGCGGCGGCATCATCGTGCAGCGCTACGGCGATCTCATCAAGGGCCGCCGCACGAACGCGCACCGCATGGCAAAGAGCTTCACGCACCCGACGCTCGCGGCGACGCCGGGCGATCTCTCGCTGATCCTGCCGAAGCGCCACCTCGACAACATCATCGAGATGATCCAGCAGCTCAACTACGTCGCGCCCGGCATGACGAACGACGACACGCTGCTCTACGGCGTCGAGGTGAAGTTCTACAGCTCCCGCGTCGTGCTCAGCAAGGAGCTCGAGACGCGCTTTACGAACGTCTTCGCCATCGGCGACGGCGCCGGCGTGACGCGCGGCCTCTCGCAGGCAGGCGCAAGCGGCGTCTACGTCGCCCGCACGATCCTCGGGCGGCTCGACTGAGAAGAGCGGGCGCGCACGCGTGCGTGCGTGTGCAATATAATATCCACGGAGGCTTTCAGGATTTTTCCATTTTCCCCTTGACAAAGCAGACGGGGAAGACTATTATAATGGACAAGAGGTTTCTCCTGCAGGATTGCCTTTACAATGGAATGATCGACAAGGGCGTCGATTCCGCGATTTGCGGAGTCGGCGCCTTTTCTTATTTCCTCCGGAGGTGGGCGGCGCGCAGCGCGGCTGGCTTCGGGGCGGCGGGCACGGGATGCCTGCCGGTGGCAATGATAAGGAAGGGTGAGACATCATGTTTTCACGCAGAAGCAAGATCGCCGGTGCCGCGGCGCTGGGGCTCGGCCTCATGACGGCGGCGCCGCATGCGTTCGCCGCGGAGGCAGCGGATGCCGGGCGGTTCGTGGCGGTCGATACGATCTGGGTACTGCTCGGCGCGGCGCTCGTCTTCTTCATGCAGCCGGGCTTTGCGATGGTCGAGACCGGCCTCACGCGGGCGAAGAACGCGGGCAACATCGTCATGAAGAATGTCATGGATTTCGCGCTCGGCACGGTCGTCTTTTGGGTCATCGGCTTCGGCCTGATGTTCGGCGATGATATCGGCGGCATCATCGGCGCGCCGGATTTCTTCATCCAGAACTGGCAGGTCGCGGACGATGCGGGCTATCCGTCCATGGCGTACGTGATCTTCCAGACGGTGTTCTGTGCGACGTCGGCGACAATCGTCTCCGGCGCGATGGCAGAGCGCACGAAGTTTTCGGCGTATTGCATTTATAGCATCCTCATCAGCATGATCATCTATCCGGTCACGGGCCACTGGATCTGGGGCGGCGGCTGGCTCAGCGAGATGGGCTTCCATGATTTCGCCGGCTCGACGGCAGTCCACATGGTCGGCGGCATCTGCGCCTTCGTCGGTGCCTACATGCTCGGCGCGCGCATCGGCAAGTACAACAAGGATGGCTCTGTGAACGCCATCCCCGGCCACAGCCTGACGCTCGCGGCGCTCGGCGTGTTCATCCTCTGGTTCGCTTGGTTCGGGTTCAACGGCTGCTCGACGGTGTCGATGACGGGCGATGAGACGCTCGTCTCGGCGTCGACGATCTTCGTCACGACGAACCTCGCGGCGGCGACGGCGACGGTCACGGTCATGGTGCTCACGTGGCTGCGCTACGGCCATCCCGATGTCTCGATGACGCTCAATGGCTCGCTCGCCGGCCTCGTCGCGATTACGGCGGGCTGCGATGCCGTGAGCCCGGTCGGCTCGTTCTTCATCGGCCTTATCGCCGGCATCGTCGTCGTGTTCGCCGTGGAATTCATCGACCAGAAGCTCAAGGTCGACGATCCGGTCGGCGCGGTCGCTGTCCACGGTGTCTGCGGCGCGCTCGGCACGATCCTTACGGGGCTCTTCGCCGTGAAGGATGGCCTGCTCTATACGGGCGAGGCGCATTTCTTCCTCGTGCAGGTGCTCGGCGTGGTCTGCGTCGCGCTCTACGTCGCCATCGTCATCACGGTCGTGTTCAGCATCCTCAAGGCGACGATCGGCCTGCGCGTCTCGGCGAAGGAGGAGATCGCGGGCCTCGATTTCGAGGAGCACGGCCTCGCTTCCGCGTATGCGGACTTCATGCCGGTGCCGGAGGTGCCCGGCTCGACGTCGGCACCGACACCCATCGATAGCACAGAGGCGTCGGCGCCTGTGACGGTCACGCAGACGGTCACGGCGGGCGGCAAGCCCATCACCTGCGTCTCCATCGTCACGGCGCGTGAGCGGTTTGAGGCTTTGAAGAACGCGCTCGAGGACATCGGCATCACGGGCATGACGGTCACGCCGGTCTCTGGCTATGGCCTGCAGAAAGGGCACGCGGAGATGTACCGCGGCGCGAAGGTCGCCTCGAAGCTCATCCCGAAGGTGCAGGTGAAGGTCGTCGTCTCCGCGATCCCGCCGCAGAAGGTCATCGAGACGGCGAAGGCGGTGCTCCATACGGGGCACTACGGCGACGGCAAGATTTTCGTCACGCCGGTCACGAATGTCGTCAAGATCCGCACGGGGCAGGAGGGGTTTGATGCCCTGCAGGATTTCCCGCCGAAAGATGAGGCGTGACAGCGCGCCTCAGTTGCGGAAATAAAATCGGATACGAGAAAGGCGCCTGCCTTCCGCAGTTCCCAAGATTGGGAACTGCGGGGGCAGGCGCCTTTTGCTGTCTATCATGGTCGAGGGCACTCGGTGTGCGCAGCGTGTGCGTGCAGCGTGTGTGCGATTCCTCAGTGCGGCTTGCCGCGTCTCACTTGAGGACGGAGCCTGGGTAACGGAGCGTCGCGAAGTAGTCGTCGAGCGTCTCGGCGCGGCGGATGAGCTCGACGCTGCCGTCCTCGTGGAGCAGGAGTTCGGCACACCAGAGCTTGCCGTTGTAGTTGAAGCCCATGGCGCTGCCGTGCGCGCCCGTGTCGTGGATGATGACGAGGTCGCCGATGTCGATCTTCGGCAGTTTGCGGTCGATGGCGAATTTATCGTTGTTCTCGCAGAGCGAGCCCGTGATGTCGTACGTGTGGTCGCAGGGCGCGTCCTCCTTGCCTGCGATCGTGATGTGGTGGTAGGCGCCGTACATCGCGGGGCGCATGAGGTTCGCCATGCAGGAGTCGAGGCCGATGTAGTCCTTGTACGTCTTCTTCTCGTGGAGGACGGTCGAGACGAGCCAGCCAGCGTCTCCCGTGATGGCGCGGCCGCTCTCCGTGAGGATCGCGACGTCGCCGAGGCCCGCGGGGACCATGAGCTCATCGTAGAGCTTATGGATGCCCTCGCCGATCTCCATGAGGTCGAGCGGCTCCTCCTCGGGGCGGTAGGGGATGCCGAAGCCGCCGCCGAGGTTCACGAACTCGACGTGGATGCCGAGGCGTTCCTTGAGCTCGCGCGCGAGCGTGAACATGAGCTTCGCCGTGAAGAGGAACGCCTCCGTGCGGCGTTCGTTTGAGGCGACCATCGTGTGCAGGCCGAAGCGCTTGACGCCCTTCTCCTGTGCGCGCCGGTAGCCTTCGAAGAGCTGGTCGCGCGGCAGGCCGTACTTCGCCTCGGTCGGCTTGCCGATGATGTCGTTGCCCTCCATGAGGTCGCCGGGGTTGTAGCGGAAGCAGAGGCAGGCGGGCAGCCCGGCGTTCTGCTCGAGGTAGTCGAGGTGGCTGAGGTCGTCGAGGTTGATGATGGCGCCGAGCTCGATGGCTTTCTGGAATTCATCGGCGGGCGTGTCGTTCGACGTGAGCAGGATCTCCTCGCCCTTGATGCCGGCGATGTCGGAGAGCACGAGCTCCGCGAGGCTGCTGCAGTCGGTACCGGCGCCCTCCTCGTGGAGGATCTCTAGAATGCGCGGGTTCGGCAGCGCCTTGACGGCGAACTGCTCGCGGAAGCGCGGCGCCCAGGCGAACGCTTTCTGGAGCGCGCGGATGTTCCCGCGGATCTTCTTCTCATCGTAGATGTGGAACGGCGTCGGGTATTTCTTCACGACTTCGCGCAGCGCGTCGGCAGTCAGTGGAAAGGTTTTCTCGGACATGGGATGCCTCCTTATCGTCGTGCAGGCGGCGGTGCCTGCGTTTGCCTGTAAAAATGTAAATAAATTATAACAAAATGTGCATAGCTGTGTCAATTACTATTCAAATGAGTTGTATGAGAGACGGCGGCGCGGTGGTGTACGGAGGCGGGATTCTGTGATAGAATAGGGGGAAATCATGATGTGTCGGCAGAGGAGGCAGAGGCATGAGGAGAATCCTTTCTTTCCTTCGATTTTTCCGCAGGGATCTCGCGGTGCTGTTCATGGCGGCGAAGGAGCCGCGGACACCGGGGCGCGTGCGTGTGCTTTTGCTGCTCACGATCCTCTATCTCCTGAGCCCTATCGACCTCATCCCGGACACGATCCCCGTCGTCGGCGTGCTCGACGATGCCGTGCTCGTGCCGGCGGCGGTCACAGGGCTCCTGCATCTCGTGCCGCAGGACGTGCGGCAGCGGTCGGAGCAGCAGGCGGACTGGCTGCTGCGCCACGGCGGGGCGGTGCTCGTGCTCGCAGGCGTCATCGTCGTGCTTTGGCTCGCGCTCCTCGTCTGGGGCATCAGCCGCCTGTTCGCGTGAGGGCGGCGCCCCGGCAGGAGCGCTTCAGAAAGGGCGGCGGAGGGGAGACTGCCGCAGGGGATCATCGGAAGGAGTATCGTTTTGCGTTTATACATTGCCGAGAAGCCGAGCATGGGGCGGGAGATCGCGAAGTGCCTCCAGGGGCCGGCGCAGCGCCATGACGGCTATCTCGTGACGGGAGAGGGCGTCGTGACGTGGCTGTTCGGCCACATCCTGCGGCAGGCGGAGCCGCAGGAGTACGATGCGCGCTACAAGAGGTGGCGCGCGGAGGACCTGCCCATCCTGCCGCAGGCGTGGAAGCTCTACGTCGCGAAGGGGAGCGAGAAGCAGTTCGCCATCGTGAAGAAGCTCATCGCCGACGCGGACGAGATCGTGCACGCAGGCGACCCGGACCGCGAGGGACAGCTGCTCGTCGACGAGGTGCTCGACTACCTCGGCAACGAGAAGCCCGTAAAGCGCATCCTCCTCAACGCGCTCGACGAGAAGAGCATCAAGAGCGCGAACGCGCACCTGCGCGACAACGCGGACTTTTTCCCGCTCAAGCAGTCGGCGCTCGCGCGCTCGCGCGCCGACTGGCTCATCGGCATGAACCTCTCGCGTGCCTATACGCTCGCGGCGCGGCGCGCGGGGCATGCGCGCATCGTGCTGCCCATCGGCAGGGTCAAGACGCCGACGCTCGCGCTCGTCGTGCGCCGGGAGCGTGAGATCGAGCACTTCACGCCCGTTGACTACTATAATATCAAGGCGACGTTCGCCCACGAAAACGGCACGTTCACCGCGCAGTGGAAGCCGCGTGATACGATGGCGGGGCTCGACAGCGAGAACCGCCTCATCGACAAGGGCGTGGCAGAGGCGCAGCTCCACGCGTTTTCCGAGGAGCCGCGCGAGGGGCGCATCACGGGCTACACGCGCGCGAAGAAGCAGGAGAGCGCGCCGCTGCCGTTCTCGCTCTCGAGCCTGCAGGTGCTCGCGGGCAAGCGGTTCGGCTACGAGCCGCAGCTCGTGCTCGATACGGCGCAGAAGCTCTACGAGAAGAAGCTCACGACGTACCCGCGCGCGTGGGCAGCGAAGGCCGACCCCGC
The DNA here is from genome assembly GCA_902763085.1 of Dongibacter bovis. GTDB lineage: Bacteria > Bacillota > Negativicutes > Selenomonadales > Selenomonadaceae > Selenomonas_C. The sequence continues at coordinate 38,701 of CACWQW010000026.1, forward strand.
GAAAAAAAGCCGCGCCTGGAACGACAAGAAGATCTCGGCGCACCATGCGATCATCCCGACGACGGTGCGCGTGAATCCCGAGACGCTGCCCGCGGCGGAGCGCAACCTCTATACGCTCATCGCGCGCGGCTACCTCGCGCAGTTCTACCCGAATCATGTCTACGACCAGACGAAGGTCGAGGTCACATACCATGACGAGCTCTTCACGGCGAGCGGCCGCACGGAGCGCGACCCGGGCTGGAAAATCATGTATCAGGCGAAGGCGCGCCGCGCCGCGGGCGAGGAGGACGAGGCGGAGGAGAAGCTGGCGTCCGACGAGAGCGAGCACGCACTGCCCGCGATGAAAAAGGGGGACGCCGTCACCTACGCGCAGGGCGAGCTCAAGCAGAGCGTCACGAAGCCGCCCGTGCGCTTCACGCCGGCGACGCTGCTCGCGGGCATGAAGGAAATCCATAAATACGTCAAGAACCCCGAGGCGAAGAAACAGCTCAAGGACGTCTACGGCATCGGCACGGAGGCGACGCGCGCGACGATCATCGACGACCTCATCCGGCGCCGTTTCCTGCATCCGCAGGGGAAGAAGAAATACCTCGTGCCCGAGGCGTCCGCCTACCTGCTCATCGACGCGCTGCCCGACGAGATGACGTACCCCGACTCGACGGCGATCTGGGAGGACCGCCTGCACTCGATGTCGGAGGGCGAGGGCACGCTCGACGAGTTCCTCGCGGCGCAGATCGATTTCACGCGGAAGCTCTGCGCCAAGGCGCTCGACGTCCACATGAAGGTCGAGGGGGAGAACGTCTGCCCGCGCTGCCAGCGCGGCGTCCTCGTGCAGCGCACGGGGAAGAACGGCGTCTTCTGGGGGTGCAGCAACTACCCGCGCTGCCGCCTCACGTGCAGCGACAAGGATGGGAAACCCGACCTCGCCGAGGCGAAGGCGCGCGCGGCGCGCGGCGGTGCGGCAGCGGGCGCCAGTGCGGCGGCACCTGCCTCTCCGTGGCGCAGCGCCCGCGCCGCTGCCTATACCGCGGCACCTGCGCGCCCCGGACGTGCCGGACGGCAGGGGCAGGCGGCACCGCGCGGCGACGCCGTTCGAGAGCAGCCGCAGGCGGCGCCGACGGCGGCGGATTGGGCGGAGCTCAACGACCTCTTCGGACCGCCTGAGCCGCCGCGCGGAGGGCAGAGATTCACGCCGAAGCCGAAGTACTCAGCGAGCCCGCTCGAGAAGATGGGCCGCGAGGAGACGCCCGCGGCGGACGCCGTGCTCTGCCCGCACTGCCGCGAGGGCCATCTGCGTCGCGTGCGCGGCAAGAACGGCTTTTTCTGGGGGTGCAGCAACTACCCGCGCTGCACCGCGACGTTCGACGATGACCACGGGAAACCGGCGCTCGGCTAGCGACGCAGGATAGTCGCCGCACCGGACGGCGGGATGAAGGATCGATGAGACACGAGAGAGGATAGGAAAGGAAACCGTATGGAACAGACATTTGCAGCCCTCGGACTGCCGGAGGCGCTCACGCGGGCGCTCGGCGCGCAGGGCATCGAGACGCCGACACCCGTCCAGGTGCAGGCGGTGCCGCGCCTTGCCGCAGGGGAGAACCTCCTCGTGCAGGCGCCGACGGGGACGGGCAAGACGCTCGCTTACCTGCTGCCCCTCCTCGCGAAGCTCGACGCCTCCCTGCCGCAGGCGCAGGCTGTCGTGCTCGCCCCGACGCAGGAGCTCTCCATGCAGATCGCACGCACGGCGCAGGCGCTCGCGCAGGCGGCAGCGCTCCCCGTGCGCACGCTCGGCCTCATCGGCGGCGCGAACATCAAGCGGCAGATCGAGGCGCTCAAGAAGAAGCCGCAGCTCGTCGTCGGCACGACGGGGCGCCTCCTCGAGCTCGCGGAGAAGGGCAAGCTGAAGCTCGCCGCCGTGCGCCTGCTCGTGCTTGATGAGTTCGACCGGCTCTTAGATGACCAGAGCGGCGAGGAGACGGCGGCATTCGTGCGGCGGCTCCGCCGGGACGCGGCGGGAGAGCTGCAGTACGCGCTCTTTTCCGCCACGGCGGCGCCGAAGGCGTGCGAGCGTGCCGCGTTCCTCGGCGAGCCTGCGCGCATCACGGTCGCGGGTGCCGCGCATGTGCCGTCCACCATCCGCCACTACGCGCTCATGACGCCTTTCCGCGAGAAGGCGGAGCGCGTGCGCCGGCTCTCGCGGCGCCTCGGCGTGCGGCGCGGCATCGTCTTCATCAACCGCGCGTTCGACGCGGAGCGGACGCTCGCGAAGCTCCGCTACGACGGCGTGCGGGCGGACGCGCTCGTCGGCGCGGCGGATAAGCAGGCGCGGCAGAAGGCCATCGCCGATTTCCGCCACGGGCGCACGACGCTGCTGCTCGCGACGGATCTCGCGGCGCGCGGCCTCGACCTGCCAGAGGTCGACACCGTGTTCAACCTCGACCTGCCGGAGGACGCGCGCACGTACCTGCACCGCGCGGGGCGCACGGGACGCGCCGGCAGGGAGGGGCGCGTGATCACGCTCGCGGACTACCGCGAGGCGGAGAAGCTCGCGCGCCTCACGCGGAGCCTCGACGTCGAGCTCACCCCGCTCCCGCAGGGGAGGCCGCAGGCTCCATCGAAAGATAAGAAAGAAAAGAAGGAAAAGAAGCAGTACCACAGGAGGTAACAGCATCCATGGACATCGTGACGATCCTCATGCAGCTCTTGCTCGTCGCGTTCCTCATCTTCATGAACGGGTTCTTCGTCGCGGCGGAGTTCTCCATCGTGAAGATCCGGCCGTCGCGCCTCGAGACGCTCATCCAGGAGGGGAATAAGCGCGCGGCTTACGCGAAGAAGCTCAGCGATCATCTCGACTCCTCGCTCTCCGTCACGCAGCTCGGCATCACGCTCGCCTCCCTCGGCCTCGGCTGGGTCGGTGAGCCTGCCGTCGCGACGCTCATCCTGCCCGTCACGCGGGCGCTCGGCGCCGCCGATGCCGTCGGGCATACGATCGCGCTCGCGCTCGCGTTTGCCATCATCACGGGCGGGCACATCGTGCTCGGCGAGCTCACGCCGAAGACGATGGCGATCCAGAGCGTCGAGAAGATTGTGCTCACGGTCGCGCTCCCGATGCTCATCTTCGAGCGCGTCATGTATCCCTTTGTCTGGCTGCTCAACCACGTCGCGAACTGGGTCGCGCACCGCCTCGGCTTCGAGACGGATGGCGACGGCGAGGAGGCGCACACGGAGGAGGAGATCCGCCTGCTCATGGAGGAGAGCTACAAGCAGGGACTCATCGACGACACGGAGGCGGACTTCGTCGACAACGTTTTCGACTTCACGGACCTCAACGTGCGCGAGATCATGACGCCGCGCACGGACATGGTCTGCCTCGACCTCGCGGATGACCTCGACACGAACCTCCACATCATCTTCGAGGAGCAGCTCACGCGCTATCCGCTCTGCAAGGAGGACAAGGACCACATCGTCGGCTTCCTGCACGTCAAGGATCTCTTGAAAGCACTCTATACGACGCCGGGGCGCCGCGTGAGCCTGCGCCGCCTCGCGCGCAAGGCGCTCGTCGTGCCGGACAGCATGGACGTGAGCGTGCTCCTCAAGACCATGCAGCAGCGGCGTGCGCAGATGGCGATCGTCGTCGACGAGTACGGCGGCACGGCAGGCATGGTGACGATCGAGGACATCGTCGAGGAGATCGTCGGCGACATCCAGGACGAGTTCGACGAGGAGCGCCCGACGGCGGTGCAGTGCGCGCCGCGCCTCTTCTCCATCGACGCGAAGCTCCTGCTCGATGACCTCGAGGACATCCTCGAGATCGACATTGACGACGTGGAGGTCGACACCGTCGGCGGCTGGCTCTACGCGCGTCTCGGCACGGAGCCGCGCGTCGGGCAGATGGCGGCCTACCGCGGCCACATCTTCTACGTGGAGGAGGTCGACGGCGTGCGCATCACGCGCGTGCTCATCCACCGCGCGGGCGACCTCGCGGAGGAGCACGAGGAGATCGTCGAGAACCTCGAGTGAGCCGAGACGGAAAGAATTTCATCGATAAGACTAGGCTTTTTCTAGGAAACACGCTATAATAATAGAGATAGGGACGGAAAGATATGCCATTTCAGGTGACCACGCCATGATTCTGACGCTCGAAAATTTCACGAAAAGCTACGGGGAGAAACTGCTCTTCTCCGGCGTCGACCTCAGCCTCTCGGCAGGCGACAAGGTCGGCATCGTCGGTGTGAACGGCACGGGCAAGAGCACGTTCCTCAAGGCGGTCGCGGGGATCATCCCCGTGGACGCGGGCACGCGCCTCCTGCAGAGGGGGCTGCGCGTCGAGTACCTCGCGCAGGACAAAGTGTTCGATCCGGAAAAGACCGTGCTCACGGAGGTGTTCCGCGGCACGTCGCCGCTCATGCAGGCGCTTCGGGACTACGAGCTCGCGGCGGCGGCGCTCGCGCGTGACCCGGAGGACGCCGCGGCGCAGAGCGCCATCGCGCGCAGCACGCAGGCGATCGACGCCGCGGACGGCTGGCAGCTCGAGAGCACGGCGAAAGCCGTGCTCATGCGCCTCGGCATCCCCGATGTCACAGCGAAGGCGGGCACGCTCTCCGGCGGTCAGCAGAAGCGCCTCGCGCTCGCGACGGCGCTCGTGCAGCCCGCGGACCTGCTGCTGCTCGACGAGCCGACGAACCATCTCGACAGCGAGACGATCGCCTGGCTCGAGGAGTACCTCGCGGGGCGCAAGGGCGCGCTGCTCATGGTCACGCATGATCGCTATTTCCTCGACCACACGGCGACGCGCATCCTCGAGCTCGACAAGGGACATTCCTACACGTACGCGGGCAATTACTCCGCGTTCCTCGAGCAGAAGGCAGAGCGCCTCGCGCGCGCACAGGCGAGCGAGGAGAAGCGGCAGAATTTCCTCCGCAATGAGCTCAAGTGGCTGCGCCGCGGCGCGCAGGCGCGCTCGACGAAGCAGAAGGCGCGCATCGCGCGCTACGAGGCGGTGGCGAGCGAGACGCCGGACCTCTCGCGCGACACGGTGGAGATCGGGCTCAAGGGCAGCCGCCTCGGGCGCACGGTCATCGAGCTCGACCACGTGAGCTACGAGGCGGGCGGGCGCACGATCGTGCGGGATTTCTCCTACACGGTGCTGCGCCGCGACCGCGTCGCGATCCTCGGGCGCAACGGCACGGGCAAGACGACGCTCCTCGACCTCATCGCGGGGCGCCGCCAGCCGACGCGCGGCACGGTTACGATCGGGCAGACGGTGAAGATCGGCTATTTCACGCAGCGCGCGGTCGAGATGGACGAGCGGCTGCGCGCCATCGAGTACATCGAGGAGGCGGCGCACGCCATCACGCTCGCGGATGGCTCGCGCATCAGCGCCTCGCAGCTCATGGAGCGCTTCCTCTTCCCGGGCAGCCTCCAGTGGACGCCCATCGCGCGCCTCTCCGGCGGTGAGAAGCGCCGTCTCTATCTCCTGCGCATCCTCATGGAGGCACCGAACGTGCTGCTGCTCGACGAGCCGACGAACGACCTCGACCTCGAGACGATGGCGGTACTCGAGCAGTTCATCGATGAGTTCGACGGCGCCATCCTCTTTGTTTCACACGACCGCTTCTTCGTCGACCGCCTCGCGGACAAGGTCTTCGCCTACGAGCCGGACGGTCGCCTGCGCATGTACGCGGGCGGCTATACGTACTACCAGGAGAGGCGCGCCGAGGAGTCGGCACAGGCCGCAGCCGCGCGCCCCGCGCCCGCGGCCGACAAGGCGGACAAGGCGAAGGGCGCGCCTGCCGCGCGCCCGCGCCCCGCGGCGGCGCCGAAGCTCACGTTCCGGGAGCAGAAGGAGTACGAGGAGATCGAGGACGTTATCGCGAGCAAGGAGGGAGAGCTCAAGGTCGTGCGCCTGCAGATGGAGCAGAGCGCTGCCGACTACGGCAGACTCGCCGAACTCAGCCGCGAGGAGCAGCGCCTCTCAGCCGAGCTCGATCACCTCATGGAGCGCTGGACGTACCTCGAGGGCATCGCCGAGGCGCAGCAGGGATGAGATAAAGAGAGGGAAGCCCCCGGCGCAGGCCGGGTTTCCATAGAGGGGACGGGCGGACGCGTGCCGCCCCTGCCTATACACAACACCAGGGGAAAAGGAGAATGTATCATGTCGTTTGACAAGAACCAGTTCGAGGACATCCTCAAGGATTTCACGATCGACAGCGATGAGCTCAAGGTCATCGCGGCGGATTTCCGCTACGATCTCAAGAAGGGGCTCAAGGACCCCGAGGAGAGTTCGCTGCGGATGCTCAAGTCGTACATCGGCCTGCCGACGCGCCGCGAGCAAGGCGAGTATCTCGCGCTCGACTTCGGCGGCACGAACGTGCGCGTGCTGCTCATCCGCCTCGAGGGCGACGGGAAATTCGAGGTACTCCGCAAGGTCGCAAAGCCGCTCGTCGTGCCCGGCTCCTACAACTACATCGCCGCGGACGCCACGGCAGAGCAGATGTTCGACTTCATCGCCGGCCTCGTGGAGGAGGCCGTGGAGGGTGACCATGCGACGAAGTATTTCCTCGGGCATACGTTCTCTTTCCCCTCGTCGCAGACGAACCTCTACAACGCGAAGCTCATCATCTGGACGAAGGAGTTCGCGACGCCGGGCGTCGAGGGCGAGGTCGTCAACGACCTGCTGAAGGCAGCGCTGCACCGTAAGGGCCTCGACAACGTCGAGCCGACGGCGGTCATCAACGACACGGTCGCCGTCCAGCTCGCCGCTGCCTACAAGCATGACAACGTGAACATCGGCTGCATCTACGCGACGGGGCACAACACCTGCTACCTCGAGCCGTTCGCGGACTCCGCGCAGGAGCCGATGATCCTGAACCTCGAGTCGGGCGGCTTCAACCGCCTCGCACCGGGTCGGTTCGATGCTGCGCTCGACGCGCGCTCCGAGAAGCCGGGCGAGCAGCGCCTCGAGAAGATGGTCTCCGGCCGCTACATGGGCGAGCTCTTCGGCATGGCGCTCGCGGAGCTCCTCGGCGAGGCCGGCAAGGAGTACGGCTTCACGAGCATCGACATGTCCGCCATCATGGAGGATGAGAGTGATGATGGCGCGAAGATCCGCGCGCTCGTCGAGGAGAAGACGGGCCACGCGATCGACGCGGCGGATGCCTCGCTCGTACAGGACCTCGTGCTGCGCATCGTGAACCGCTCGGCGCGCCTCGTCGCCGCGTCGTTCGTCGGCATCCTCTGGCAGCTCGAGGGCGAGGGCTGCAAGCGCCCGCAGACGATCGCCGTTGACGGCTCTGTCTACGAGAAGATGCCGCACGCGAAAGAGTACCTCAACAAGGGGCTCTCCGAGCTGCTCGGCGCGGACGCCGCGAACGTCGAGACCGTCCTCGAGAACGGCGGCTCGGGCCTCGGCGCTGCCATCGCGGCAGCGGTGAGCCAGGGCTGAGCGCCGCCGCCTGACGGCAGGAAAATAAAAGATCGGCAAGGAAAAGAAACCGCATGGAACAGTCACAAGCACTTCAGGAAAGCCTATCCCAACACCTCGCGATGACGATGAAGATGCAGCAGGCCATCAAGATCCTGCAGCTCTCGTCGCAGGACTTGCGCGGGGTCATCGAGAAGGAATATCTGGAGAATCCCGCGCTTGAGATCGACTACGACCATGCGGTTTCTTCTGCGCTCACGGAGAAGGACGCACAGGCGTACCGCGCTGAGGACATCTCGGCGCTCGCCGCCTATCTCGGCGACGGCGCGCGCGGCGAGCGGGCAGCGGAGGAGGAGCACGACCGCGTGTTCGCGCGCCCGGCGGGCCGCACGCTCGAGGAGGAGCTCCTCGAGCAGGCGGCGTTTGCCTACCCCGCGGGACGGGAGCGGGAGCGCGCCATCGCCGTGTTCCTCATCGGCTCCATCGATGGGCGCGGCTATCTCTCGGTACCGCTCGCCGAGGTGGCGCGCGCCACGCAGGCGAGCGTGGCGGAGGCAGAGGTGGTGCTCTCCGTGCTCCAGACGTTCGAGCCCGCGGGCGTCGGCGCCAGGGACCTCGCGGAGTGCCTGCGCCTGCAGGCGCAGCGACGCGGCATCTACGAGGGGCTCGTCGCGCGGCTCATCGACGTTCACCTCGATGATCTCGCAGCGGGAGACTTCAAGGGGATCGCCGCCGCTGAGGGTGTGCGCCCCGCCGATGTGCAGCTCGCCTTCGACATTGTGCGCACGCTGAACCCGAAGCCCGGCGCCGCCTACGGCGCGGAGGCGCCCGGCTACATCACGCCGGACGTCATCGTGCGCCGCCAGGGCGACGGCTACCGCGTGGAGGTCAACGACGGGGACGTGCCGCAGCTGCGCATCTCGAAGCTCTACCGCCACGCCACCGGGCTCGATCCAGAGACGCAGGCCTACATCAGCGGCCGCTTCCGCGCGGCGCTCTGGCTCCTCAAGAGCATCGAGAGCCGCCGCACGACCATCCGGCGCGTCGTCGAGGAGATCGTGCGCCGTCAGCGCGCCTGCATCGAGCAGGGCCCCGCAGCGCTCGTGCCCATGACGATGCAGGAAGTCGCGGACGCCATCGGCGTCCACGAGTCGACGGTCAGCCGCGCGGCGGCGGGCAAATACGTGGAACTGCCGCGCGGCATCGTGCCGATGAAATCCTTCTTCACCGCGAACCTCGCGGCGGGAGGGGAGGCAGCGTACGGCGCCGCGACGGTCAAGCGCGCGCTCGCCGCGCTCATCGAGGGAGAAGATCCCGCAAAGCCGCTTTCCGACGCGAAACTCGCGAAACTCCTCGCCGAGCAGGGCTGCCCCGTCTCCCGCCGCACCGTCGTCAAATACCGCGAGCAGCTCGGCATCGCGTCGTCCGTGAAGCGCAAGCGGTACTAGATGTTTGTTCTTCTTTTCACTTATTGCCATCTGTTGCCGATGTGTTTACACAATCTATCGGATACAACAATTATCTGCTGTAAAAGTGTAAGATTTTACTTGCAAAACGAGCCAAATGTGCTAAGATAGGATTCGTTGATAGATATATGAGATGAGCCGCGGCGGCGAGGTACGTCGGTGCCTGGGGACGCCATTGCGGCGCAGGGTGCGCTGAAGGGGTCAGCGTTTCTTTCTACAAGGGAAAGTTACAAAATTCACGAAAGCCAGGGAGATGTTTATTCATGTCAGAGAAGAAACCGCATGTCGTGATTGTCGGTGCCGGATTTGGCGGGATCAAGCTCGCGCAGACGCTCGCCAAGGAGGATGTGGAGATCACGCTGGTGGACCGTCATAATTTCCACCTGTTCCAGCCGCTCCTCTATCAGGTCTCGACGGCAGTCCTGTCCGAGGATGAGATCGCCTATCCCGTTCGCGCCTATTTCCGCAAAAACAGGAACGTTGAGTTCTTCATGGCGAAGGCGCAGGGCGTCGATCAGGTGCGCCGCGTGCTCCTCACGAACCACGGCGAGATCCCGTATGACTATCTCGTGCTCGCCGCGGGCTCGACGACGAATTTCTTCGGTATGGAGACGGTCGAGCGCAATTCCTACGGCATGAAGACGCTGCAGGAGGCGCTGCATATCCGCAACCATGTGCTCCACATGTTCGAGCGCGCGAACAAGCGTGAGGACAGCGAGGAGGAGCGCCGCCGCATGCTCACCTTCGTCGTCGTCGGCGGCGGCCCGACGGGCATCGAGGAGGCGGGGGCGCTCGCCGAGCTCATCGGTATCCAGCGCAAGGAGTTCCACCGCCTCGATTTCAGCGAGGTCAGCGTGAAGCTCATCGAGGCGACGGGTCACGTGCTGCCCATGCTTTCGCAGGACATGCAGGATGAGGTCATCCGCGTGCTGAAGGGGAAGGGCGTCGAGGTGCTGCTCAACACGCAGGTCGTCGACAATGACGGAAATACGCTGCACCTCAAGGACGGCTCCTCCATCCCGACGAAGACGGTCATCTGGGCGGCAGGCGTCAAGGCGGTGCCGTTCATCGCGAACTGCGGCGGCGAGGTCGACCGCGGCGGCCGCATTGTGACGGATGAGTACCTGCGCGTTGCGGGCAGCGACCGCGTGTTCGCCATCGGCGACTGCGCGCATTTCCAGCATGGGACGCAGCGTCCGCTCGCGACGATCGCACCTGTCGCGACGCAGGGCGCCGTCGTCTGCGCGCACAACATCCTGCGCCTCATGCGCGGAGAGACGCAGCTCGAGGCGTTCCAGTACAAGGACATGGGCACGATGGCGACGATCGGCCGCGGCCGCGCCGTCATCGAGAACGGCAGCCTCAAGCTGAAGGGGCTCCTCGCGTGGAACGTCTGGATGTTCGTCCATCTCCTCCGCCTCTCGGGCGCGCATACGAATATCACGGTCTGCCTCAAGTGGTTCTGGAACTTCGTCTCCGGCCTGCGCCTCGGCCGCATCATCACGAACATCGAGCTCTGAGCAGGGCCGCCGCCCGCTTGACGTAGCGGCGGAGAACCGATATAATAGAAGAGAAATTTATACACAAACGTCCTTACAGTAAATCCAACCAATCGCGCTGCGCCTACGGCTTGCGTTCCTGGGGATTTACATAGCAAACTCAACGCACAAACGTCCACTTTGTGGACATTGTGCGCCCGCCCTTACAGTAAATCCGGCCAATCGCGCTGCGCCTGCGGCTTGCGCTCTTGGGGAGCGGGGCTGACGGAAGTGGAATCGACCACATGCCGCGCGGACGTGATGAACGCCGACCGTCTGGGCAATCTGAGCCTGGACGGTCGGCGTTTTCGCGCGGTGGTTTTGTTGAGATTTCCCCTGCCGCCCTGTATAATAGAGGGGTAGTTTTCCCGCCGCCGCGGACGGGCTGCGCATGCTTCGGCGCGGCGGCGCGTCGTACTGACAGGAGGATAAGATCATGTTTCCACATTTAGGGGTCCCCGAGCTGCTCGTCATTCTCGTCATCGCGCTCGTTCTGTTCGGCCCGGGCAAGCTGCCTGATGTCGGCAAGGCGCTCGGCAAGAGCATCCGCGAGTTCAAGTCGGCGAGCACGGAGGAGAAGAAGACCATCGATGTCGCCGAGAAATCGGACGAGAAAACGGAGAAAAAATGAGCGGCGGGGATACGGAACGCAGGGAGCAGGTGGAGGCGCTGCCGCCAGCGGGGACGGCGCTCCCCGCGGAGCAGGCGACGGAGGGGACGCCCGCCGCGCCTGCGGAGCCGGAAGACGATGGCAGCATGTCGCTCATCGCGCATCTCACGGAGCTGCGCGCGCGCCTCATCAAGTGCCTCATCGCCGTCGCGCTCGGCAGCTGCGTGGGGTATTATTTCCTCGAGGACATCATGCACTACCTCACGCTGCCGGCGGGCAAGCTCTACTACATGCAGCCGTCGGAGGCGTTCTTCACCTATCTGAAGGTGGCGGTCGCGGCGGGCTTCCTCATCGCGCTGCCCGTGATCTTCTACCAGGTCTGGCGCTTTTTCCTGCCGGCGCTCACGCGCACGGAGCGCATGGTGCTCGGCCTCATCGTGCCGTCCTCGGTGCTGCTCTTCTTCGGCGGGCTCGCGTTCTCGTTCTTCCTCGTGCTGCCCGCAGCGGTGCAGTTCTTCATGGGATTCGGCAACGCGGAGCTCGAGGCGCTCTTTTCCGTCGACAAGTATTTCGATTTCGTCATCTGGTTCGTGTTGCCGTTCGGCTTCGTGTTCGAGCTGCCGCTCGTCATCATCATCCTCGCGAAGATCGGGCTCATCGGCTCGTCGTTCCTGCGCAAGTATCAGCGCATCGTCATCTTCCTCGCGTTCGTCATCGCGGCGGTCATTACGCCGACGCCCGATGTCTTCACGCAGACGATGATCGCGCTGCCGATGATCGTGCTCTACGAGGTCGGCTATCTCATCGTCCGCTACATCATGAGGAAATAAGAGTTTGAGTATTAGGAGGAAACGTTTTTGGCATATAAGGATTTACGCGAGTTCATCGCGGCGCTCGAGGAGCGCGGCTGGCTCCGCCACATCGAGGAGCCTGTGGACTGCTATCTCGAGATCACGGAGATCACGGACCGCGTGTCGAAGCGCACGGGCGAGGGGAACCAGGCGCTGCTCTTCGAGAACGTGAAGGGCTACGACATGCCCGTGCTCATGAATGCGTTCGGCAGCTACGAGCGCATGGCGCTCGCGCTCGGCGTCGAGAAGCTCGATGATGTGGGGGATGAGATCCGCGAGATCTTGCGCCTGCCGTACATCTCTCTCTCGCACAAGATGGATGTCGTGTCGCTGCTGCCGCTCGCGAAGAAGGCGATCAATTTCCCGAGGTACGTGAAGAAGGCGCCGTGCCAGGAGGTCGTAGAGGAGACGGTCGATCTCGACAAGATCCCCATCCTCACGTGCTGGCCGCAGGACGGCGGCCCGTTCATTACGCTGCCGCTTGTCTTCACGAAGAACCCGCAGACTGGCAAGCGCAACGTCGGCATGTACCGCCTGCAGAAATACGACAAGCAGACGACGGGCATGCACTGGCACATCCACAAGAACGGTGCAGACAATTTCCGCGACATGAAGGCGCAGGGCGGCGAGAGGATCGAGGCGGCCGTCGCCATCGGTGCCGACCCTGTGCTCACGTACGCCGCGACGGCGCCGCTGCCGCGCGACATCGACGAGATGGTCTTCGCGGGTTTCCTGCGTCATAAGTCCGTCGAAATGGTCAAGTGCAAGACCGTGGACCTCGAGGTGCCGGCGGGCGCCGAGATCGTGCTCGAGGGGTACGTGCGCACGGATGAGATGCGCCGCGAGGGGCCGTTCGGCGACCACACGGGGTACTACTCCCTCGCGGACGACTATCCCGTGTTCCACGTGACGTGCATCACGCACCGCAAGGACCCCATCTACGCCGCGACGGTCGTCGGCAAGCCGCCGATGGAGGACTGCTATCTCGCGAAGGCGACGGAGCGCATCTTCCTGCCGCTCATGCAGCAGATGCTGCCGGAGATCGTCGACATCAACATGCCGCTTGAAGGCGTGTTCCACGACTGCTGCGTCGTCGCCATCGACAAGCGCTATCCCATGCAGGCGCGCAAGGTCATGCACGCGCTCTGGGGCATGGGGCAGATGATGAATGTCAAGATGATCATCGTCGTCGACAAGCACGTGAACGTGCAGGATATGAAAGAGGTCTGGTGGCGCGTGTTCAACAACATCGACGCGAAGCACGACCTCGAGATCGTCGAGGGGCCGCTCGACGTGCTCGACCATTCCTCGCCGATGGCGAAGTGGGGCGCGAAGCTCGGCATCGACGCGACGAAGACGTGGCCGGAGGAGGGGCACACGCGCCCCTGGCCGGATGAGATCGCCATGACGGACGAGGTGCGCGCGCGCGTCGATGCGCTCTGGCCGCGCCTCGGCCTCGATGGAGAGGGGGGCGCAAAGTGATCAGCATCCGTGCGCATCTCAACAACATCGCGCTGCATCATACGGTGTTCGACCTGCCGTTTGCGCTCATCGGCGCGCTGCTCGCGACGGACGGGCACCCGCGCCTCATCGACCTCTTCTGGATCGTCGTCGCCATCACGACGGCGCGCGCGGCGTCGCTCGCCATCGACAACTGGGCGGACCTCAAGTACGACAGCCAGCAGCCGCGCATGGCGTCGCGCGCCATGGTGCGCGGTGCCATCTCGAAGCGGGAGGCGGGCGTCTTCATCGCGATTTGCTTCGCCGTGCTCATCTACGCGGTGCTGCAGCTCGCCCCCATCTGCATCTACCTGCTGCCGCTCGCCGCGCTGCCGTGCATCATCTATCCGTTCACGAAGCGCTTCACGGGCTACTGCCACCTCATGCTTGGCGTCGCCATCGCGATGGCGCCCGCGGGCGGCTGGGTCGCGGTCGGCGGACCGGTCCTTTCCGTGCCGCTCGCCGTGCTCTGCGTGGGCGTCATGCTCTGGATGGCGGGCTTCGACGCGATGTACGGTGCGCAGGATCGGAAATTCGACCTCGCGCACGGGCTCCATTCGCTCGCGACGGAGAACGGCGCGAAGAACGCGTTCGGCATCGCGCGCATCTACCATCTGCTCGCGGTCGTCTGCTTCTTCGACCTCGGCGTGCTCATGCATCTCGCCTGGCCATACTACGTGGGGGTGCTCGCGGCGTGCGTCGTGCTCGTCTACCAGCACCGCATCCTGCGCTGGAATGATTTCTCAAGGCTCAATCAGCGCTATTTCATGCGCAACGGACTCGTGTCCATCTTCATATTTCTCTGCACTCTGGCCAGCTACTGCATCTGAGCCGGACGAAAGGATAGGGTGAGGCTATGTCAGCGAAGATTCTCTCGGGGAAGGAATATGCCGCGCGCTTCAAGGAGGACGCGGCGAAGCGGGCGCGCGCGCTCGAGGCGGCGTACGGCGTGACGCCGGGGCTCGCCGTCATCATCGTCGGCGACGACCCCGCCTCCAAGGTCTACGTGCGCAACAAGGACCGCGCCTGCGAAGAGCTCGCGCTCTACTCGGAGGTCATCCGCCTGCCGGAGACGACGACGGAGCAGGAGCTCCTCGCACGCATCGACGAGCTCAACTACGACAAGCGCATCCACGGCATCCTCGTGCAGCTGCCGCTGCCGGGCGCGCTCGCCAAGCGCGAGAAGGAGATCACGGGCCGCATCCTGCCGGAGAAGGACGTCGATGGGTTCCATCCCGTCAACGTCGGCCGCCTCGTGATGGGCGAGCCGGGGCTCGTGCCCTGCACGCCGGCGGGCTGCCTCAAGATGCTCGAGCTCGCGGGCATTCCCATTGACGGCGCGCGCGCCGTCGTGCTCGGACGCAGCAACATCGTCGGCAAGCCGATGGCGAGCCTGCTCCTGCGCGAGAACGCGACGGTGACGGTCTGCCACAGCCATACGAAAGACCTCGCCGCCGTGACGCGCGAGGCGGACATCCTCGTCGCAGCGGTCGGGCGGCCGGGCTTCGTCAAGGCGGACATGGTGAAGCCCGGCGCGACGGTCATCGACGTCGGCATCAACCGCCTGCCCCCCGATGCGGAGCACCCGCGCGGGAAGCTCGTCGGCGACGTCGATTTCGCTGGCGCGGCGGAGGTCGCGGGCGCCATCACGCCCGTGCCGGGCGGCGTCGGCCTGCTCACCGTCGCCATGCTCATGGAGAACGTCGTAGCGGCGGCGGAGCAGCAGCTCGCCGCACAGAAGGATTGAGCCTGCGGGCAGCGCCGGCAGGCGGTTGAGGGAGACGCGGCCGCGCGCCGCGGGGGAAAGGATGGTCGCAATGAAATCCGATGTAGAAATCGCACAGGAAGCCACGATGCGCCCGATCGGCGAGATCGCCGCAAAGCTGGGCATCCAGGAGGACGAGCTCGAGCTCTACGGCAAGTACAAGGCGAAGGTCACGCCGGAGACGTGGCAGCGCGTCAAGGACCGCCCGAACGGCAAGCTCATCCTTGTCACCGCCATCAACCCGACGCCGGCGGGCGAGGGCAAGACGACGACGAGCGTCGGCCTCGCGGACGCCTTCGCGCGGCAGGGGAAGAAGACGGCGGTCGCGCTGCGCGAGCCGTCGCTCGGCCCCTGCTTCGGGCTCAAGGGCGGCGCTGCGGGCGGCGGCTACGCGCAGGTCGTGCCGATGGAGGACATCAACCTCCACTTCACGGGCGACTTCCACGCGATCACGACGGCGCACAACCTGCTCGCCGCTGTCATCGACAACCACATCCAGCAGGGCAATGCACTCGACATCGACGTGCGCCGCATCGTCTGGAAGCGCGTGCTCGACCTCAATGACCGGGCGCTGCGGCACATCGTCATCGGCCTCGGCGGCAAGGCGCACGGCACGCCGCGCGAGACAGGCTTCGACATCACGGTCGCCTCAGAGATGATGGCGATCCTCTGTCTCGCGACGAGCCTTACGGATATGAAGAAGCGTCTCGGCGAGATCATCGTCGCCTACAGCCGCGACGGCCACGCCATCCGCGCCAGGGAGCTCGGCGTCACGGGCGCGCTCACGCTGCTCTTCAAGGACGCGATCAAGCCGAATCTCGTGCAGACGCTCGAGGGCACGCCCGCATTCATCCACGGCGGCCCGTTCGCGAACATCGCGCACGGCTGCAACAGCGTCATGGCGACGAAGTACGCGCTCAAGCTCGCGGACTACGTCGTGACAGAGGCCGGCTTCGGCGCGGATCTCGGCGCGGAGAAATTCCTCGACATCAAGTGTCGCTTCGCGGGGCTCTGCCGAAGACGGATCTCGCGAGGGTCGATATGGCGGCGCTCGAGAAGGGGCTCGCCAACCTCACGAAGCACATCGAGAGCATCCACGCGTTCGGCCTGCCCGTCGTCGTCGCCATCAACGCGTTTCCGACGGACACGCCGGAGGAGCTCGCGTTCGTCGAGGAACAGTGCCGCGCGCTCGGCGCGGAGGTCGCGCTCTCCGAGGTCTGGGCCAAGGGCGGCGAGGGCGGCCTCGCGCTCGCGGAAAAAGTCGCGGCAGCGGCGGAGAAGCCGAGCGATTTTCATTTCATCTACGACACGGCACAGTCCATCCCCGAGAAGATCGCTGCCATTACGCGCACGATCTACGGCGGCGACGGCGTCGACTTCACGCCCGCGGCGAAGAAGCAGCTCGCCGAGATCGAGGCGCTCGGCCTCGACAAGATGCCGGTCTGCATGGCGAAGACGCAGTACTCCCTCTCTGACGACGCCGCGAAGCTCGGGCGGCCGACGGGATTCCGCATCACGGTGCGCGAGCTGCGCGTGAGCGCGGGCGCGGGCTTCATCGTCGCGCTCACGGGCAACATCCTCACGATGCCCGGCCTGCCGAAGCACCCGGCGGCGGAGAACATGGACATCGACGAAAGCGGCAAGATCACGGGCCTCTTCTGAGCCTGCTGTCGCGCGCGGCGCGCGCAGGGTACATGACCGCAGGCCGGCGCCCGCGGGGAATGCCCCAATGAACCCTCTCGGACGAAGATGCCCGGACGGACAAGGATCCGCAAATGGTCCTTGACGTCCGGGCATTTTTTGGTATACTAGAGACGACGAATGAACAATCATTCATACGTTAAGGGATAGGGAGTGGAGAAGATGAACAAGAAACAGAAACGGAACCTCATCCGCATCGTCATCTCGGCGGTGCTCATCGTGCTCATCGGGCAGCTCGAGCTCGCACCGCTGCCGCGCCTCGCCGCGTATCTCGTGCCGTACCTCATCGTCGGCTACGACATCCTCTACAAGGCGGGGCATGGCATCGTGCGGCGGCAGCCGCTCGACGAGTGCCTGCTCATGGCGGTCGCGACGCTCGGCGCGCTCGCGCTCGCGATCTACGAGGACGGCGACTACACGGAGGCCATCGCCGTCATGCTCTTCTACCAGGTGGGAGAGTGGTTCCAGTCGTACGCCGTCGGCAAGAGCCGGCGCGACATCACGGAGCTCATGGACATCCGTCCCGACTACGCACAGGTCGAGCGCGACGGGAGGTTCGTGCGCGTCGCGCCGGACGAGGTTGCCGTCGGCACGATCCTCACCGTCGCGCCGGGTGAAAAGGTCCCCATCGACGGCGTCGTCACCGATGGTACGTCGACGCTGAATACCGTGGCGCTCACGGGCGAGAGCCTGCCGCGCGACGTGGCACCGGGCGACGAGGTCTTGAGCGGCTGCGTCAACCTCAGCGGTGTACTGCACGTCCGCACGACGAAGGAATTCGACGAGTCGACGGCGTCGAAGATCCTCGAGCTCGTCGAGGACGCGAGCTCGCGCAAGTCGCGCGCGGAGCAGTTCATCACGCGGTTCGCGCGCGTCTACACGCCCGCCGTCGTCGGCGCTGCCGCACTGCTCGCCGTCCTGCCGCCGCTCGTGAGCCTCCTCGCGCTCGGCACGGCGCCCGCGTGGGGCACGTGGCTCTATCGTGCGCTCACGTTCCTCGTCGTGAGCTGCCCCTGCGCGCTTGTCATCAGCATCCCGCTCTCGTTTTTCGCTGGCATCGGCGGCGCGAGCCGCGCGGGCGTGCTCGTGAAGGGCTCGAACTTCCTCGAGGCGCTCGCTGATATCGATACGGTCGTCTTCGATAAGACGGGCACGCTCACGAAAGGCGTCTTTGAGGTCACGGCGGTCCACCCCGAGACGATCTCGGAAAAGGAGCTGCTGCACCTCGCCGCGCACGTCGAGCGCTTCTCTACGCATCCCATCGCGGCCTCCCTGCGCAGCGCCTATCCTGGCGAGGCGGACGGCTGCACCGTGGAGGACGTGGAGGAGATCGCCGGGCAGGGCGTGCGTGCGCGCGTCAACGGCCATACGGTCTGCGTCGGCAACGCGAAGCTCATGGACGGTCTCGGCGCCGCCTGGCATCCCTGCGAGAAGACGGGCACGATCGTCCACGTGGCGATGGATGGCGTCTACATGGGGCACATCGTCGTCTCGGACGTCGTGAAGCCGCACGCCGCCGCGGCCATCGAGGCGCTCCACGCGCAGGGCATCCACCACACGCAGATGCTCACGGGCGACAACCGCGCGACGGCGCAGGAGATCGCACAGGAGCTCGGCATCGACGCCTACGAATGCGAGCTCCTGCCCGCGGACAAGGTTGAAAGGCTCGAGGCCCTCCTCAAGGAACAGCGCGGCGGCGTCGCCTTCGTCGGCGACGGCATCAACGACGCGCCCGTGCTCGCGCGCGCGGACGTCGGCATCGCCATGGGCGCCATGGGCTCGGACGCCGCGATCGAGGCGGCGGACATCGTGCTCATGGACGACGACCCACTCAAGATCTCCGTCGCGCGGCACATCGCGCGCAAGACCATGCGCATCGTGCGCGAGAACATCGTCTTCTCCATCGGCGTCAAGGTGGTCGTGCTCTTCCTCTGCGCCGTCGGGCTCGCGAACATGTGGGCGGCCATTTTCGCCGACGTCGGCGTCATGGTGCTCGCCGTGCTCAACGCCATGCGCGCGCTCTTCGCGGGCGGCGCAAAGCCGCAGGCGCAGGCATGAGGCGGCGGGAAAGCGCGACGGCTCCGGTCACTCGCCTTTCGTGAGCGTGAGATGATCGAGGCGTGCGCCGCCCGTCGTCCACGCCTCGAGCGTGAGGGCGGCGGTGTCGGCGCGCAGCGTCACATAGCTCGTCACGTGGTCGTCCGGCGCGGAAACGCGGTCGAGCGGGCTCGCCGGCACGGCGTAGTATTCATTGCCCGCGCGCCCGCACATGACGTAGACAGGCCCCGCCTCGCTCGGGCGGAAGCCTTTGAGGCGGCCGCGGTCCCGGTAGGCGTGCATGTGCCCCGTGAGCACGAGGTCGATGCCGAGCGCATCGAAGTCCTTCATGAAGACGCGCCCCACCTCGCTGAAGCCGCCGGACGTGCCGTCGGGCTGCACCTCGTCGTAGGCGAGGACATCCTTGTGCATGAGGACGACCTGCCAGGGACGGCGCCGATCGCGCCTGGCGGCATCCGCGTGCAGGAATGCGCGCTGGGCGGCGATGAGCCCGGGGCGGAGCGTCTCGAGCTCACCCCATTGCGTGTTGAGCACGAGGAAATGGACGGGGCCGCAGTCATAGGCGTAGTAGTAGCCCTGGAATTCTGGGCGCCCGTTCCCCGGGAGCGGGAAGCGGGCGAGGTATCCCGCGGGAAGCACACTTAGCCACTGCTCTCCGTAGCACTCGTGGTTGCCCATGACGGGGAGGAAGAGCGCGTCGGCGGCGTGCCCGTCCATGGCGTCGTACCACGCCTGCCACTGCCAGTCGGCGGCACCGTTGTCGACGAGATCGCCGAGGACGGTGAAAGCGTCCGGCGCAGCAAATCGCGACCGCGCCGCGCGGAACGTCTCCGCCCACACATCATACGCGCCACCGCACTGCGAGTCCGTGAAGACAAGCAGGCGTAGCGGATGCTCCGGCGGCAGCGCCTCTGCCTGCCCGCCGGCCGGCAGGCGCAATGCCCAATCTGCCTGCGCCGCCCGCACGAGCGGCGCAGGCAGCACCGCCCCGAGCCCAAGCCCGAGCAGCGCGCGCAGCGAAAGACGGAGGAAATGGCGGCGGTTGTATCGTTTCATAAGGCACCTCATGGTGGGGAATCCTGCCATGAGGTTTTTTCGTGGCAGGAATTCCTTGCTTTTCATCGAAAGAATATCATATATCGGACATCGGGATTTATGTATTTCCGGTATGCCACAGACGCGCGTTGTGGCAGATGAAAAAGAGAAGCAGAGCAGACGAGAAAGGATAGATATATGACAGAGACACTGCCAGGGCAGGACGTACGCAATGTGACGACAAATGATTCGGGGGGGGGAGACCTCTCAGCATCGGTATCACATCATCGCCATTTCCATGGTGAAGAACGAGATGGATGTGATCGAGAGCTTCGTTCGGCATACACTGAGTTTTGCGGATGAGCTCATCATCTGTGACCATCAGAGCTCGGACCAGACGCGGCAGATCCTCGAGCAGCTGCAGGCGGAGGGGCTGCCACTCACGATCGAGACGGAGCTGCGCCCGGCGCATCTGCAGTCGGAGGTGATGACGCGTCTTCTACAGGAGGCCGCTGTACGTGGTGCCGATTTCGTGCTGCCGCTCGATGCCGATGAGTTCCTGTTGCCGCGGGATCCTGGTGTCTCCGTGCGTGCGCTGCTCGAGGGGCTCGATAGCAGTAAGGTCTATCAGCTGCACTGGCGCCTCTACGCGCCACAGGTGCCGGAACGTGTGGGGACGTCATTCCTTCTCGCGGCACCAGTTTTGCGCAGTAGTACGATCGATGTCACACCGAAGGTGATCGTCGGCACGCATGTGCCGTATATCACGGCTGTTAGCCTCGCTGAGGGGAATCACTATGCCTATGTGGGTCCGTCGGAGTGGTCGCGGCAGATCGATGAGGAGAAGCTGACCGCACTCGAACTCGGCCATTTCTACTACCGGAGTCCGCAGCAATTCCTCTCGAAAGTCGCTGTCGGCTGGGCGAACATCGCGGCGAAATATTCCATCGCGACGTACAATGGTGGAGGCTACCGGCGTTATTGCCAGCGGGTGCTCGAGGGCGAGGCGTTCACCCCGGAGGAATTCGTCCCGCAGGGGGAGGTGTTCGACCTGCGGCCGTACGCGCCGCCGCAGACGCTTCGCTACAGCAGTGCGGCGACGCCAGATCCCCTGCGGAACCTCATGCGGGCGAGCGATCTGCTCGCCGAGCAGGTCGCGGAGCTAGACGCCGCCGCGCGGCAAGTCCTCGTGACGTCGGTCGTTCCCTTCTTCGGAGATCTCGAGGAGCTGCGCCGTGACCTCGCTCAGGAGGCGGCGCAGACGTACCCACACCTCGAGTTGCTCGTGCCTTGTTTCGTTCCCTGCGACGAGTCGATGCGGCAGGTCATGCGTGCGGCGTGCTATGAGATGGTCGAGAAGGGGCGGACGTGCCATGTCATCTGGCCGGAGGAGGCGGTCTTCGACCGGCTCGCCGCGCTTGCACGTGGTGCGTATGTCCATTGGCATCTGCCCTGGATCGACGTTGCGCCGAACTTCGTCGCGCGCCTCATGGCATGCATGGTGCACCAGGAATGCCCCGCGGGCATGTTGCTCTCAGGCGGTGGGAGACCATACCGCGATGAGGCACCGTATCTCGTCCTGCCACAGACGTTGCCGGAGGACTGCTATCGGCGGAAAACGCTCTGGAAGGTGCTGCTCGTCAACGGACAATACCCCGTCGGCGGCATCACGGCGCTGCTCATAGAGCGGGCGGTGCTCGATGACTGCGGCTGGCTGCGCGCGGCGTTTTCCCTGGCGAACGGCAAGGTGTATCCCTTCCACGCTTGGCGGCTGCTCCTGCTCGCGGCGGGCCTGCCGCTCATCGGCTCGCTCGAGGACTCGTATGTCACGCCCGTGCGGGAAGGCTTTCCGATCCAGGCGCTCGTCGCGCATCAGCTCGAGTGGATCTCGCTGCTGCAGCTCGAGCGCGAGGCGATGGCAGCTGACGAATGGGAGGAAGCATGCCTGCGGGTGCGCCGCCGCGGCGCGTCTCTTCTCGCCATCGCAAGGCAGGGCGGTGTAGACTTCCAGCAGCCACTCTGGCAGAAATATCAGGAGCTCCTGCAATCGTTCCAGTAAACATGCAGTGGAGCATCGTCGCGAGAAGATTTCATCGTTATTGGCATCCCTGCCGCCTGCCCCTCTGGCAGGCGGCTTTTCGCGTGTCGCTACGCCGCTCTTTTCGCCGCGCGCCGCTCGTACCACCAGGCACCGGCGATGAGGAGAACGGCAAAGACAATGACGATGATGAGCCGCGTCGGGTCTTCCTGGTGCGTGATCGTGTCGTGGCCGATGATGGCTTCGATGCCCGTCGAGGGGAATTTGCCGACGAAGGAGGAGATGACGTAGTCGCGCAGGCTCATGGCGGAGAGGGCGCCGAGTGCGTTGAGCAGGATGCTCGGGAAGTAGGGCACCATGCGCGCGATGAGCATGACGACAAAGCCACGCTTGCCGCTGTACTTGTCGATGTTTGCGAGCGTCTTGTGCTTCGCGATGATCTTTTCCGCCGCGTCGCGGAAGAAGAATCGCAGCAGGAGGAAGCTCACGGTGACGCCGACGGTCTCGGCGGCGACGGAGAGGAAGATGCCCCAGAAGATGCCGAAGATCAGCGTGTTCGCCGTCGAGAAGATGATGGCGGGCGGGAAGCCGAGCGCGTTGACGAAGAGCGTGAGCAGGAAGCTGAAGACCACCGCCTAGAGCGCCGTCTCCTCGATGTCACCGCGCGCGAGCAGCCCGCAGAGGTGCGGCAGGAACGCGGGGTTCGCGAGGTGGATGATGAGGAAGAGCATGGCGATGGCGAGCGCCGCGACCACCTTGACCATGCCCATGGATTTCTTTTGCGGGGAGAACAATGCACATCGTTCCTTTCGAGTGTTTGCTCCATTATATCATTTTCATCGTGTAGAAGAAATTCTTTACAATGCAAAGTGAAGCCCGCCTGCCTTCAGGGAATAGAAAAAGACCACGAGTAATCCAGTGGATGTCCAACGGTGCTGCGGACAAATATTGTTCCTTTTTGAAAAACGTTTCATCGATAGACGACGAGCGGAAGAGCATCTGGCGGGATGGGTTGCGCTCTTGGGGATTTACGTAGTAGAATAAAAATGGTATCTTGAAACCAAGAGGGGAGTCGAGCACGTGAGGATGTGGGAGAGCTGGCGGCAGTGCCGCGGGACGCAGGCGATGGCGGCCGGCGCGCTCGTCGCGTTCCTCGTCGGCATGGAGGCGGCGCTCGCCGCGGCGCTCGCGGCGGAGGCCGGTGCGTATTTCCCCGCGGTCTACGTGCTCACGCTCGCGCTCTGCCTCATCGGCACGGTGCTCTTCGCGCGGCGCGGGCTCGCGCTCGCGTGTGCGCCAGACCTCGGCGTCTCGTGCTGGCTCCTCGCGCTCGTCGTGTTCTCGGGAGGCGTGACGCTGCCGCAGCTCTACGCGGGACTCCTCGCGGCGGGCGCGGTGCTCTTCCTGCTCGCGCGGCTCGGCGGGGCGGGGCGGATCGCGGACGCGTTCCCCACCTGCCTGCGCGAGGCGCTGCCGCTCGCGCTCGGTCTCCTGCTCCTGCTCTGGGGCGCGGAGCGGGGGCGGCTCTTGCTCCCTTCGCCCCTCCACCTCGTAATGCTCGGCGATTTCGCCGATCCGCTCGCGTATTTCAGCCTGCTCGGTCTCCTCACGCTGCTCGTCCTGCGCGCCGCGCGCGTGTCCGCGCTGCGCGCGGTGCTCGCGGCGTTCCTCGTGGTGGCGGTGTTCTCCTTTGCCGAGGGGTTCTGGATCGTGCCGTCCGCGCCATGCTACGTGCCGGAGGGGCTCGACCGGTCGGCGGGGCTCTTCCTGCGCGCCGGGGAGGGCGATGCGGCGGCGCTCGCGCAGCTCGCGGCAGCATTCCCCTGGCTCGTGGTCACGCTACTGCTCGCCGCGTGGGGGACGCAGGCAGCGCTCTTCTCGCGGCAGTTCCTCGCGCCGGTCGCGGCGCTCACCGCGCTCGCGGCGGGTGCGGGCGTGCTGCCGCTTGCGCCCGCGGCGTCCTCGGTGCTCGCGGGACGGGCGGGCGCGCGCGCGCCGCGCGCGTTCGCCATCGGTGCGGCGGCGGTTTTCTGTCTGCTGCTCTTCCTTTCGCCGCTCCTGCGCGAGGCCGTCTCGTTCCCCGCGATGCTCGTCGTGCTCGTGCTCTCGGCGGGTCTCCTGCTCGTGCGCCGCGCGCGCCTGCGCGAGGTGCGTCTCCTCGAGGAGCGCCTCGCGGTGCTCACGCTCGCACTGGTCGTGCCACTCACGCGCGACCTTGCGCTCGGACTCGGCCTCTCGCTCGTCACGTACGTGCTGCTGCGGCGGGCGGCGCGGCGGCCGGTGCCGCGCGCGACGTGCGTGCTCGCGACGCTCTTCGTCTTGCTCACCGTCTTTTCCGCCTGCCTGCTCTGATGAGCAGCGCGCGGTCTTGCTATGATTTCCTAAGGAGGACATCTTCATGAGATTTGCTATCAAGCCTTCTTCCGCCTTCCTGATCGGGGCCCTCACGGGCGCATTTGTATTTTCGCTTCTATCTGGAGGGGTGGCTGCGGCGTCGCATCGCCTGCAGGCACCGGAGCCGCAGGTGGAAACGAAAGTGGAAATGCACGAGGGCGTGCGCGAGGTGCAGCAGCCGGCAGGGATCCGGCGTCAGGTCCGCCCGTCCTCGGGCGGCACGACGCGCGCCGTGCCGCGCTCCCTGCATGAGCGCGTGCAGGAGATCCTCCATCCCGCGCAGCCGGAGCCGCAGATGATGCCGGTGCCGCAGTTCCAGGTGCCGAAGACCGTCTCGACGGAGGATGACTCTATCCTCGGCACGCCGCTCGCGAGTCAGGACCAGTGCGTGCGCTACCTCCTGCGCTACAACCCGGCACCGGCGATCTCCGTGACGCCGCAGCAGCTCGTTTCCTACTACTACGAGGAGGGCGCGCGCGAGGGCGTGCGCCCGGACGTCGCGTTCGCGCAGGCGCTCAAGGAGACGGGCTTTTTCCGCTACGGCGGCACGGTGACGCCGGACCAGAACAACTACTGCGGGCTCGGCACGACGAGCACGACGGTCAAGGGTGCGTATTTCGCGAGCTCGGAGCTCGGCGTTCGTGCGCATATCCAGCATCTGCTCGCCTATGCCTCGACGCGCCAGCCCATCGAGCCTGTCGTCGATCCGCGCTACGGCCTCGTGCGCTCGGTCTACGGCACGAGCACGCTCTCGCGCTGGGAGGACCTCAACGGCCGCTGGGCGGTGCCTGGCACGACGTACGGGCAGAGCATCCTCTCGATGTTCCGCGCCATCTTGAGCGAGTGAGGCCGCGATGTTTCGGCGGCTGTATGATATGAGATAGAGATCACGAGGGGGAGCAGGTGCGGCTCCGGCATTGCCGGGGGCGTCCGGCTCCCGGCTCGTTTCCAGACGAAAGGGATGAAAGGGAAACTATGATTACCACGAACAACTTGAGCCTCCAATTCGGCAAGCGCGTCCTCTATAAGGATGTCAACCTCAAGTTCACGCCGGGCAACTGCTACGGCATCATCGGCGCGAACGGCGCCGGCAAGTCCACGTTCCTGCGCCTGCTCTCC
>CACWQW010000027.1 GCA_902763085.1 Dongibacter bovis
CATCAACGCCTATGAGTTCTTCAAAGACAAAGGGATCGACGTAGACCGAGAAGACTTGTCCCGCCTGCGTGTGCAGGAGCAGATGGCAACGATCTACGGGTCTGCCGCCTATCAGGATTTGATGGTCTTTGATGCCCTGATCTGCAACCGAGATCGCCACTTGGGGAACTTTGGCTACCTCGTGGACAATAATACGGGCGCGTACCTGTCGCCTGCTCCCATCTTCGATAACGGTTTCTCGCTCCTTTACGGCGCAGCCAGGAGCAACATGGCCGATATCCCGGCCTACTTCGAAACCATCGAAGGAAAGTATCTCCCCTTCGACCAGCAGGCACGCCTCTTCATCCAGCCGCGCCACATCCCCGCCATCCGTTCCCTTCTGAACTTCCAATTCCAGAAGCATCCAAAATACAACGTCAATGATGCCTGCCTGGCCAAGATGAATGAGATGATTCAGCTGCGCGCCAAACGCCTGCTGGGGATTTACCAGGAGAAGAAGCTGGCACAAGAAAACGTCAATACATCCTACCGCTGATGTCCATCATGGACATCTCACCACGATACGCAGCATGTCCATGATGGACATCGATAAGGAGGGCTCGCCATGGGGTTGTTTTCCAAGAAAAAACATGCTCAAACAATTCAAGAAGCTATTGATTATGGAGACGATGATTTTACTTATGTGACACGGAAAGGTCGGCGCCAACGATTTTTCCCAGCACACGCTAGTGCAATGCAAGAAAATTTAGGGGCATGGGATTTGGATGATGCATTTGAAATGTATGCTCCGAACCTCTTGGCAACCATCGAGGAAACCAATAAAAATATGAAAATTTTACTGGAACAGAATCTATTACTTCAAGAAAAAGTTCTTTCTTTAGAAAAAAAGATTTCAAATCTAGAACAAAATCATAACGCTGCCATGAAACGATAAAGGAGAGGGATAACCACCCTCTCCTTTATCGTTTCATTTTCCGAGGTTATTTTTCTGGTCTCTCATCACCGCGTGGCTTTCTCTGAATATCTTGCGCAATCTTTGAACTCGTCTCCGTCTGATTCTTCCGCTGGATATTCCTCATCCCAGCCTGTCCGGCAGCTTTAGCCAGGGCCGCAGCACCGCGCACATTGCCAGCAGTAGCGGCTGCACCGCCTACCGCACCGCGCATCGTCGAGGTCATGCTGCTGCCGCCGAGCGATGGCTGGCCGTTGAGCAAGCCGGAAGCCAGTTCCGAGATCTTCCGCACCAGGATATAGAGGATGAGCGCACAGAGCAACACCTGGAATATGATGCCGACCTGTTCCCAAGCATCCTTTGTTCCAGCCACCTTCTGTACAAAGCCGTTCAGGAACGGTTCAATGATGGTGGTCATGAAGGCGATGGCCATAATCTTGATGGCCAGATTGAACATCGCGCCAATGGCTTTATCAGAAAGGAAGCTGAACTTCGAGGTAATCATGAACGGCAGAAGCGGCATAACCAGCATGGCCATGGTGTAGAACTCCACCCGCGCCATGAACATCTCAATGGCGGTGAGGAAGAGCAGCACGATCATCGTCAGCAAGGATACGCAGTTCACAACCAGGAGACCCAGGCTGTTGAAATGCGCCTTATCCCAGAAGACTGAGAAAATCCTGACCGCATTGTTGACAATGTTATCCGGGGATACATCCGCTGTTGTACCGCCTGCCATGAGGCCCATGGTTTCGAAGCCTTGTGAGAGTGCGGTCATGAGCCCCATGCCTCCCACCCAGTTCTCCAACAAAAAGATGATAAAACCAACAGTTACGGAAACTTCACTGCTTGAGGAATCTTTAATGCCTCATCGCTTCCTTGATAGTTAATAGAGCATTATATCAGAAAACACACCGTTTGTCCATGCAGGGAAAGGCAAAAACGGGGCCGCCTGCAAGCGCGCTGCTTGCAGGCGGCCCCGCTGCGAGGCGATATTCACGCCGTCTCGCCGGCGCGCTCGAGATGCCGGATCTCGCGGATGCGGTTCTTCTCATCCACCATCACGACGGTCGGCGCATAACTCCTCGCCTCCGCCTCGGGAAAGAGCGCGTACGCCATGATGATCACGACGTCGCCGGGCTGCGCGAGGCGCGCCGCCGCGCCGTTGAGACAGATGACGCCCGAGCCGCGCGCGCCCGGGATCACATACGTCTCGAGCCGCGCGCCGTTGTTGTTGTCGACGACCTGCACGCGCTCGTTGCGCAGGATGCCCGCCGCCTCCATGAGCGCTTCGTCGATCGTGATGCTGCCCATGTACGCGAGGTTCGCCTCGGTGACCGTCGCGCAGTGAATCTTGCTTTTAAGGAGATTTAGAATCATGCTTCGCCCTCCAGGATCACGTTGTCGATGAGGCGCGTCGTGCCAATGAAGACGGCGAGAGCGAGCAGGCACGTCTCACGGACCTCCGTGACCGGCTGCAGTCCCGGGAACGTCCGCAGCGCCACGTAGTCGACGCGCGCGAGCGGCTCGCCCGCGAGCTCCTCCTGCACGAGGGCAACGAGGCGCTCTGCCGAGCGCTCGCCAGCGGTGAAGGCCGTCTCTGCCTTCCTGAGGCTCCGCGAGAGCACCGTCGCCGCCTTCCGCTCGGCCGGACGCAGGTATGCGTTGCGCGAGCTCCGCGCGAGCCCGCTCTCCTCGCGGCAGATGGGCACCATCGTGACCTGGACGGGCAGGTTCAGGTCCTCCACGCATCGGCGCACGACCGCGACCTGCTGCGCGTCCTTCTGCCCGAAGAAGGCACGGTCGGCGCGCGTGATGTTCATGAGCTTCGTCACGACCGTCGCCACGCCGCGAAAATGGATGGGACGGCGCGCGCCCTCGAGCACCTGCGTCTCAGCGCAGTCCGGCGTCACATACGTGCCGAAGCCCGCCGGATACATTGCCGCAGGCTCCGGATGGAACACCGCATCGACGCCTTCACGCGCGAGCTTCTCGCAGTCCTCGCGGAACTGGCGCGGATATTTCTCGTAGTCCTCGCCCGGCGCGAACTGCGTCGGATTCACGAAGACCGACGCGATGACGATATCGCTGGCCTCCTTCGCCGCGCGCATGAGCGTCATGTGTCCCTCGTGCAGCGCCCCCATCGTCGGGCAGAGTCCGATCGTTCTGCCCGCAGCCTTCTGCGCGGTCGCCCACGCCTGCATCTCTTCCGGCATCGTAAAAATCTTCATCTTCATTCGCAAACAACCTCTTTCTGTTCCTTTTTCTCATCCCGGCGCACCCAGTAATTCGCGAGCAGCGAACCCGAGACATTGTGCCAGACGGAGAAGATCGCGCCCGGGATGGCGGCGGCAGGCTGGAAATAGAGCAGTGCCAGGCTCGCCGCAAGCCCGGAGTTCTGCATGCCGACCTCGATCGACACCGTCCGCGCGCCGCGGCTCTCCATGCCGAAAAGTTTTGCGAGCCCGTAGCCGAGCGCGAGGCCGCAGCCGTTGTGCAGCACGACGAGCACCGCCATGAGCGGACCGACCGCAAGCAGCTTTGCGGCCGAGAGCGCGACGACGCAGCCGACGAGGAGCACGATGCAGAGCACGGAGAGCACGGGCATGAGCGGCAGGATTCTCCGCGCTGCCCTGCCACAGCGTTCGTGCACGAGGAGACCGAGCAGGACCGGCAGCAGCACCATCTCCGCGATGGAACCCATCATCGAGACGAACGACACCTCGATGGTGGCGCCGGCGAGCAGGTACGTGAGCGCCGGCGTCACGACGGGAGCGAGGAGCGTCGTCGTCATCGTCATCGAGACGGAGAGCGCCACGTCGCCGCGCGCGAGGTACGAGATGACATTCGACGCCGTGCCGCCCGGGCAGGTGCCGAGCAGGATGACGCCGACCGCGAGCTCTGGCGGCAGGCGAAACGCCCGGACAAGCACATAGGCGACGAGCGGCATGATGAGGAACTGCGCGAAGACGCCGATCGCCACGTACCGCGGGCGCGCGAGCACGCGCCGGAAATCCGCGGCCGAGAGCGTCATGCCCATGCCGAACATCACGAGCCCGAGCAGCCAGCTCACATAGCTGCCTGCCCAGGCGAAGGCAGACGGGACGAGCGCGCCGATCACGCCCGCCGCCGCGACGAGCACCGCCATATCGTCGACGATGCCCTTCTGGATTTTTTGCAAGTAAAAAACCTCCCTTGCCAAAAAGATAGGAACTCTCTGGTAAAAGAGGCATGGAAAGCAACGGCTGCCGCCGCTGCCCTTATTCTTTTTTCTCCCCCGACAAGCTCCGAGGGGCGCCGAGAGACGATGGGGCGTGCAGATGAGATGATAGCGCGCACAACGGGCTGCTGCGCGCTATCATCTCGCATTTCCCTTGACAGGCGGTCTTCCTTCCCACGTCCCGTTCCGGCCTGCGGATACGGGCGGGACATCGGTCTGCCACTCCCTCGGCAAAAGTACAACCCGCGCACGCGGTGTCATCTTTTACCATCCGCTCCATCATAGCACGGCGGGCGATGAATTGCAAAACGTTCTGCCGCCATTAGCGCCTCAATGGCAGGGATTTTCTCCCCCGTCCGGGCACAGAAAAGGCTGCTGCGCGCGACGCCCCTGCCAGGGGCGCCCTCGTGCAGCAGCCTCATCTTCCATACACGCGATGGTTTTGGTCTCGCTAGACGGCTTCCCTCAGATGTGGAAGCGCGCCGCCATGTCCTGGAGATCCTGCGCCAGCTTGGCGAGGGATTGCGACGCCGCCGCGATCTCCTCGTTCGAGGCGGACTGCTCCTCCGTCGCCGCGGAGATGGAGGACGTCTGATCGCTCGTCGTGCGGCTGACTCCGTCGATCTCCTTGACGATCTGCGCGATCTGCTCCCCGCCGTCAGAGACGGAGCGCACCGACGCATCGATCTCCGTCATGCGGGCGCGGATGTCTGCGACCTGCTCCATGATATGGGCGAATTCCTCGCCGACGGAGCGGATGGCAGCGACGCCTTCCTTGACGTCCTGCGTGCCGCCCTGCATAGCGGAAACCGCCGCCTCCGTATCCGCCTGCACGCTCGTAATGCGCATGCGGATCTCCTCCGCCGCTTCCTGCGACTGCTCGGCGAGCTTGCGCACCTCATCGGCGACGACGGAGAAGCCACGGCCCTGCTCGCCCGCGCGCGCCGCCTCGATCGCCGCGTTGAGCGCGAGGAGGTTCGTCTGCTCCGCGATGCTCGCGATGGTGTCGACGATGTCGCCGATCTGCTTGGAGTTCTCGCCGAGCTTCGCGACGACCTCCGTAGACTGGTCCACGGACTGCTCGATGCGCTCCATGCGTGCGACTGCCTGCTGCATCATGTCCTGCCCGTGCTGCGACGACTGCGCCGTCTCATCGGTCAGGCTGCGCACGTGGTCGGTGCGCCGTGCTACCTCTTTGATGTTTTCCGCGACCTGCTGCGCGCTCTTCGTCGCCGTGTCGACATGCTTCGCCTGCGTCTCCATACTCTCCGAGACGACGGCGACATTCTGCGCGACGCTCGTCGATGCCTCTGCCGACTGCTGCGCAGACGCCGTGAGCTCCTCACTCGACGCCGCGACCTGCGACGACGTGTCCGTCATCTGACGAATCAGCTTCCGGATGTGGTTCTTCATCGCATTGAAGCCCGCCGAGAGCTCCGTGATCTCGTCCATCTGACGGAACTGGATGTCGTCCACCGTGAGGTTGCCCTCCGCGAGCGCTGCCGCATGCTCCTTGAGCGCGAGGATGCGGCGCACGATGTCGCTCGAGAAGCGCAGGCACGCCAGAACGATGAGCAGGATGCCGACGATCGTCAGCACGGAGAACGCGATCTTCAGGGAAGTCATGGCGCCGAAGACGACCTGCTCGGGCACCATGACGCCGACGATCCACTTCGTACGGGGGACCGTCGCATAGGCGAACACCTGCGACGCCCCGCCCTGCTGCAGGGAGAAATAGCCGCTGCCGTCCGTGCTCATCGCGTCCCAATGCTCTGCGAGCCCCGGCACGTCCGTGACGTTCTTGCCGACGAGGCTCTCGTCCTCCGCCGCCATGACGACGCCTGCCCGGTCCACGATGATGCCGGCGCCCTGCCCACGGTACTTGAGCTGCTTCACCTCGTCCTGCAGGATATCGAGAAAGATGTCCTCGTCGATGGCGCCGCCGTAGCT
Organism: Dongibacter bovis; assembly: GCA_902763085.1. Lineage (GTDB taxonomy): Bacteria > Bacillota > Negativicutes > Selenomonadales > Selenomonadaceae > Selenomonas_C. Next base: position 6,123 of record CACWQW010000027.1, read on the forward strand.
GCCGTCCGCGCGGTAATACGGCGCCGCGATCGTGACGACGAGCTTTCCCGTCACCTTGTCGACGTAGGTATCCATGTAGACCACGCCGCCGGCTTCCTTCGGCTCATTGTAGAACCGCATTTCCGTCGGGTGCAGCTTCGCCGAGAGGTCGCCCGCGTGATAGCCGACGATCTGCCCGTTCGCGTTGCCGACGATGAGGTCGGAGACCTGGCTCGTGTCCTCGCCGCTCATCGAGAGCAGCGCGCGCAGTTCCTCCGGTGACTTCGTCCCGTCATCCGTCTTCGCCATGAGGTTCGCAGCGGCGACTGCCAGCTGCTCCTTGCCCTCGAGCCAGCCATCGAGGGCCGTGCTCCGCGTCTCCATCCCCGCGGAGAGCTCGCTCTGCACGCTATCGGACAGCATCCGATAGGAAAGATAATAGCCCGTGACGGCGATGAGCGCCAGGATCACACCGGCAACGCCTGCCAGGAGGGCGAATTTTTTCTGGATTCCCATAGGCTTCCCCTTTCTTTTTCCATTTCCATTGCTTTTATTTCTTTGTTGCTGTTTCATTCTAGCACGATATCGCTATCGAATAAACATGGTTGTCGATATTTTATCAAACACAAAGGAAACACAAAAAATCCACAGGGACGTGACCGTCCCTGTGGAGGAAAATCCTATCTGCAATACCTTGTGGAACTACGCGAGCGGCGTGCTCACGCGAGACCGACAATCCGCGCCATCGCCTGACGCACCACCGCCTCCGGCACATCGCTGCGCACCTGCGTATGACCGATGCGATCCATGAGCACCCAGTGAACGCTGCCGTTCACGGTCTTCTTGTCGTGGAAGATCTCCTCGTACATCGCGTCGACACTGCACCCCTCCGCCTGCGTCGGCAGGCCGAGCGCGGCGATGAGGTCATGGACGCGACGGACGACCGGCGCCTCAATGAGACCGAGGGCGCAGCTGATGTCCGCGGCGCCGACCATGCCGATGGCGACGGCCTCGCCGTGATTGTAGCGCACGTAGCCCGTCTCCTGCTCGATGGCGTGCGCCATCGTATGGCCGAAATTGAGGATGCGGCGCAATCCCGCCTCCCTCTCGTCCTGGCTCACGACGGCGGCCTTGATCTCGCAGGAGCGCGCGATCATGTGACGGGCGGTGGCGGGTGCGAGCGCGAGAATGTCCTGCCGCTGCTGCTCGAGGAACGCGAAAAACGACTCGTCGTAGATGATGCCGTACTTGATGATCTCCCCGAGCCCCGTGGAGATCTCCCGCGCCGGGAGCGTCTCGAGGAGGTCGAGGTCGATGAAGACGGCGTCGGGCTGGTAGAAGCAGCCGATGAGGTTCTTGCCGAGCGCATGGTTCACGGCGACCTTGCCGCCGACGCTCGAGTCCACCTGCGCGAGCAAGCTCGTCGGCAGCTGGACGAACGGCACGCCGCGCATGTACGTGCTCGCGATGAAGCCGGCGAGGTCACCGACGACGCCGCCGCCAAGCGCGAAGACGGGCGAACGTCGGTCAAGCCCGTGCTCGATGACGCGCGTGTAGATGTCCTCTGCCACGGAGAGGGACTTCGACGGCTCTCCTGCCGACACCGTGACGCAGAGCGGAGAAAGCCCCGCCCGCTCGAGCAGGCGCACGGTCTGTGTTCCGTAGCGCGGTCCCACGTTCGTGTCCGTCACGACGAGCGCCTTCCTCGAGTAGCCCTGTGCCCGGACGAACGCGATGATTTCCTCCTCGAGTCCCTGCCCGATCACGATGTCATAGCTGTCTTTGCCGAGCTCGACGCGCACGCGGCGCTGCTCGCTCTCACACATGCAAACCACCCCTTCCTCGCAGGAACCGCACGATCTCGTCTACGACCTGCAGCGGCGAGCGGTCGCTCGTATCGACCGTGAAATCCGCTTCCTCGTAGAGCGCCCGGCGCTCCTCCAGCAACTGCTTAATGGCGCAGCGGCGGTCTCCCTCATCCCTGCCGTCGAGGACAGGGCGCTCGCCGCGCGTCTGCGTCCGCTGCAAGATGGTATCGACATCCGCCTGCAGGCAGACGACGGCGCCGCTCTCGCGCAAGGTGCGCCGGTTCTCCGGATCCTTCACCGTGCCGCCGCCCGTCGCGATGACCGCATGCGAGCGCCCGGAGGCGCGCACCACGGCCTCGCGTTCGCGCGCGCGGAAATACGCCTCGCCATAGCGCTCGAACATCTCAGGGATCGTCATGCCCGCCGCCTCCTCGATCTTCTGATCGAGGTCGATGAAGCAGAAGCCGAGGCGCTGGGCGAGCGACCGCCCCGTGCTCGTCTTGCCCGTGCCCATGAAGCCGATGAGGACGATGTTCTTCATAGCCTCACCAGTCCTTTTCCACGCGCTCGTTGTAGGCGGAGAGCGCCGCGCGCACGTCCACCATGGCATCGCCGCCGAATTTCTCCACGACGGCCTGGGCGATGACGAACGCCGCCATCGCCTCACCGACGACGGATGCCGCCGAGACCGCGCAGGCGTCGCTGCGCTCCTTGCAGGCAAGCACGGGCTTCTTCGAGGCGACATCGACGGAGTGCAGCGGCTGCATGAGCGTCGGGATCGGCTTCATGACCGCCCGGACGACGACGGGCTCCCCGTTCGTCATGCCGCCCTCGAGCCCGCCCGCGTGATTCGTCTTCCGATAGACGTGCGTGTCCTCGATGTACATCTCATCGTGCATCGCGCTGCCCGGCAGGTCGGCATAGCGGAAGCCGGCGCCGATCTCGACGCCCTTGATCGCCTGGATCGACATCATGGCACCGGCGAGGCGCGCGTCGAGGCGGCGGTCCCACTGGATGTGGGAGCCGAGGCCGACGGGCACGCCGCGCGCGATGACCTCGAACGTGCCGCCGAGGGTATCGCCCGCCGCCATTGCCTCGCGGATGCGCTCCTTCATGCGCACCTCCGCCTCCGCGTCGCAGCAGTTGAGCTCCGAGTCGGTATGGCCGATGCTCATCGCGTCGATATGGTCGGGATCGACGGCGACACCGCCGATCTTCGTGACGTGTGAGACGACCTCGATGCCGAGCGAGCGCAGGAACTCCTTGCAGACGGCGCCCACGGCCACGCGCATCGTCGTCTCCCGAGCGCTCGAGCGCTCGAGGATGTCGCGGATATCGCCGCGCGCGTACTTCTTATAGCCCGTGAGGTCGGCATGCCCGGGGCGCGCCGCCGTGACCTTCTCCCCGGCAGGCGGCCCAAACGGCGCCATGCGGTCCGTCCAGTTCGCGAAGTCGCGGTTCTCCACGCGCAGCGTGATCGGCCCGCCGAGCGTCTCACCGAAACGCACGCCGGAGAGGATCTCCGCCTTGTCCTTCTCGATCTTCATGCGGCCGCCGCGCCCGTAGCCCTGCTGCCGCCGCGCGAGATCGCGGTTGATGGCGGAGAGGTCGAGCGGCAGTCCCGCCGGCAGGCCCTCCAGGATCGCCGTCAGGCAGGGACCGTGGGACTCGCCCGCTGTCAGGAAGCGTAATGTACTCATAGTTGCCACCTCGTGTTTCTCATGGGATATTTCTTTTAGCTTACTATGTAAATTCCAGGAACGCAAGCCCCAGGCGGTCAATCCGGGCGCCGTCACTTTCCCTGCTCGCCGAGCGCGAAGATCGCGAGTGTCAGCTCGCATGTGAGCGGCGCGCCGTCCCTGTCGCTCCGCACGCGGATGCCGCGCACCTCGACGAAGCGGCCGCCGATGCGCAGCGAAGCGATGTCCTGCAGGAAGTCCACGAGCGAGAAATAATCTCCCACGAGGCGGACGCGCACGACGAGCTCGCTCACGCCGTCCGCGCCCATCTCCGCCGGTGCGGGCACGACGCCCGAGAGCACGAGGTGGCGCGCGATCGCCTGCCGCTCGAGGTGGCTCAGGAACGTGCCCTGCGCGAGCGTCAAGGGAAGCGCCTGTACGAGAAAGCCGCGGCGCTGCTGCTGATCCGCGAGGGCTGCCTGCCAATCCGCGTGCCCGTTCGCGAAATTCGCCGTCTCCACCTGCACGCGGTGCGCCTCCTCCGCATCCTGCTGCGCCGCCGCGCGCGCCCGCACGAGCGGCAGGTGCACGAAGCAGAACCACCCCGCGGCGAGGCAGAGGAGCAGGACGAAGACGACCGCGAGCACTTCCCCTTCATTCCATCGACGCATCGCGCGCTCCTTCCTCCTCCCCGGCTTCTGCTCCTGCCGCGGCGGTCTCAGCATCGGCCTCTATCTGCTCCGGCAAGGCAAGCGACAGCGAGAACTCGATGCTCCCGTCCTCTCTGCGCGTCGAATGCGTGAGCGACGCCTCGCCGGAGAGGGCGCCCTCCTGCTGCTCGAAGCCGCCGAGATAGTCCGCGAGCGCATCGAACGTCACGGCCTCTCCCAAGAGCTCCAGGTGCTCGTGTGGCTCCAAGTGCAGAGCGGTGAGGCGGACGCCCGGCACGTTGCGCGTGCCGAGCAGGGAGAGGACGGCCGCCGCGGGCGGATTCTTCGCGGAGAGCGCCCGCAGGCAGTCATCTCGCTGCGCAATCCACGCCTCCGCCTCACGAAAGTCCTCCATGCGGCTTCGGTCTCCGCGCAAAAGCGCGAGCTCCGCCTGCTCCCTCTGCAGGTCTTGGCGCGCGAGGTAGAGGCAGCCGGCATCGACCCCGGTGGCGACGAGCAGGCCGGCGAAGACGAACGCCGCCGCAATGCCCGCGAGGCGGCGCACGCAGAGTCTCCGGAGCCGGACCTCGCCGAACGGGAAAACGCATCCCGTCTCCGGCACCGCCTGCACGATCAGCGCCGCACCGTAGAGGGCGGCGCTGAAATGCTCATCCCAGGCGTGGAAGGCGCCGTCCTCTGCAAGCATCCCAGAGGAGAGCGGCAACGCCGCGTCGCCCCAGCGCAGGGCAGCGCCCTCCGCGAGCAGATGGAAGCCCGCCGGCACAGAAGCGATGGCCCAGAGGCGCACGCCTGCCGCCTCGAAGGCACGCCGCGCCCCATCCGCCTCGCCCTTGGATACGGCCGCCACGCGGTAGACGCCCGCCCCCACCGCCTCATACGCGGTCAGGAAGGGCGCGCCCCCGAACGGGTCCCGCGCCGTCATCTCCCAATGTGCCGTCTGCGCGATCTCCTCGGCGGACAGTGCGGGCAGTTGCATCTCCTCCTCTACCGTCCGCTCCGGCGGGAGCACCAGCACGACGGGGACGTCTTCCCAGCCGAGGCGCGCGAGCAGGGCCGCCGTCTTCTCCGCGACGCCCTGTGCCCATACCTCCCCAGACGGCGCGAGCAGCACGCTCTCGAGGCAGGCGACCTCCCACGCCTCACCGACGCGCGCGAGTCCGGCGAGCAGCAGCAGGCCGTCCGCCACGGCCACGCCTGCCACGCGGCGCACGTCCTCCTGCAGCCATCTACGGCAGCCACCCCAGCCAGACATATCCTTCCCCCTCTTCGCCCTTTCGCAAATGCGCCTTCGCGCGCACGTAGCTGCCGATCGAGAGCAGCCGGTCCTCATTGCCGCGCGACGCGAGCGCGCTGACGATGAGCTCCCCGTCCTTCCCATACGCACGCGTGACGCAGGAGAGCCCGTCCCGCGCTGTCTCCTGCTGCGCGAGGACCGTCCCCTTTGCGGTGAGGATGGAACCCGCGCGCGCACCGCCCCGCTCGAACGTGACCGCCAGACGCTCTGCCTCGCTCTGTGCGAGCAGGCGCAAGCGCACCTCATCCTCGTAGCCGATGCCCGCCCGCGCCGCCTGCCGCTCGAGTGTCAGGAGCCCCAGCCCCGCAAAGAGCATGACGCCGAGCAGGAACATGCCAACGATGGAGCTCATGCCCCGCTCGCCGCGCCGCCTCATCGGATCACCTGCCGCGGGAACTCCGCCGTCTGCTCCACGCGGTGCCCCGTTCGCACAGACCTCCCGCCCAGCCGCACGTGAACGGCACCGCTCGCCAGGATCGTCGGCTCAAACGTATCGATCTCAACCCTGCCGAGGAGATTGTCGCCCGTCAGCGGCTGGAAGCCCTGCGGGTCCGTATGGCCGCGGTACAGCCTTTGCCGCCCGTCCCGCTTCCGCACGAGGTACGTGACATCCGTCCAGCCGGAAAAGTCCCTCTCCGCCTTGTGGAACCGCAGCACGGGCTCCCCGCCGTAGCCCGTGAGCTTGATGCCCTGTGCCTCCGCAGCGTCCGTGAGCATCATCTGCATCGCCGTGTGGATCTCCTGCGAGAGCTCGAGATCCGCCTTTTCCATGAGCACCATGTGCATATAGGAAAGGAAACAGCCGCCCAGGCAGAGGAACGCCGCCGTCCAGAGCGGCAGCCCGATGCCGAGCGCGAGGAATCCCCGTTCGTCACTTTTCCACATGCGCACCCACCCACCTCTCGAGCGTCACGGAAGCCTCCTCCTCGCGCGCGGTCCAGGTGACGACTGTCCGCAGCTGCCATCCCCCCGGCTGCGGCTCGGCGCTGCCCTCCACGCGGTAGGGGCGCGCGTGCCGCGCGAGATCGTCCTCTGGGCCGAGCCAGCCCACAGAGAGCGGCTGTGCCTGCCGCCTGCCGCGCACGAGGAGCTCAAGCTCCACGAGCTCCTGCTGCGCGAGCAGCACTGCGGTCTGCCGCGCGGCACTCGCACTGCGCAGCTGCACGGCATGGCGCGGCAAGGCAAACGACGCCGCCATCACGAGCAGGAACACGCCGATGAGCGCCGTCTCCAGCATTAGAAATCCACGTTCTTTTCCCATCTGTCCCCCACGCGGATGCGACCGCCAGAGTGCACGACCACATATTTCACCGCCGCCGCATCACCGTCATACGTGAAGCGGAAGCTCATCGGCGTCACCGTCCCGCCGTTGAATCCAAAGGAGATCCGCGACTGTGCCGCCGCGTCGAGCACCTGGAGGCGCACGCCGGGCGAGAGACGATGCACGCGAAATGTCCCCGACCGGACCTCCCCTGCCGCATTCCTCTGCGGGCGCCAGAGGCAGTACGAGCGCTCCTGGTAGTCACAGCGCAGCTCCGGGCGCCGGGCGCTCATCGTCTCGCCCGCCTCGAGGCGCACCGTCGCCGTGCGCGACGCCTGCTGCAGCAGGCGCAGTTCCCCTGCGAGCCGCTCCGCCTCGTAGGTGAGCACGGCCTGGTGATACCACGCCGTATAGCGCGGGAGGCACGACGATGCGAGGACACCGAACACCGCGAGCAGGAGCAGCGGATAGAACAGGATGTAGCCCGCCTCGCCGCGACACCGTCTCATAGGAACACCTCCAAGTACCAACGGACGATCTGCGCCCCATAGAGCATGCCGACGCTGCCGCCCGCCGCGAGGAACGGCCCGAACGGCAGCGTCGCCCGGCGGCTGCGCCCGCGCCCGAGCAGAACGAGCGCGACGAGGCTGCCGAGCAGGAACGCGAGGAAGAGCGCGGGCAGCACGCCCGGCCAGCCCGTCCACGCGCCGATAGCGGCGGCGAGCTTCACATCGCCTCCGCCCATGCCGCCGCGGCTCAGGCGCTGGACGATCCAGAACGCACCCCCGCCGAACGAGAGCCCGGCGAGCGCCTCCGCGGGCGGCACCGAGACGCCCGCCGCGCTCAGGAGCACACCTGCCGCACCGAGCGGCAGGACCCAGCGGTCCGGCAGGTAGCCCGTGCGCACATCCTCGAGCGCCAGGCGCAGCAGCACCGCGATGTAGATCCCGGACGCGAGCAGGAAGATTCCTCGCTCCATCCCTCAGTTACCCGCGGCAGCCGCCGTGCCCGCACGCGTGGGCAGGAACGCTTCCGCCGTGTTCCCGCCCCACGTCGCCCGCGCACTGCCATTGCCGCTCGTCAACGTATACTGCGCGTCACTGAGCGTCGTCTCCTGCCCGTTGACGATGACGGCACTGCCCGCGGGCGGCTTGACGCTCTCGATCCGCTCCACGTAGTCCTTCAGCACGCCGATCTGATTGCCCGCCGGCAGCTTTCCTTTCTCCGCCTCGTACATCACGACCGCCGTGTCGAGCATCTGCAGGTCCGCCGCCACCTTCTGTGAGCGGCTGACCGCCAGCACATGCGACACCTTCGGCGCCGCCACAGCCGCAAGCAGTCCGATCACCGTGATCGCAAGCATCAGTTCGATGAGGGAATACCCTCGCTCTCCACCAAGCATCCTGTCACCTCCATACATCGCTGTCCCCTGCCGATGCAGCGCCGCCTCAGACGACGAGCATCATGTCGAGGATCGGCAGGGAGACCGCCGCCACAAACGCGGCGACGAACAAGAACACGATGAGATACGCCACGGGCTCTGCGAGCGCCTGCAGGCGCGCCGCGTGGTTCTCCGCGAGCATCTCCGCATACGCCGCCCCGTGCCCCAGCATCTCCTGCAGGCAGCCGCTCGTCTCCCCCGCGCGCAGGAATTCGAGCAGGAGCGGCGGCAGCGTCGTCTCGCCGGCGAGGAGCTCCGTGAGCGGCAGCCCCTGCTGGATGCCCACGGCGACCGTCTGCAGGCGGCGCCGCAGGTAGCGGCTCCCCGTCACATCCGCCGCCTGCAACACCGCCGCATCGAGGGAGATGCCGCAGCCAAGCAGCACGGCGAGCGCACGATAGATCTGCAACCACTCGAGCTCCCTGCGCAGCGTGCCAAAGAGCGGCAGACGAAACCGCAGGCGCTCCACGCGCTCGGCGATGGAAGGCCTTTGGAGCAGCAGGAGCGCGGCGAGCGCCGCACCTGCGAGCAGCAAGAGCACGCGCGGCCACTCCTCCTGCAGGAAGGCGCTCCAGGCGAGCAAGAGCTGCGTCGGCAGCGGCAGCGCCACCTGGAAGCTCAGGAGCAGCGCGGAGAGCGTCGGCAGAACGGCAAACGTCAGGAAGAGACCGAAGCCCACCGTCAGGAAAAACAGCACCGCCGGGTAGAGCAGCAGCGTCTGCAGCCGCTCGCGGTTCCGCTGCGCCTGCACGAGCCAGTCGGAGAGCCGCGCCATCATCTCCGGCAGCTGTCCCGACCGCTCGCCGACGCGCACGATCTCGACGGTCAGGCGGGAAAAGACGCGCGGCTGCTCCCGCAACGCGGAGGAGAACATCCGCCCTGCCGCCAACCCTGCCGCGAGCTCGCGCAAGAGCGCCGCATAGGCAGACGTCCCTCTGCCGGCGAGCGCGAGGAGACTCTCATAGAGCGGCAGGCCGGAGCGGAGCAGCACGGCGAGCTGTCGGCAGAGCAAGAGCTCCTGCGCCCTCTGCCGTCCAAGCGTCGGCCGCGCTGCAGCGCGGGACCAGCGCGCGAGCGCCGCACGGAAACGCGACGGCGCCGCCTCCCGCGCCTGCAGGGAGGAAACGAAGAGCCCCTGTTCCCTCACGGCAGCGAGCGCCTCCTGCGCCGAAGGCGCCGTCACCTCGCCTGCCACGCACGCCCCGTCAAGACGGTGTGCCCGATACGAAAAGACCGCCATCCATCCGTCCCCCCAGCAGCTCCTCATACCCCTGCTGCGTGATCCTGCCCGCCACATAGAGACGCCTGCCCTCTGCGGCGAACGTCGTCATGCCCTCACGCCTGCCCGCGAGCATCACGGAGGGGATCTGCCGCTCCTCGCCATCGTGGATCATGCGGCAGATCGCCGGCGTCCGCAGCAGCACCTCGAACACCGCCTGCCTCCCCGCCATACCGTGCACGAGACGCTGTGAGACGACAGCCGTCACCGAGGCGGCGAATGATGCCCGCGCCGCCGCCCGCTCATCTGCGGGGAAGAAATCGGCCAGCCGCTGGACGGCCTCTGCCGCCGTCCGCGCGTGCAGCGTCGAGAGCACGAGCATCCCCGCCTCCGCCGCCGTGAGCGCCGCACGCATCGCTGCGAGATCGCGCAGTTCCGTGACGAGGAGCACATCGGGGTCCTCGCGCAACGCACTGCGCAGCGCCTCATCGAAGGAAAGGAAGTCCCTGCCGAGCTCCCGTTGGTGCACGAGGCTCCCCGGTGCCGCGTAGAGATACTCCACGGGGTCCTCCAGCGTGATGACATGCAGTCCCGCTCCCCCCGCCATCATCTCCCCGAGCAGCGCCGCCAGCGACGTCGATTTTCCCGCGCCGACGCGCCCCGTCACGAGGATCAGCCCGTGCCTTGCCTGCGCGAGCGCGCAGAAGCCAGGCGGCGCACCGATCTCCGCGAGCGTCGGGATCCGCGCGGGCAGCAGCCGCAGCGTCAGCGCGACGCCGCCGCGCACGAGATACGCATTCCCGCGGAGGCGCCTGCCCGCATGCGTGCATGCGAAATCCACGCCAGCGCAGCGCGACCGGAGTGCCTCCCAGACGCCACCTCGTGCCTGGAGCCACGCCGCCAGCGCCTCACTAGAGACCGCTGGCAGGGCGGACAGCCTGCCCTCGACGCGCAGGAAAGAGGGCGCGCCTGCCGTGAGGTGCAGGTCGGACGCCTCTGCGCGCACCATCGCATCGAGCAGCGCCTCGATCTGCGCCTCAGCCGCCATAGAGCACCCGCCTCACTTCCTCCGCCGTCGTCAGACCTGCGAGAACCTTCTGTCTCCCATCGGCAAGGAGCGGACGAAAACCGGCGCGCCGCGCCTCACGGCGAAGGGCAGAAAGCCCCTCGCCACGCAGGACAACACCGCGCATCCCATCGTCTGGCACGAGCACCTCCTGCAGGGCGATCCTGCCGCGATACCCCGTGCCGTGGCAAGCAGGACACCCTCGTCCTCGCTGCACCCGGTGACCTGCGAGCGCCTCGTTGCCGAGGGCGAGGGCATCCGCGTCGGAAAGCTCCGCCTCCTCGCGGCACTCCGGACAGACCCGTCGCACCAGCCGCTGCGCGACGATCCCCTTGAGCGTCGCCGCGAGCAGATAGGGCGCGAGTCCCATATCGAGCAGACGATACACCGTACTGCAGGCATCCTCCGTGTGCAGCGTGGTAAAGACGCGATGCCCCGTGAGCGCTGCCTGCAGCGACAGCTCCGCCGTCACCGCATCGCGCATCTCCCCCACGACGATCGTATCCGCGTCGAGGCGCAGGACATGGCGCAATGCCTCCGCGAACGAGAGCCCACCCTCCTCGCGGACCTCTACCTGCGTGACCCCTGCGAGGCGATACTCCACGGGATCGTCGAGCGTCACGATGCTCGCCTGCTCGCTCGCCAGCGTCGCAAGCGCCGCATAAAGGCTCGATGACTTGCCTGAGCCCATCGGCCCACTCATGATCAGAAGTCCCGAAGGCTGAGCGCAAAGCGCGCGGAACGACGCCTCATTCTCCTCCGACAGTCCGAGTTCCTCGATGCGCCACACCTTGCCGCCATGCGCGAGCAATCGCAGCACGAGACACTCCCCCTCGATGGTCGGCATCGTCGCCACACGCACATCCGTCTCCTTCCCTTCCCGCGTGAAGGAGAAATGCCCATCCTGCGGCCGCCGCTGCTCACTTGGATCGAGACGCGACAGAACCTTGATGCGCGACAAAAAAACGGCATAAACCTTTTTCGGAAAAAGTTCATGCCGTAATTGAAGAAGCCCATCCAAACGGACGCGGATGCGGACGCCATCTGCCTGAGGCTCGAAATGGAGATCGCTCGCCCCCTCCGCCACCGCCTCGCCAAGCGTGAAATCGACGAGACGCTCGACAGCGGAGACGGCAGGCAACGCCCGCACGGAAGCAGAGCCACCCGCACGCATCGAAACGCGCTGCAGCTCGCTCTCGCGCAACACCTGCTGCACCAGCTGATGAAACCGCCCCGTCGCCATCCTGTATCCTCCAATAAAACAAACTGTCAGTTGAAAAATACAAGTTCATTATATCAAATATAAGAATATTTTCAATACCCATTCAATAGAGATTAAAAATATTTTTATTTCCATGTCAACGGTGGTGAACCGTTTCATCCTATCGTCCATGATTCTCTGCCTCTGGCAACGACAGCGAGCAACCATCCCTCGGCGCATCGAGTCATCGAGGGATGGTTGCTTGATCCTTTTTTCACTTCGATCGAATGAGTTTCAACTGGAGCGCTTTTAGGAAGGTAGCGAATGTCGCCACTTTCTCGCGCCTCTGCAATCCTCTCGGCGAAGTGGCAGTCATTCTTGGGAGGTGAACCTAGTCGTAGCCGGAAGAATCATGGAACTGGCAATCACTACCCAAGAGAGATACCAAAAAACTCCCACCCCAACAGATATTTCCGTTGAGCTGGGAGTTCTCTGCCATTTTCCCTTATTTCAGGAACTGGTCGATGGCTTTATTTAGGTGTTCGATGGCCTCTTCGTCGTGGTCCTCCACCGCATGGACGATGCAGTGGCTGATGTGGTCCTTGAGGATGAGGCGGCCGACGCCTTTGATGGCGGAGTCGACGGCGGCGAGCTGGACGAGGACGTCGCTGCAGTCGCGGCCATCTTCGACCATCTTGCGGATGGATTCGAGGTGGCCGATGAGGCGTGCCATGCGGTTGAGCACGGCTTTCGTCTGCGTGTGGGAGTGACCGTGCGCGTGGGCGTGTGGATGCCCCTGCCCGCCTGCGCACGACTCGGCACGCAGTGCTGCCTGATCGGCGGCCTGCGGCTTCACTTGACGGCGAGCGTGACCGTCTCGCCGTTGATGTTCCATTCCTTCTGGTGGCCGTCGAGCGTGTCATAGGTGACGCTGTCGGCGAGGGTGACGCGGCGGAGTTCCGCTTCGTTCTTCTTCACGAGGGCTTCGAGCTTCTCGTTTCCCGCGAGAGAGACAGCGATGTGGTCCGTGACCTCGTAGCCGTTTTCCTTGCGCATGGTCTGGAGCTTGCTGATGATCTCGCGCACGAAGCCCTCCTCGATGAGCTCCTCGCTGAGCGTCGTCTCAAGCGCGATGGTCACGCCGCCGTAGCGCTGGCAGTTGTATGTCTGCGCCATCGTGATCTCGATGTCTTCCGGCGTGAGCGTAACGTCGCCGTCCGCGAGATGGAGCACGAGTTTGCCTGTGCTGTCGAGTTCTTCCTTCGCCGCATGACCGCTGAGCCCCTTGAGCGCTTTCTGAATGGCGCCCATCTTCTTGCCAACTTTCGGGCCGAGCACGCGGAACTGCGGCTTGAGCGTGTAGGTGAGATAGGCCTCCATGTCATCCTTGAACTCGACGTGCTTGACGTTGAGCTCGCCCTCGACGATCTGACGGAAGTACTCCGGCAGGACGGTCTCCGCCTTGACGTACATCGTGCCGATCGGCTGGCGGTTCTTGATGTTCGCCTCGTTGCGCGCGGCGCGGCCGAGCACGACGATCTCGAGGACCTCGCCCATGTTTTTCTCGAGCGCCGCGTCGATGTGCGCCTCGTTCGCCTGCGGGAAGTCGCAGAGGTGGACGGACTCGGGCGCGTTCTTGTCGATGGAGCGCACGAGGTTCTGGTAGATGGACTCCGTCATGAAGGGGATCATCGGCGCGGCGGCCTTGGCCGTCGTGACGAGCGCCGTATAGAGCGTCATGTAGGCGTTCACCTTGTCCTGCTCCATGCCCTTGGCCCAGAAACGGCTGCGGCAGCGGCGCACATACCAGTTCGAGAGCTCGTCGACGAAGGTCTCGAGTGCCTTCGCGGCTTCGGTCACGCGGTAGTGCGAGAGGTCGCTGTCAACTTCCTTGACCATCGTATTGAGGCGCGAGAGGCACCATTTGTCCATGACGGAAAGTTTCTCGTAGTCGAGCGTATGCTGCGTCGCATCGAACTTGTCAATGTTCGCGTAGAGCACGAAGAACGCGTAGGTGTTCCAGAGCGTGCCCATGAACTTGCGCTGGCCCTCCTGCACGGCGTCGTCGTGGAAGCGGTTCGGCAGCCAGGGCGCGCTGTTCTCGTAGAAATACCAGCGGATGGCGTCGGCGCCGTGCTTTTTGAGCGCGTCCATCGGATCGACGGCATTGCCCTTCGACTTGCTCATCTTGCGGCCTTCCTTGTCCTGCACATGGCCGAGCACAATGACGTTCTTGTAGGGCGCCTTGTGGAAGAGCAGCGTCGAGATGGCGATGAGCGAGTAGAACCAGCCGCGCGTCTGATCGACGGCCTCGGAGATGAAGTCCGCGGGGAAGCGCCGCTCGAAGATGTCCTTGTTCTCAAACGGATAGTGCCACTGCGCGAACGGCATGGAGCCGGAGTCGAACCAGCAGTCGATGACTTCCTTGACGCGGTGCATTTCCTTGCCGCACTTCGGGCATTTGATCGTGACGTTATCGATGTACGGACGGTGCAGCTCGATATCCTCCGGGCAGTTGTCGCTCATCTCCCTGAGCTCGGCGATGGAGCCGATGACGTGCTGCTCGCCGCAGTCGGGGCAGACCCAGACGGGGAGCGGCGTGCCCCAGTAGCGGTTGCGCGAGAGGCCCCAGTCCTGCACGTGCTCGAGCCAGTTGCCGAATCGTCCCTGGCCGATGGATTTCGGGATCCAGTTGACGGTGTTGTTGTTCGCGACGAGCTCATCCTTGACCGCCGTCATCTTGATGAACCAGGTCGGGAACGAGTAGTAGAGGAGCGGCGTATCGCAGCGCCAGCAGTGGGGATAGCTGTGCGTGAACTCCGGCGCCTTGAAGAGCTTGCCCTTTTCCTCGAGGTCCTTGAGGATCAGCGGATCGGCCTTCTTGACGAAGACGCCCGGCCAGTCCGTGTCCTCCGTGAGCTCGCCCTTGCTGTTGACGAAGTTCACGAAGCCGATGCCGTTCGCCATGCAGACACGGTTATCGTCCTCACCAAAGGCCGGTGCCAGATGGACGATGCCCGTGCCGTCCTCCGTCGTGACATAGTCGTCTGCGAGGACGAGGAACGATTTCTTGCCCGGCTTCATCTTGCCGACAGCGTAGGGATAGAGCGGCTCGTACTCCCGGCCGACGAGCTCCCTGCCCTTGCAGCGCGCGAGCACCGTGCGCTCGCCCGGCACGTCCTCGAACACTTTGTCGACGAGAGCCTCGGCGAGGATGTATTTCTTCTCCCCGACCTGCACCTTCACATAGTCGACCTCAGGATTCACACAGAGCGCGAGGTTCGACGGCAGCGTCCAGGGCGTCGTCGTCCAGGCGAGGTAGCAGGTGTCGGGCTCGCCCTTCACGCCGAACTCAACCATCGCCGAGCGCTCCGTGACGTCTTTGTAGCCCTGCGCGACCTCGTGCGAGGAGAGCGGCGTGCCGCAGCGCGGGCAGTACGGGACGACCTTGTAGCCCTCGTAGAGCAGGCCTTTTTTCCAGATCTCCTTGAGCGCCCACCACTCGGACTCGATGAAGTCGTTCTCATAGGTGATGTAGGGATGCTCCATGTCCGCCCAGAAACCGACGACATCGGAGAACTCCTCCCACATACCCTTGTACTTCCAGACCGACTCACGGCATTTCTTGATGAACGGCTCGATGCCGTACGCCTCGATCTGCTCCTTGCCGTTGATGCCGATGGCCTTCTCGACCTCGAGCTCGACGGGCAGGCCGTGCGTGTCCCAGCCCGCTTTCCGGAGAACCTTCTTGCCCTTCATCGAGGCGAAGCGCGGCAGCATGTCCTTGATGACGCGCGTCAACACATGACCGATGTGCGGCTTGCCGTTCGCCGTCGGCGGGCCGTCGTAGAACGTGAACGTATCGCTGCCCTCGCGCTGGTCGATGGCCTTCTGCGCGATGTCATGCTCCTTCCAGAATTGCAGAACCTCTTTTTCCCTGTCCACGAAATTGAGGTTCGTATCGACTTTCTGATACAAACGAACTCCTCCTTATCATCAAAAAAGCCTCCATCCCAAAACAGGATGAAGGCTCCTACGCACATCAATCAACCACCTATTTCACAGACCAGCATCTGTTATTCCCTAACGCGGAAACACGGCGAAGCCTACTCCTCGTTCAGCCCGCTGCTCAGGAGCGATCTTCGCGCCAGGCTACTCCCCACCGGCTCTCACCTCACCCGGCTCGCTTGCGGTTTCCCCTCGCGGTACTCTCTCCGTCATCGCATTTACGATGTAACGACTTTATTCTAGCATAGCAAAGAGCTGATTTCAACTCGCAATTTCCTGCCATGTGATTCTCTACTCCATCAATTCATCCAGGATATTCTTCATCTCCTCATGTCGGATCTGCGTGCGGAACTTCACCGCGAAGCCATCCTCCTTCAGGCTCTCGAAGAAGCGTTCCGCGCAGCGGATTTTCACCTTCTCATCCCCTCGCAAATCCTCCCGTTTCTTGACATCCTTCGTCTCGATGACAACATTGAGCTCCGTCGTCCCATCCTTCTTTTTCACAACGTACATGAAATCCGGGCTATACATGCCCGCCAGCGTCGGAATGGCAATGCTGCGGCGGGGAATCTTGCCGTAGACAGACACATTCTCTATATCGGAGAGAATGTTTTGTTTCTCGAGCGGTGAATCATAGGCTATTACATCGTAAAGATATTTGGCCAGGGGGAGCCCTTCCTCCACATAAATACCAACATCCGCCTGCGGGAGCGACGGCTTCAAAGCGCCATCGGCATACGTGAGCTTTGTCTCCTTGTCCTGTCGCGGCATCTGCTTGTAGTGAAACCGCGAAAGCAAGTGTGTCTCCTGCCAATCAAGGAACACACTCAAAAAGCCTTGAACCGTCGCCTCCGTAAACGCCGCAGCGCCGAGCGGGGCCACCTCGCGCGCATAACGCACAAAGATGTCATGCAGCAAAGGCAACGGCAAATTCGTTGCACTCGAAAGCCGCCGCAGAAATACGCCATAGGAGAGATGCTGCGCAAAGCCGACAGTCATGCCGCTTTCTCGTGCGACCATCATACGGCCAGTCTGCGCAGCATCTCCCTGAATCTTTGCACGCTCACTATGCAGAACCATACCAGAAAAAATGCCGCTATGCTCCCTGAGCAACTGAAACAGCGCCTCCGGCAGTTCCTTTTCGATGTCTTTGTCATAGTGGAACAAATACCGCTGATTCAGCTTTTCCCAGAGCGCCTTGAGCTCCTGATAAGGCGCGGGGCGGACATGTACCTCCTGCGGTTTCTGATGATTCGCGTCAAGAATCTTGCCGCGCTCGACGCCCGCCGCGAACTCAGGATATTTCTCCAGAAGCTCGCTGCGCCGTTCCTCCCGCACGCGATCATCCAAGTCGATGAAGCCGTCCCTCAGCAGTTCGGCCTTGAGCAGCTCCGGCGGCTGAATGCCATAGGCCTTTGCCACGGTCACAATCTGTGCCGTCGTCACCAGCGTGACCTCCGTCACATCATGGTTGATCTCCTGCACGAGTTTCTCTGCGAAATCCGCCTCGGTGAAATCGACAATATAGGTGAGATAGAACGCCTCCCCCGCGATACGGTTGCCGTTCTCATCCACTGGCAGGCGCAGACCGCGCCCTACCTCCTGCAGCTTGCTGATCTCGCTGCCGCTAGAGCGCAATTTCGTGATGGTGAAGATATTCGGATTGTCCCAGCCCTCCTTGAGCGTCCATTTGGAGAACAGGAACCGGCGCACATTGTAGCTGCCATCCGGCCTGCGGATCGTCAAAAGCTCTTTCTTCCCGTAAAGGATCTCCTGCATCTCACGCTGAACCTCGGGATCGCTCTCACTATGATCCTGCGCGAAATAACCGCCAAGACAGCCGGATATGTCCGCGAGGCTCGCCTTAAGATAGGCGCGATACTCGTCCTCTTCCGGTGAAAGCTCTCTGAGCAGCTCCTCCATCTGCCGCCGCAGCGCTCGCTCAAAGAACTCCCGCAGATACGGCTGCTCGCTCTCCGTGCCACGAAACGCCGCAATATCATCGATAAAGAAGAGCGCGAGCGGCTTGATCTTGAACGGGCGGCGGAAGTTCTGCCGCTCCACCTGGAAATGGCGTTTCAAAGCAAGGTCGAGCATGGCCTCCTGATATGAAGTCATGTATGCACTGGCATCGAGTTCTTCGCCTGTGCGCTTCTCGACGCCATTGGAGAACACGACCGTATTCCTCTTGATTTCCCGCACCATGAGCCCGCGGAACGCAGGACTCACAAGCGAGAGGGCATCTCCCGCTGCCAGTGTATAGGACTCCTTGATGAGTCGCTTTTCCTCACGGCGGATATCCTGAAGGCGGACGGCTTTCTTGCTCTCGATTTTTGTGATCTTTACTTTTTCTTCGCTGCCGGACGGCGCTTCAAAGTGTTCCTTTATGACCCCCTTGATGAGGTTTTGATTGAACGCTGCGCAAGCGTTCAAATCATAGAGCAAATTGGCATAATCCTTGACCTCGGCTCTTTTCTTGCCGCGCCCCTGTACGACCGTCGGAAAGGTCGCGCCATAGCGGATAATGCATTGCGGCAAAAGCTCCTTCTCGATGGTCCGATACGCAGCCTGCGTCCGCTGGAAACGATGCGGTTCATCAATGAGGACGAACGGGCGCGTTGCCTTGAGCGCTGCAAACGGCCGGTAGAATCTCTCCGGCCCGTAGTCATAATCATCCCGCTTCAGCATCTGCGAGCCCGTCAAAAGCTGCATGTTGAGCAGCAGGACAAAGATCCGATCGCTGCTCTGGCACGAACCCTTGACAAACTCACTTACGACACTCGGGAAGAACTGACGCCCCTTCGCTCGTTTCTGCGCCTCCAGCACACACGGCACGAGCTCTGCCTGATAGCCGCAGACATCACGGAAATGCCGCTGCACACTTGCATCCAAGAGGAACTGTGCCGTCCCCGCTTTGATGGAGAGCGACGGCACTACGAGGATGAATTTATTGAAACCATAGCGGCGGTGCAGCTCATACATCGTCTTCGTATAGACATACGTCTTCCCCGTCCCCGTCTCCATCTTGATATCGAGGCCGAGCGCCTTGGACGGCTGACTCCGCCCGCGATACTTTGCCGGCACAGAGCGTTCCCTCTGGACGCGCAGAATATTATCCAGCAGACGCGCATCCTTGCGATCAAAACAGGGATTCGCATAATACTTCGGGGGCGCTGTCATCGCCACATGAGCGAACACCTCTGCCACAGCATCGACAGCGCGTTGCTGATGCGGCAGCGAACTTTCTAAAACGAACTCCATCAGCACACCTCAATAACGCACATCGATATGAACAGCGAGAGACTTGCCCGTATCCTTCAGACGCCGCACATTGATATCGAGGGACGCGCGCTCATCGAAGGTGAAACTATAACCGAACAACACGAGGTTTTCGGGATTGAACGTCCCATCCGTCTCATAGCGGACGAGCAATGCCTCCATGGCCTCTTCGGAGAGTCCCTCATCGAGCAAATAGAGATGATGCTGCATGAAATAGGCGGGATAGCCCGCAAAATCCAATACCTCCGGTTTTGCAAAGCCGTAGTGATCGCGCACGAGCCAAGTCGCGAGCACCGTCTCCTTGCCGAACTTCGCGAGCCAGTTGTCCTTCACGAACATATCAGCATCGCGCGTCGGATCGAACGCATCGAGCTTGTCGAGCGTATCCTGCGAGGCGGCAGAAAGCGTATAGTGGCGGAAACCGAGATCTGCCTGCGTCTCTGGATGCGCCGCACGAAGTTTCTCCGCCGCACGGCGGATGCGTTCCCTGCCGATTTCATCGAGCGTATGAAAACCTGTTTTTTCTGCTTCGCTGCCCGCTTCGACGCGATCTGCTATCTGTACAAGGATATAACGCAGATGCTTGTCATTTTCTATATTTTCCTGCATAACTGCCTCCGCGGTTGTCGCAGAGCCGCCAAAAAAATCTAGAACCGTGAAGTCGTCCTCACCTGACAGCTGCAAAATGCGCCGCAGAAGTCGCGTCGGTTTCGGCGTTTCAAAAGGAATTCCCTCAGGGAAAAGTGCCTTGAGCTCTTTTTTCCCCTCTTGGGTATGACCGACATCTTCATAACGCCAAATGGTCTGACAGGCGATTCCTTGTTTCACCTCGCTGAGGAAACGTTTGATGGCAGGCACATTGTTGCCGTCTTCGCCGAACCACACGCGCTGCTCCGCAATCATCTTCTGCATCACTGGCTGCGTATAAAGCCAGCAGCGACCGCTCGGCAGCGTATGCTCTTTGCCATTCGGCGCCTTGAGCACATAGAACTGACTCGCTGTGCCATGGCCTGCCTGCGCCGTTGCATTCTCAGCCTTCCAGGGGCCACGCGGGTCGTTGTCAAGATTACGGTAACGAGCATTCATTTCCTCCGTACGCGGCAAGAGCTGCGGATGCCACTTTTCTTTTTGTCGTGCATAGACAAGAATGAAGTCATGATTTTCAGAAAACCACTCGACGGCATTTTGAGGACTGTATTTCTTTTGCCAAATCACAGTATCGACGAAATTATTCTCACCGAAGATATCGTCACAAAGCAGTTTCAAGTTCGCTTGCTCATTATCATCAATCGAGATAAAAATAACGCCATCTTCTGACAATAAATCGCGCGCGAGCATCAGGCGCGGGTAAAGAAACGTCAGCCATGCAGAGTGCGAGGCGGAGCCGCGTGTCGTCATGTCGAGGATGCGCGCAGCCTCTTCCTCATCGATGTCGAGTTTCTGCACAAGCTCCGCCGTCGTAAAGGCGAAGGTGTCGTTATAGACGAAGCCGTCAGAGCCCGTGTTGTACGGCGGATCGATGTAGATGCATTTCACGCTGTGCGCATACGATTTCAGGAGGTGCTTGAGTCCGTCGAGGTTGTCGCCGCTCAGATAGATGTTCCCGCTCGCGGCATTCTCTGGCTGTGCGTTCTGCTCTTCATCCGGCACGAGGACTGTCTCCGTGTCCAGCGCGGCAAGCATTTTCGCATACTCTTTCCCGAGGAACTTCAGCTCGTATCCCTCACTGACGACGTCCGTCGTTTCCTTGATTTCCTCTTGGAAACGCACGAGATCAAATGTCCCATCTGCGCGGAAACAGCCGGGGAAGTTCTCGCGCAAGACACGCAGCCCGCGCTCGTTCGGTTTCACTTGTTCATTTCTCTGACGAATCTCCTTGACCATATCCGCTTCTCATTCTCCTTGTTGATGAATTTTCCCAGGCCTCACGCGAGCGCGAGGAACGCCATGTAGCCCTTCTTCGTCTCGTAGACGTCGACCTTGCTCGTCGCCTCCCACGGCGCGTGCATGGAGAGGACGCCGACGCCGGAGTCTACGACCTGCATGCCGTAGAGACTCATGATGTAGGCGATCGTGCCGCCGCCGCCGAGGTCTACCTTGCCGAGCTCGGCGAGCTGGTAGCGGACGTGCCGCTCATCGAGGATGCGGCGGAGCTCGCCGAGGTATTCGGCGTTCGCGTCGTTGCTGCCGCTCTTGCCGCGCGCGCCGGTGAATTTGTTGAAGACCATGCCGCGGCCGAGGTAGGCGACATTCTTCTTGTCATAGGCACTCGCATAGAGCGCGTCGTAGGCGCTCGAAACGTCGGAGGAAAGCATCTTGCAGTTCGCGAGGCAGCGGCGCAGGGCGAGGTCGCTCTCCGTGCCAGTTACGAGGCGCATGAGCTCGGCGACGGTGTTCTCGAAGAAGCGCGACTGCATGCCCGTCGCGCCGACGCTGCCGATCTCCTCCTTGTCGACGAGCAGGCAGCAGGAGGTGCGGCGCGTGCTCGTGTTCTCGAGCATCGCGCGCAGGGAGGTGTAGGCGCAGACGCGGTCATCCTGCCCATAGGCGAGCGTCATGCTGCGGTCGAAGCCAAGCTCGCGCGCCTTCCCCGCCGGCACGAGGCGCAGCTCGGCGGACTGGAAGTCTTCTTCCGCAAAGCCGTATTTCTGCTCGATGAGGGCGAGCACGCCCGCCTTGACGCTCTCCTTGTCCTCTTTCTTCAGCGGGTAGTTGCCAACGAGGATGTCGAGATCCTCGCCCTCGACGACCTTGGCGCCCGTCTTTTTCATCTGCTCCTGCGAGAGATGGATGAGCAGATCGGTCACGCAGAACACGGGATCGTCCTCCGACTCGCCGATACAGATGTCGACGACCGTGCCGTCTTTCTTCACGACGACGCCGTGCAGCGCGAGCGGCAGCGCCGTCCACTGGTATTTCTTGATGCCGCCGTAGTAGTGGGTGTCGAGGTAGGCGAGCCCGCCGTCCTCGTAGAGCGGGTTCTGCTTGACGTCGAGGCTGCAGGTGTCGATGTGCGCGCCGAGGATGTTCATGCCGTCCGCAAGCGGCGCCTCGCCGATCTGGAAGAGGACGATTGCCTTCTTCATGTTGACGGCATAGACTTTGTCGCCCGGCTGGAGGCGCTCGCCGCCCTCGATGAGCCCCGCGAGGTCGCGGTAGCCTGCGGCCTCCGCCTGGTGCACGGCCTCCTGGACGCTCTCGCGCTCCGTCTTGCAGCGGCTGAGGAAGTCGCGGTAGCCCGCATTGAGTGCCTCGAGCTCCTTTTTCTCCTCCTCGCTGTAGGTCAGATATACAGATGTTTTCTTTTCTTCCTCTGCCATGAAAAATCTTCCTTTCCAGCCCGAGCGCAGCCGCTCAGGCGTCATAGTCAAAATATTCTCTGAGGATCGCCACGAAATCCTCACGCGTCGTCGCCTTGTTGAAGCGGTCGCGCAGGATGGCGCCGTGGACGATGCCGCGCGTGTACCAGGTCGCGTGCTTGCGCATCTCGCGCGGGCCGACGTAGTCGCCCTTGTATTTCAGCCGTCCTGAGGTAGTGCGTGAGCTGGCGGAAAATCCACGGATTTCCCTGCGCCGCGCGGCCGATCATGACGGCGTCGCAGCCCGTCGCCGCGCGGATCGCGTCGAGATCGTCATACGTGCGCACGTCGCCGTTGGCGATGACGGGCACGCGCACGGCCTCCTTGACGCGGCGGATGATGTCCCAGTCCGCCTTGCCGCGGTAGAACTGCTCGCGCGTGCGGCCGTGCACGGCGATGGCGTCGACGCCCGCGGCCTCGGCGCGCCTTGCGAGCTCGACGACGTTTATGTGCTCCTCGTCCCAGCCCATGCGCATCTTGACGGTCACGGGCATCTTCACCGCGCGGCGGATGGCCGCGAGGATGCGCTCCGCCTTTTCCGGCTCGCGCATGAGCGCGGAGCCCTCGCCGTTCTTGACGATCTTCGGCGCGGGGCAACCCATGTTGAAGTCGAGGATGTCAGCCGTGCCGAGCGACTCGACGTAGCTTGCCGCCTCGGCCGCCATCTCCGGCGTGTTCGCGAAGATCTGCATCGCGAGCGGCCGCTCGCCTGGCTCTGAAGCGAGCATCGAGAGCGTGCGCTCGTTCCTGAAATGGATGCCCTGGCTCGATACCATCTCCGCGTAGCAGAGCGGGCAGCCCATCTCGTGCGCGATGATGCGGTAGGCCGTGTCCGTGACGCCCGCCATCGGCGCGAGGAATACGGGCGTCTCGAAGCGGAACGCGCCGATGCGGATGCTCCATACATCGCTCATGCCTGCGGGTTCCTTTCTCGGTGCTTTTCCTCGTTGCGCTCATAGAGCACCTGGAGGCCCGAGAGCGTGAGGAAATGGTCGACCTTGTCGATGGTCACGGACTCCCTGGCGATCATGCGCGCGAAGCCGCCCGTCGCGATGACCTTCATGGGATGCCCGTACTCCTGCTTGATGCGGCGCACGATGCCGTCGATCTGGCCGACGTAGCCGAAGATGATGCCCGCCTGCATGCCCTGGATGGTGTTGCGGCAGATGATCTGCTTCGTCGGCACGAGCTCGATGCGCGGCAGCTGCGAAGCGCGCGCGAAGAGCGCGTCCGACGAGGTGCCGAGGCCCGGCGCGATGACGCCGCCGAGGAAATCGCCGTTCGTGTCGACGACGTCGAACGTCGTCGCCGTGCCGATGTCGATGACGATGAGCGGCCCGCCGTAGGCTTCGTAGGCGCCGACGACGTTGACGATGCGGTCTCGCGCGCGGGTTCTCGTAGTGGAGGCGGATGCCCGTGCGGATGCCGGGCCCGACGATGAGCGGCTTGATGTGGAAATAGCGCTCGCACATCTTGATCATGGGCACGACGAGTGGCGGCACGACGGAGGAGATGATGATGGCATCGATGTCCCCCATCCGGATGCCCTGATAGGAGAAGAGGTCGTTGATGAGCATGCCGTACTCGTCGCCGGTCTTCTGCCGGTCCGTCGAGACGCGCCAATGCTTGAGCAGTTTCCTGCCCTCGTAGGTGCCGAGCACGATGTTGCTGTTGCCGATGTCAAATACTAAAAGCAAGTGCGTTCCTCCTTCAGCGTTCCTGCCGTGCGCCCGCGGGGCGGATGGAGACGTCGCCCGCGAGCACGCGGCGGCGTCCCTCCCCGGTGTCAACGAGCAACGCACCGTCCGCGTCGATGTCGACGGCGCGTCCCGTAAACGTCTCATTGACGCCGAGGACGCGCACCTCCTGACCGAGCGTGAGCGAGAGACGGCGCCACTCGTCGAGCACAAGCGCGAAGCCCTGCGCCTGCACGCCCGCGGTCAGGCGCTCCATCTCGCAGAGAATATCCGCGAGCATGGCGCGACGGTCGAGCGGCTTGCCCGCGAGGAGCGCGAGCGACGTCGCCGTCTCTCGCAGCTCCGGCGCAAACGCCGCCGCCTCGATGTTGACATTGATGCCGATGCCGATGATGATGTAGTGGATGCGCTCCATCTCGGCGCTCATCTCCGTGAGGATGCCGACGAGCTTTTTCCCATCCGCAAGCACGTCGTTCGGCCACTTGATGCCGACCTCGAGGCCGCGCGCGCGGCAGGCGCGCACGACGGCGACCGCAGCGAGCAGCGTGTACTTCGGCGCGTCCTGCGGCAGGATGCGCTGCGGGCGAAGCAGCACGGAGAAAAGGATGCCCTTCCCCTTCGGGCAGAACCAGCCGCGCGAGAGGCGGCCGTGCCCCGTTCCCTGGAACTCCGTGAGCACGACCGTACCGTCCGGCGCCCCCTGCGCTGCCGCGGCCTTCGCGTCCTCGTTCGTCGAGCGCGTCTCCTCCTGGTAGAGGAGATGTCTGCCGATGGTCTCCGTCTTGAGGAGCGGTGCGACCTCCTCCGGCGTGAGCAGGTCCGGCGCTTTCTCGAGGCGATAGCCGCTGTGCGCCTGGCTCACGATGTCGTAGCCGAGGCGCCGCAGCTCCTTGATGTGCTTCCAGACCGCCGTGCGCGAGACGCCGAGCCCCTCCGCGATCTCCTCACCGGAGATATAGTGGTCGCCTGCCTGACGCAGCAGGCGCAGGATTTCCTGACGCAAACCGATTCCCCCTCCCAAGATATCATCTCATTATAACGCCATCACGCGAAGTTTGTCGACCGGCAATTCTCCTTCGGAAAACGATGCTGCAAGACGCGCGAGGCGGCGATACGCAAAAAACACGCATGGCAAGAGCCATGCGTGTCCTAAGGGGCGCTGCACGTTCCAGGTGCGTTTCAGGTGCGTTCAGGTTAGTTCCCAATGCGCTTTGTATACGCTCCCACACGTGCGAACGGGCGCCATTTACTTGCTGTAATGCGTGACGTTGAATTTCGGCTCCGTCCCGCCGGCATGCGCCGTCTCTTCCTCAGGCGCCGCCTCCGGTACGGGCTGCGGCGCGGCGACGGCCGGCTCCGCCGGTGCGAGCGGCGTCAGCGCTGGTTTCCCCGTGTCGTCGTCTCCGCCGTCGTGATCCTCTGGCGGAGGGGGGAGCTTGCCCGTCTTCAGGAGCTCGTCAAGCTCCGCCGCCGTGAGCGTCTCACGCTCGAGGAGCGCCTGTGCGATGAGGTCGAGCTTATCGCGGTTCTCCGTGATGATCTGGCGGCACGCCTCATAAGCGTCCTCCATGATGCGGCGGACCTCCTTGTCGATCTCGCTCGCGACCTCCTCGGAGTAGTTGCGCTGGTTGTTGAAGTCGCGGCCGAGGAAGACCTGATGGTTCGCGTCCTCGCCGTACGACACTGGGCCGAGCACGTCGCTCATGCCGTACTGCATGACCATGCTGCGCACGATACGCGACGCCTGCTTGATGTCCTGCGAGGCACCCGTCGAGATCTCCTTGAGCACGACCTCCTCGGCGACGCGACCGCCCATCGCGACCTTGAGCCGGTCGAGGAGCTCGCTGCGCGTCGCGTAGCTCCTGTCCTCTTTCGGGAGCATGAGCGTGTAGCCTCCCGCGCGCCCGCGCGGGATGATCGTGACCTTGTGCACGGGATCCGCGTGCTTGAGCATCATGCCGACGAGCGTATGGCCGCCCTCGTGGTACGCCGTGAGGCGCTTCTCCTCGTCGCTCATGATGTGGCTCTTACGCTCCGGTCCCGCCATGACGCGCTCGATGGCTTCCTCGAGCTCCGTCATGCCGATCGTGTGCTTGTCGCGGCGCGCGGCGAGCAGGGCCGCCTCGTTCACGAGGTTCGCGAGGTCCGCGCCCGTGAAGCCCGGCGTGCGGCGCGCGAGGATATCGAGATCGGCATCCTTGGCGATCGGCTTGCCCTTCGCGTGGACCTTGAGGATCGCGAGGCGACCGCGCACGTCCGGCTTGTCGACGACGATCTGGCGATCGAAGCGGCCCGGGCGCAGCAGCGCGGGATCGAGGATGTCCGGGCGGTTTGTCGCCGCGATGATGATGATGCCCTCATTCGCCGCGAAGCCGTCCATCTCGACGAGCAGCTGGTTGAGCGTCTGCTCGCGCTCGTCGTGGCCGCCGCCGAG